>JBJXFY010000274.1:0-7226 GCA_046155815.1 Limisphaerales bacterium | reverse complement strand
CCTGCCCGCGCATCGCGACCAGCGCGGCCAGCGCCGGCCGCAGCGCCTCCTCGATCACCGGCCAGGCTGCGGCGGCGTCGCCTTCCGCCTCGTCGGCGGCGAAAACGCCCGGCGCGCGCACGAGATGGTCCAGCGAGACGCCGCCCTCGAGGCCGAGGTCGTGCGCGAGGCGCGAAAGCTCCTTCGCGTAGGCCTCGGCCAGCGCGCGGTTCACTCGCACCTGCGTGGCGGCGCGGTCGTCGTCCAGGCGCCGCGCGATGCGGACGTTGACCCGGCCGCGGCTCACCTGCGCCTGCACCGCGGCGCGGACCTGTGGCTCGAGCACGTCGAGGTCGCGCGGCAGCGACACGGCGATCTCGGCCTGCTTCCGGTTCACGGCGCTGAGCTCGACGGAAAAGCGGACGCCGTCCCGCGCCGCCTCGCCGCGGCCGTAGCCCGTCATGGATCTCATGTGGGCGCGGGGATAGCGGACGCGGCGCGGCCGGGGCGAATCTTTTCTGAGCCGGACGAATCGTGCCCGTCCTCGTCCTCGTCCTCATCCTCGACTTCGAGACGCCCCGCCACCCCCCGGTCTGGGAGAGGAGCGGTGCGGTCTGTCGACCGCGGCTGCCGAGGACAAGGCGGAGGACGAGGACGAGAACGATCCCCTGCCCCGGCTTGCACAAAGCCGCCGCCGCCGCATAGCAGGCGCAGCCGCACCTGCGGCTCCGATGACGACCCTCGCGGAGAAAAAGCAGCAGCTCGTGGCCAAGCTCTCCCTGCTCGACGACTGGCAGGACCGCATGAGCTACGTCGTGGACCTCGGGCGCAAGTTCCCGCCGCTCGAGGACGCCTACAGGACCCCGGACCACCGAGTCGAAGGCTGCATCTCGAACCTCTGGTTCGTGCCGTCGTTCGCCGACGGCGCGTGCCGCTACCGCTGCGATTCCGACGCCGCCATCGTCAAGGGCATCGCCGCGCTGCTCTGCGACTTCTACAGCGGGCAGCCGCCGGCGGAAATCCTGCGGAACGAACCCACCTTTCTCGCGGACGTGGGCATCACGCAGCATCTCTCGCCCAACCGCCGCAACGGCCTCGGCCGCCTCTGGTCGAAGATCCGCGACTTCGCCGCCGCGAACGCGGCCGTGTGACCCGGCGCGCCATGCGCCTGTACGACGCACACAACCACCTGCAGGACGCGCGCCTCGGGCCGGACCGCGCCCGACTCGTGACCGAAGCGCGCGCGGCCGGGGTGGCACGCATGGTGGTGAACGGCTCCACCGAGGAGGACTGGGGTGAAGTCGCCGCCCTTGCGCGGCAGTTTCCCGGCACGGTGATCCCGTCCTTCGGGCTGCATCCCTGGTACCTGCGCGAACGAACGGCCGGGTGGGAGGCGGCGCTGGCCGCCGCGCTGGACGCCAGCCCCGGCGCGGTGATCGGCGAGATCGGCCTCGACCGCTGGTTGCTCGGATGCACGCCCGCCGTACGCGCCGCCATCGCCCCCCGCCTGGACGCGTTGGACGTGCCCTCGCTAGCCGAGCAGGAGGAAGTCTTCGCTGCACAGTTCCGCCTCGCCGCGGTGCGCGGGCTGCCGGCGAGCATCCATTGCCTGCAGGCGTGGGGACGGCTCCAAGACATGCTTCGCGAGCTGCCGAGGCCGACACCGGGGTTTCTTCTGCACAGCTACGGGGGGCCGGCAGAGATGATCGCGTCGCTCGTGAAGCTCGGGGCGCATTTCAGCTTTCCCGGGTACTTCCTGCACGCGCGGAAGGCCCGGCAGCGCGAGGCCTTCAAGCTCGTGCCGGTGGACCGCCTGCTGGTGGAGACCGACGCGCCCGACCAGCTCCTGCCGGACGCAATGAACCGCCACCCGCTGCGCGATGCGGCAGGCCGCGCATTGAACCATCCCGCAAACCTCGCCGCCGTGTACGAGGGCCTCGCGGCGCTCCGCCTCGTGCCGCTGGCGGAACTCGCCGGCCAGGTGGAGGACAACTTCCGCCGGCTGTTCCCGGGCGCCTGAGCCGGTCCGGGGGCCGGCGCCGGCGGGGCCCCGGCCACCGCCCGGCCTTCCGGCTTGATAAGCCCGGCTCGCCGCGCATGGTTTGCGTGCTCTATGGCCGACCTTGCCAACCGCTACGCCGACAACATCGGCGGCCGCTATTACGTGGACAACCAGTGCATCGACTGCGACCTGTGCCGCGAGACCGCGCCAGGCAACTTCAGGCGCAACGACGACGGAGGCTACTCGATCGTGTACAAGCAGCCGGGGACGCCGGAGGAGGAGGGCCAGTGCAAGGAGGCCATGGAAGGCTGCCCCGTGGAGGCCATCGGCAACAACGGGCCGTGAACCGCGCGCGACCGCCGCATCCCCGCGCCCGCGGCTGAACCGCGGGCGTTGTGCTTCATGGGCCATTTCTACCGCCGAGTCCTCCGTCCCGCGCTGTTTGCCATCCCGTCCGAGCCGATCCACAACGCGACGCTCGCGGGGCTGGGCCTGGCGGCCGAGCATGCGGACCTGTGCGCGCTGATGCGGCGCTTCTTTGGCGCGCCGGAGCTGTCCACGGAGGTCTTCGGCCTGCGTTTTCCGAATCCCCTCGGCCTCGCGGCCGGCATGGACAAGCGCGCCTCCGCCGTGCCGGCGTGGGAGGCGCTGGGCTTCGGCTTCAGCGAGCTGGGCGGCGTGACGCGCCACCCCCAGCCTGGCAATCCCGCGCCGCGCATGTTCCGCGCCCCGGCCGAGGGCGCGCTGGTGAACCGCATGGGCTTCAACAACCCCGGCGCGGAGGCCTTCGCGGAACGCCTCCGCACGTGGCACGCCGCGGGCCGCTGGCCGGCGCACCCCGTCGGCGTGAACCTGGGCAAGTCGAAGGTCACCCCGCTCGCCGAGGCCGCGGACGATTACGGGTACAGCTTCCGCCGCTGCTGGCCCTGGGCGGACTTCTTCGTGGTGAACGTCAGCTCGCCGAACACGCCGAACCTGCGGCAGCTCCAGGACGCCGATGCGCTCGACGCCATCCTGCGGGCGCTCCAGCAGGACACCGGCGAGCTCGCCACCGCCGCGGGCCGCGGGCCGAAGCCGCTCCTCGTGAAGGTCGCGCCCGACCTGTCCCTCGACGCGCTGGACGAAATCCTCTCGCTCGCCGTGCCGCGCGGGCTGGCCGGCATCATTGCGGCGAACACGACGCTGACGCGGCCGGGGACGGGGGATGCGCGGGCGCAGGCGGTCTTCGCGGAGGCCGGCGGCCTCTCCGGCCGGCCGCTGCGCCGGCGGGCCAACGAGGTCATCCGCCACCTGCACCGCCAGACCCGCGGCCGGCTGCCGGTCATCGGCGTGGGCGGCGTGTTCGACGCGGCGGACGCATGGGAGAAGCTGGCCTGCGGCGCGAGCCTCGTGCAGGCGTACACGGGCATGGTGTACGAGGGGCCGGCGCTGGCCCGGGTGATCGTGTGCGGCCTGCGCGAGCGGCTCGCGCGCAGCGGGGCGAAGGCCATCGGCGAGATCGTGGGCAGCGCGGCATGAGGCGGACGGAGAGCCGGCTTTCAAGCCCGCTCGGGAGCGGCCTGGAAAGGCCGCCCTCCGAGCAACCGGCTTGCTTGTGCGGCGACCGGCTGCCCAAGCTTCCCGACGGTACTCTCTGGCCGGCGGATGTCGCCGTCCCGCCCCGATCATAATGCGTGAAACAACCTTGAAATGGCTCAAGCGCCTCGGCCTCGTGCTGGCCGCCACCCTCGTCACCCTGCTCGCCGTCCGCGCTTGGGACGCGCGCAACGGCCCGCAGCTCAAGGTTTGGCACACGTACGTGCCGGACGACCTGAAGGTCAGGCAACTCGACGACCTGGACTGGGCCGGCTTCCTCAAGGCCGAGCAGGAACTGTTCGACGACGTGCGGAAGAAGGTCACGGACCGGCTCGAACCCGAGGACCGGATCCCCGCCAACCGCTACTACTCCGGCAGCCCGATCTATCCCGGCGGCTTCCAGCAGGACTGGAACCGCTCCTACCTCCTGGAGCCCGCCGGCCCGCCGGCGGGCGCGGTCGTGCTGCTGCACGGGCTGACGGACACGCCCTACAGCCTGCGGCACGTCGCGTGGCTCTACCGTGACCGTGGCTGGGTGGCCGTGGGCATCCGGATGCCGGGCCACGGCACGGTGCCCGCCGGCCTGACGGACGTGGAATGGGAGGACTGGGTGGCGGCCACGCGGCTGGCGGTGCGAGAGGCGAAACGCCGGCTCCAGCCCGGCCAGCCGCTGCACCTCGTGGGCTTCTCCAATGGCGGCGCGCTTGCCATGCAGCACGCCCTCGACGCGCTCACCGACCCGGAACTGGCCCGGCCGGACCAACTGATCCTCATCTCGCCGATGATCGGCGTGACGGCCTTCGCCCGCTTTGCGGGCGTGCTGGGCTGGCCGGCCGTATTCCCGGCCTTCGCCAAGGCCGCGTGGCTGGGTATCGTGCCGGAGTTCAATCCCTTCAAGTACAACTCCTTTCCCATCAACGGCGCGCGGCAGTCGTGCCTCTTCACGCGCTCGCTGCAACGGCAGATCCAGCGCCTCGGGCGCGAGGGCCGGCTGAAGGAGCTCCCGCCCGTGCTCACTTTCCAGTCGGTCGTGGACTTCACGGTCAGCACGCGCGCGATCATCACCGACCTCCACATGCAGATCCCGCCGAACGGCAGCGAGCTGGTGCTCTTCGACGTGAACCGCAACGCCAAGGTCAGCCCGCTGCTGCGCTCGAACATGGAGACGGCGCTGGACCGCCTGCTGCCGCCGCCACCCCGCGGCTTCCGCACCACCGTCATCGCCAACCCCGATCCCGCCAGCCCCGAGGTCGTCCGGCGCGTCACCGAGGCCGGCGCGACCAACGAAACCGTGCATCCCCTCGGCCTCGCCTACCCGCCGGGCATCTTCTCCATGTCCCACGTCTCGATCCCGTTCCCGGTGGACGATGCGCTCTACGGCATGGACCCGGGCACGAACGAGAACTTCGGCGTGAACCTCGGCACCATCAGCGTGCGCGGCGAGGTGGGCCTGCTCATCGTGAGCCTCGACTCGCTCGTGCGCGTCTCCTCGAATCCGTTCTATCCCTACATGATGGAACGGATTGCCCAGACGATACCCGGCGGCGCGACCAACCCGCCTCCGGTCGCCGCACGATAGGGCGCCGCGCGCCGGCGAGTGACGGCGCAACGCGGCGTCCGGGCGGGCCTGCCCGGCGGCTTGCCGGCGCATCGCCGCGCGCCAAGGACGGCCCGGGCGTTGCTGGAAAGCAAAACAGCCGGCCCAAGGGTCGGCTGCGTACGAGGTTGGCGGGCCTTCAGGCGCGGCGCCGCCGGAGGGCCAGGGCGGCCAGGCCGGCAAGTGCCGCCCCGGCGGCCACGGTGCCGGATTCCGGGACGACCGTCACCTCCGGCACGTCAATCGCGAAGTCGCCCTGGAAGGAGGACTGGCGGGATGCCGAGGTGGTTCCAGTCCCGACGAAGCCACTCTCAAAAACGACAAAGCCGACGTCTCCATAGCCGATCAATGCCGCCAAGGAAGACTCGGTGGAGATGTCGGTGCCCTCGCGCGGGGCGCCGTCAATCCGCACCGCCCCGGGCAGCACGGTGGCCGTCAATTCGGTCGGGTTGTTCAGGGTGAAGCTGCCCGCGCCGAAGAAAGTGCGCCGCTCGCGGATGGAACCGTTCGGCTGGCCATCCACGTCAATCGTGCTGATGGCGAAATTCAAAAGCGTCGCCGGCGTCCCCGTCGTGCCGTTGAAGAAGTCCCAGCGGAAGCGGACCGAAGGGCTGTTGGCCGGGATGCCGGTCACGCGAGGCTGGAAGTTGGCTTGGAAGCCGCCGCCGGCAGCCAGGCTTTCGTCCAGGTTGGCCAGCCCGGCACCGTTGTTGAAGGCCTCAATCGTGACCTTCACGTCATACGGGGTGCTATCGACAATGACGGCGTCTTCAAAAAGATAGACGGCGCCGACGTTCAAGTGAGTGCCGCTGGAGAGCGAACCGTTGCCACCGGGAATGTCATAGCGGAAATCGAACGACAGGCCGGCCTGGGTTACGGACGAGGTGAAGGCGGCGACAGCCGCCAGCGAAACAAGGGTGAGGTGTGAATTCATGAGGATGATACGGGACGACGTGCCAAAAAACGACGAGGCAGAATATGTTCCGGCATTACCAGACGCAAGCGTTTCCTGACCGGTTGCGCCCCGATCGCGCGTGGCGTCACGTCCGCGGCATCCATTCCTCCCGTCGTGCCAGCACGGCCCACAGGACTTCCCCCAGCCTTTCCGCCGCGTGCCGCGAGCCGCGCCCCAGCCGCAGCAGGGCTGGAATCCGCCACGGCCGCGACGCGACGGCCAGCGCAAGCCGCAGGCCGTCCAGCCGGCCATCGGCCGACATCAGCGCGTTGAAGTCCAGCGGCAGGTCGTCCTCCGCCGCGTCGGAGACCGCGCGCACGATGGCCGCCGGCACGCCGGCCGCCCGGCAGGCGCGGACGATCACGCCGGACTCCATCTCGACCGCGTCCGCGCCAGTGCACGCCCGCAGCGCGGCCTTGTCCGCCGCCGTCACGGCCACGCGCCGCTCCGTCGCGAAGCGCCCGGGACCCACGCCCGCCGCAGCCAGCACCGGCGCGAGCGCGGGCCACGCCGCGGCGTCGGACAGCACCTCGCCGCCGATCGTGATGTGGCCGCCCGCCAGCGGCTCGAGCCCGGCCACCGCGCGCAGCAGCGAGGTCTTGCCGCAGCCGGACGGGCCGATCAGCACCCCAATCTGTCCGGCCTCCAGCGCGAGGCTGGCGCCGTCCACGGCGGGCCGGGTGGGCGCGTGCCGGCCGCCGGTCAGCGCGGCGACCGAGCGGAATGCGCTGCCGTAACGCACCGTGGCTGTGGCGATGTCCAGGAACATGGCGTCATCATAATCAGCAAAGACAAATGAGCATCGTTCGCATTCAATCCCCTTTGCCGAGGCACTCCCGCAAGCGGTGGCGGCCGGCGGGCTGTCGATGATCCGGCCCGTTTTGCGCTCGGCCGGGCGCGGTGCGCTGGTGCTGCTTTGCCTGTTGCTGGTCGTGCCGGTGCTGGCGGTGCTGTCTTCCTGGGCGGCGGTCGACGCTGGCGCCTGGGCGGTGCTGCGGCATCAGGCCAGCACCGTGCTGCCCGATTACGCGCTGACCTCGTTGGCTTTGGCCTTGGTCGTGGGGGGCGGGGTCGCCGTGGTGGGCACGGCCACGGCGGCGGCGGTAGCCTTGTTCGAA
>JBJXFY010000239.1:0-3153 GCA_046155815.1 Limisphaerales bacterium | reverse complement strand
CGGAATCTGCTGTCGGACCTTATCCAGCGCCAAAGCTTCCTCGCGCGTGAGTTCCGCGCCGCCCGCCTTGTCGAGGTAGAGCCTCAGTCCGGCAACTTGTCCCTCTGTGCGAAGCTCGAGGCGCAGCTTTTTGCCGATCAGGTCATCGAAGGCGGTATCGTTCCGCAGGCCCAATCGGTACAGCAGGAATTCGCTTACCACGGCAGAGTTCTCATCCGGCGACTCGAAGAGCCGGCCGGCCACGATGCGCCTCTTCAGCCCGTCATTGTCGGGTAACGCGAGTCTATAGCATCATTGCCGGGAGTTGGGCATGACGTCACCGAGCAGTTTTGGTAACTTCTTGGCAGGAAACCCCTGGCCAAGGAGGGCTGCGCTATGTTCGGTCCCGGAGAGTATCTTCCGGACGCCACGGAGGGAATCACGAAGCCGGAAGACTTGCCCAAGGCAAAAGTCGTATGCAGAAGTCGCAACTTCAGAACTCCTGACATAGCCCGTAGAATGCCGGCGATTTCTCACTTTTAGGCCCTCGAGTGCGACGGAAATAGTGAGCGTTTTTCTGAAACAAAAGACCGCCGGGGAGCGTATAGGATGGTATGAATAACCGCGCTGCTCCTTCTCTGTTCAAGAACCCCGAAACGAACACCGGCTCCTCACGTACCCATATCAATCCCTGCCTGTGGTTCGACGATTGCGACGGCTATCGCGTCATCTTTTGCCGACATGAGATTCTCTATCGCGTCGCTGTGCAGGATTCCTACCATGTGGCCCTCGTGGCGGTGATGTTGCGCCAAAGCGAACTGGCCACGCAGGCCGAGATCGCTGCCGCCTTCGGGCATGCGGTGGCCACCCAACGCCGCTGGGAAACACGCTACCGCCAACACGGACCCGCCGGCTTGCTGCCCAAGCGGCCCACGGGCCGGCACGCCACGCTCGACGGCAGTCAAGTCGCGTTCGTCAAAGGCTGGTTCCAGCACGGCGTGAGCAACCGGGAGATGGCCCGGCGGCTGGGGGTTAGTGAAGCCACCATCCGGCGGGTCCTCCAGCAGGCCGGCTTGCGTCGGCAGACCACGCCGGCCGCGGAACTTCCCTGGGAGGCCGCGGCTCAGGCGCCGGCCGAAACCCCCTTTCCGGAGGCGGCCGAGGCAGCGACCGCCGCCGAGCCGGCGGTCGGTGAGGAGATAGCGGGCGTGGCAGCACGGTCCCCGGACGCCGGCCCGGTCGTGCCGGCCGCCGCGGCAGGCGCCGCCGAAGCCGCATCGGTGCCCGGCGCCGTTCCCGACCCCACCGTCCCCACCCGCGCTTTCACCATCGACCGCGACCCAACCGACCGCTCCGGGGATCGCTGTCTGGCCCGGCAGGGCTTGCTCGACGATGCCGCGCCGTTGTTCGGCGACCAGGCCGAACTGCCCCAGGCCGGCGTGTTGCTGGCCGTGCCCGTGCTGCAAGCGCATGGGGGTCTGGAGGTCTTCCGCCGACTGTATGGTTCCCTCGGTCCCGCCTTCTATGGCCTGCGGACCACCGTGCTGAGCCTGGTCCTGCTGGCCTTGCTGCGGATCAAGCGTCCGGAAAACGTCAAGGAATACTCCCCGGAACGCCTGGGGTGTTTGCTGGGCCTGGACCGCGTGGCCGAAGTGAAGACCTTGCGGCGTAAGCTCACGCTGCTGGCGGCACGGGGCCAAGGACACGCGTTGATGAACGAACTGGCCCGTTTGCGGTTGGCCCAGAACGAAGACCGCGTCGCCTTTCTGTACCTGGACGGCCATGTCCGGGAGTACAGCGGCCAAGAACCGTTGGCCAAGACCAAGAAGGCGCAACGGTCGGTGGCCACCTGCGCGGCGACCGACACCTGGCTGCATGACGCGGACGGCGCGCCGTTGTTGGTGGTCACCAGTGCCATGAATGCCGGCTTGACGCAGGTGCTGGAAGCCATCGTCGCCGAGGCCCAAGAGTTGGTGTCCGCGGAGCGGCGGCTGACGGTGCTGTTTGATCGGGGCGGTTGGAGCGTGCGGCTGTTTGCGCGTCTGATCGCTCTGGGGGTGGACGTCATCACCTACCGCAAGGGGAAACGTCGGCCGGTGCCGCGTTCGCGTTTCAGCGCGCACCGGGTGCAGGAGGACGGCCAGGATAAGACGTACTGGTTGTACGATCAGCCGCGGGTGCGTGTGGGCCGGCTGCGGCCGCATCGGCGCCGGCGTTCGGCCGGGGCGCCGGAGTATTTGTGGCTGCGGCAGATCACGGTGCTGCGGGACGATGGCCGGCAGACGGTGATCGTGACCAACCGTAGCGACCTGACGGCTGTGGAGGTGGTGCGGCGTCTGTTTCGGCGTTGGCGGCAAGAGAACTACTTCAAATACATGGATGCGGAATTCGCTCTGGACGCTTTGGTGGAATACGGTGTGGAGGAGGTGCCGGAGACAGCCACGCGTCCCAATCCGGCACGCAAGGGTGTGGCCAAGCAACGGCAGCAGGCCAAAGCGGAAGTAACACGTCTGCGCGCCGAGTTGGGTGCGGAGGCCGCCGCGAACCAAGAGCAGCAGCGGCCCACCATGCGTGGCTTCAAAGTGGCGCAGGCGCGTTTGCGTCAGCGCCTGAAGCAAGCCGAGTTACGGGAGCAGGCCTTGGCCGAGCAACTGCGACAACTGCCGAAGCGTGTGCCGGCGCAAGGTTTGAAGACGTTGAAGAAGGAAAGGAAACTGATCGTGGATGCGATCAAAATCATCGCCTACCACTGTGAGACGGCGTTGTTGGATCGCTTAGGGAAGCATTATGCCCGTGCCGACGACGAAGGCCGGACGTTGCTTCAGGCGGCGTTCCAATCGAGTGCCAGCATGGAGGTAACGGAGACGGAATTGAAGATCACGATCGCTGCCCAATCGTCGCCGCATCGCAGTGAAGCGTTGGCGAAGTTATGTCGTGAATTGGATGTAGAACCGGTTTATTACCCCGGAAGCAGCTTGCGCGTCCGCCTGGCCGTCGCAGGCCAGGAACCGCTCATTACTTGAGGGACCTATGTCGGGAGTTCTGAGGTTATATCCTCCCTTCAAAACCGTCAAAGAACTTCATTCTTGGCTGGACAATGGAGCGAATCTATTTCCCGCACACCTCGAGACTCTGCGCTCGCGTTGAAGGGAAAAGCAGCCTGGGCAGAATGGG
>JBJXFY010000214.1:0-9000 GCA_046155815.1 Limisphaerales bacterium | reverse complement strand
CCTGCGAGGCCGCGGCTCCTCCATCGCCTTGTCGGCGGGGGTTTTGCCAACTTGAGGCTCGGCGTGCAGATGGCCTTCAACACCTGGGTGCTTACCCTGCCCGGCGGACTGCTGTGGGCCGTGGCCTGGTACGCGGGCTGGCAGAACTCTTTCAACAAGGGCTACGAGCACGCCTGGTTCGGACCGTCCGTCTTCATCCTCGGCATGCTGCTCTTCTCGGCCGCGATGATGTACGTGCCGCTCGCGCAGGCCCGGCAGGCCAGCACCGGCGACTGGCGGCGATTCTACGATTTCCGCGTCGTGTGGAAGCTCATCCGCCGGCGCTGGCTGGCCACGCTCGGCGTGGCCTTTGCGTGGGCGTTGGTCTCCGGCCTCGTGCTGATCCTCAAGCTCACACCCATGCTGGCCCAGTACGTGCCGCAGCTCGTGGACGCGACCCCGGCCGCGGCGCTGAAGGCGTCGCAGAACTTCTTCGGGTTTGCCGCGCTGTTCCTCTTCCCGGCGTTCGTCGCACTGCGTCTGATTGCCGCGCGTGTCTATGCCAATGGCCTGCGCGACGCCTGGCGGGCCGGCGCGCTGGGCGAGGACGCGCTGGGCGAGGCCGAGTGGCATGCGCTGCGGCGGCTTGGGCTGCTGGCGCCGCGCCCCACGCCGGAGCGGGTGTGGTTCGTGCGGCTGGCGGCGTGGCTCGCGACGCGCGCCGGCCAGTTCACCGCGGCGGCCATCGTGTTTGCCGGGTGGTTTGTGCTTTCCTTCTTCGTGGCCGTCTCGGAGTTCATCAACAAGACCGAGCACGGCCGCGGCTGGTGGAATCAGCCCATGATCCAGCTCCCGTGGTTCGACTACACGCCCGGACAGTTGCGTTCGTTGGCGCGGGAGGAGAAGTCGTCGGCCGAATCCAGCCGGCTACTGAACGGGGATGAAAATCCCTAGGGAATTCCCGGGAGTCCCTCCCGGGAGCGCCGCGGTGGAAGTGGTGGAGCCGAGGAGATTCGAACTCCTGACCCCCACAATGCCATTGTGGTGCTCTACCAACTGAGCTACGACCCCACGCCGACCGCGAATGCGGGTCAAGGTAGGAGCCGGCCCTGTCACCTGTCAACGGATGGGTTTCCCCGGTTTTCCCAACGTCGCCCTCCATCGCCGCAACGACCCCGGCACGTGCGGGAAATCCCTTGGAACGGGGAAACCGCCTTTCCCGCAGCCAACTTTTTCGTCGCGCCCGCCGGCCTTTGGCCCGTGAATGACGCTGGTGATGTTGCCTGCTTTCCGCCCACGCCTGCTGGAAACCCTCCGCGGCTACACCCGTGCCGACTTCGGCCACGACGCCTCCGCCGGCTTCACCGTCGGCATCATCGCGCTGCCGCTGGCGCTCGCGTTTGGCATCGCGTCGGTGAACGACCCGGCGGCCGGCCTCTACACGGCCATCGTCGCCGGCTTCCTGATCTCCGCCCTCGGCGGCACGCGCGTCAGCGTCGGCGGGCCGACCGGCGCGTTCATCGGCGTGGTGTACGCGGTGTACGCACAGCATGGCCTGGCCAATCTCGCCGTCTGCACGATCCTGGCCGGGCTGATGCTCGTCGCGATGGGCTGGGCGCGGCTCGGCGGGATGATCAAGTACATCCCTTACCCGGTCACCGGCGGGTTCACGGCCGGCATCGCCGTCATCATCCTCAGCTCGCAGTTCCGCGAATTCTTCGCCATCCCGCTGGCGGAGGGGGAGAAGCTGCCGCCGGAGTTCATCCCGAAACTGGTGCTGCTCGGCCGGCACTTCACGGAGCTCAACCCCGCCGGCCTCGCGCTGGCGGCCGCCTCGCTCGCCGTGCTGCTCGCCTGGCCCGCCAAGCTGCAACGCCGCCTGCCCGCGAGCATCGTGTTGCTGGTCGCCTCCACCGCCACCGTGGCGCTGCTGGGCCTCGACCGCCGTTTCGGCCTCGCCACGGTCGGGACGGCTTTTGGCGCCATCCCCCAGTCCTTGCCGCCGCTCACGCTGCCGCAGATCGAGTGGGCCGGGCTGCCGGAGCTGCTCCGCCCGGCCTTCACCATCGCCATGCTCGCGGCCATCGAGTCGCTGCTCTGCGCCGTGGTCGCGGACGGGATGATCGAGGACCGGCACGACTCGAACCAGGAACTGGTCGGCCTGGGCGTGGCCAACATCGCCTCGGCGTGCCTCGGCGGCATCCCGGCCACGGGCGCCATCGCCCGCACCGCCGCCAACGTCCGCAACGGCGCGCGCACGCCCGTCGCCGGCATGATCCACGCCGCGGTCCTGCTGGTGATCGTGCTGGCCGCCGCGCCGCTCGCCACGCACATCCCGCTCGCCGCGCTGGCGGCGGTGCTGGTGCAGGTCGCCCTGCGCATGGGCGAGTGGCACAACTTCGCGCGCCTCGCCCGCTGGCCCCGCGGCGACGCCGTCGTGTTCCTGCTCACCTTCGTGCTCACCGTCGTCGCCGACCTCACCTTCGCGGTCGAGATCGGGCTGCTGTTCGCCGCGGGGCTGTTCATCCACCGCGTCGCCTCCACCACGCAGATGATCGCGGCGGACGAGCGCGAGACCTCCGACACGCCCGCGAACGACCCGCGGGGCAAGCAGGTGCCGCCGGGCGTCGTCTCCTTCCGGCTCGTCGGCGCCCTGCTCTTCGGCGCAGCGGACAAGCTTGAGACCGGCCTCCGCCGCATCAATGAGCGCCCGCGCGTGCTGATCCTCCGGATGCAGGACGTGCTGGTCGTGGACGCCACCGGGCTGAACGCCCTCGAGCAAATCCAGGAGAAGTGGGAACGCCACGGCACCCGCATCCTCATCAGCGGGGCGCACACGCAGCCGCTGATGGCCCTGGCGCAGGCGGGCCTCGTCGAGAAGTGGGGCGCAGAGAACTTCTGCGAGAACTACGACAACGCGCTGGCCCGTGCGCGGGAGATCCTGGCCGGAGACTGATGGCCGCGGGAAAGTTCCATTTTGAGCGGATCCTACTCGCCGCCGGCGTCACGCGCACCGCCGGCGTGGACGAGGCCGGGCGCGGGCCGCTCGCGGGGCCGGTCGCCGCCGCGGCCGTCATCCTGCCGGCGTCGTGGATTGGCGACGGCCTGCCGCGCGCGCTGCGCGGGCTGAACGACTCGAAGCAGCTCTCCGCCGCCGCGCGGGAGGATTACTTCGCCGCGCTGCGCGGTTTTCCCGAAGTCGCCGCCGCCGTGGCGCTCGCGGAGGCGGATGAGATTGACCGCCTCAACATCCTCCGCGCGACCCATGCGGCGATGGCCCGCGCGCTGGCGCAGCTCGACCCGCCGCCGGCGCATGTGCTGGTGGACGGCCTGCCCGTGGCGGTCATCCGCGCGCCGCAGACCGCGCTGGTGAAGGGCGACGCGCGCAGCTTCTCGATCGCCGCCGCCAGCGTCCTCGCCAAGGTCACGCGCGACCGCCTGATGCTCGCCGCCGACGCCCGTTGGCCGGAGTACGGCTTCGCGGTCCACAAGGGTTACCCGACCCCGGCGCATCTCGCGGCGCTCGCACGGCACGGGCCATGTCCCCTGCACCGCCGCAGCTTCGCCCCGGTGCGTGCGGCGCAGGGGGAGCTGTTCGGGTGAGGCCAGTGGCCGGGCGGTTGGCCTTTCCGCGTCCCGCCCGGCTTCCTTACCGGCCCGTTTCATGGCATCACCGTGTCCATGCCCGCCTGGCTGGACCGCCTCCGTGCCCTCGTCGCGCGCCGCGCGGAGCCGGAGCATCTGCGCCGCGGCCGGCTCGGCGAGGCGGCGGCGAAGCGGCACCTGAAGCGCGCCGGCCTGAAGTTCCTCACCGCCAACTTCCGCACCCCGCGCGGCGAACTGGACCTCGTCTTCCGCGACGGCGACTGCCTCGTCTTCGTCGAGGTGAAGACCCGTTCATCGGAGGAGTGGACCCGGCCTGCGCGCGCCGTGGACGCGGACAAGCGCCGCAAGCTGACGCGCGTCGCCTTCGACTATCTGCGCCGCCTGAAGGACCCGCGGGTGAAGCTGCGCTTCGACATCGTGGAGGTGCTGTGGACGGACGGAGCCGCCGGCAAAATCCGCCACCTGCCGGCGTCCTTCTCGCTCTCGCCGCCGTATCGGCTGGGGTAGCGGCCGGCTCGCCGGGTCGGCCGCGTGGTGGCGGCGTCCGAGCCAAAAAAAAGAAAGCCGGCGGACAGGCCTCCTTGTCCGCCGGCGTGATCGTCCCGGTGCGGTTCAGTTGCCGGCCCGCAGCCGGTAATAGGACTGCGTGCCGGCGGGCTGCATGCGGTACGGCGAGGTGGCGCCGGTCACGTCGTTGAACGGACCCGTCACCGCCGGCGCGGACTGGAGCGCGCCGGCGTTCCAGTTGAGGAACCAGTCGCCGCCCGACTTCGACAACGTGATCTCGCTCGGCGCCGCCACGGTGTCACTGAACGCGCTGGCGAAGATCGCGGCGACCTCCGCCGGTGTCAGGGCGCGGTCATACACCGCGGCCTCGTCGAGCTGACCCCGGTAGGTGCGGTCGGCGCGGCCGGGCTGGTTGCCGCCAAAACCGGTGGGCGAGGTGACCACCATCGGCGTGTGGTCCGTGGTGTTGACCGACGAAAGCAGGTTCGTGCCGTCGGACATGTAGATCGTGGCCTGGGCCGGCTCGACGACAATGGCTGCGAAGGTCCACACGTCGGGCGGGACAAAGAGGCCGGAGGCCCAGCCCCACTTGTCGCCGTTCCAGTGATAGCGCAGCTCGGCCTCGGGGATGTTGGCCGTTCCATTGTTCAGGTGCAGGCCGCCGCCACCGAGCCAGGCCGGCCAGCTCAGGTCGCCGGTGGTCGAGGTGGCCTCGCGCTTGAGCCAGGTGAGGACGGTGACGTTGTTCCCGAGGGTGAGCGCCGGGGACGTGAGCCAGCCGTTGGTCATGCCGGCGGCGGTGTTGGCGGCCTCGAATCCGGGCTGGTCCGCGGGGCGTGGGCCGGCGGTGCCTTTGGCGACGAGCGGGTTGCCGAGCTGGCTGCCGGCACCGGCGTAGGTGCCGGTCCATGCCGTGCCAAGCGTTCCATGATTGGCGGCGGCATTGGCCAGGGGAGCGACCGGCGGGTCGTCCAGGCGCAGGTAAAGCGCCGGGTTCTGTGCGAGGACGACGGCGGGGTAGTTGGCGGCCGTAGCGTCGCTCGCACCGGCCTGGTGGTGGGCGAGGAGCTGGGCGGGGGTGAGTCGCGACGGGTACAAAGCCACTTCGTCGAGGCCGCCCTGGAAGGTCCAGCCGCCGTAGCCGCGGTCGCCGAGCAGGAGCGGGGCGGCGGTGTTGGGCAGCACGGCGGCGGCGGCGGTGACGTTGGTGACGACGACGCCGTTGACGAGGAGGGAGACGCCGAGCGTGTCGGCGTCATAGACGGCGGCGTAGTGGTTCCAGGCACCGGCGGTGACCACGCCCTGGGCGGTGACGATGGTGGTGTAGAAGGGCGCGCCGTCCGGGCCGCCGATCATGAACTCGAGGTTGGCACCGTTCTGGCGGAGCACCCAGCCGGAGCGGTCGGCAGTGTTGTCGGGGAACTCGCCGTTGATCATGGACTGCACGAGGACGCGGTTGCCGGAGCCGGTGTTGAGCGGCCTGGCCCACGCCTCCACGGTGAAGGAGCCGGCAGGATTGAGGACGGCGTTGTAGCCCACGGCCGCCCGGCCGCCGGCCAGCGTGACCGCCGGGTTGGCGGCGCCCGCCAGCGCGCCCGGCGCCTGATGGGTGACCGCGCCGACGTAGAGGCCGGTGCCCGCCGCGCCGAGGCTGCCCAAGTTCATCGCCGTGGCCTGCGCGACCGCGCCGGTCTCGCCCAGGCGGAAGTACAGCAGCGGCCTGGACGCCGCGACCGCCGCGGCGTAGGGGCTGGCGGGCGTGAGGAGGGCCAACGAGGCGGAGGCGGAGGCGGTGTTCACCACGTTGCTGACCGTGACGCTGTACGTGCCCGCGTCCGCCGCGGAGATGGCCGGCAGGGTCAGCGTGGGGTTGGTCGCACCGGCAATGGGCGTCACGCCCTTGGCCCACTGGTAGGCGAGCTGCCCGCCCGTCGCCGCGACGGTGAACGTCGCCGGGTAGCCCGCGTACAGCGCCTGCGGGAGGGGGGCGGCGGTGATCTGCGGCGCGGCCAGCGCGGAGACGGAGACGGCGGCCACGCGGCTGGTGACGGCGCCGTAGGTGCTGCTCACCACGACGTCATAGTCGCCGCTGTCGTCGGGGGTGGCGCCGGCCTTGGCAAAGACCGTGTTGGTCGCGCCGCCGAGGGGGGCGCCGCCGCGGCGCCATTGGTAGCCCAGCACCGGAGAGCCGGAGGCCAGCGTCTCGAGCGTGAACGCGCCGCCCGTGAACACCAGGCCGGCCGGCGGCACGGGGTCCGCCTCGATGCGCGGCGGGTTCTGGCCGCCGGGCGTGTACTCGATCACGAGGCCCGCCAACGTGGAGCGCAGCGCGCCGCTGCGCGGCTTGCCGGTGAGGACCACGGCGTCGTTGTCCGCCGCGGTGGGGATGCTGCCGCTCGCCGTGCTGACGGCGAAGGCGCCGCCGGCAAACCCCGGGGTCTGCGGCTCGAGGTATTGCACGACGTTGGTGGTGGATCCGTACACCACGTTCGCGTCCGTGAAGCCTTCGCCGCCGTCCGTCGAGGCGATGAGCGTGACCGAGTAGCTCGAAGCCACGTCGCGGAAGCCGCTGATGCGGACACGGTAGCCGACGCCGGTGTCGTCGAGGTAGCCGTAGATCACCTGGTCCTCGCCCGGCCCGGTGGGCACGTCGGCGGCCAGGCTGTACGTGTTCACGCAGGACCATTCGACCTTGAGCTGGCCGCCCTCCGGCAGGGTCACCACGGCGTTGGAGGACACCGCCGGACCGGCGATCGAGTTGAAGACGCGGGGCAGGTTGTACCAGCGCGCGGCCGGTACGCCGAAGGCGTCCTCGGTCACGGCGGCGCCGCCGCCGGTGCCCCAGTCATCGGAGAAGTTGAGGCCGATTTGGGCAGCCGGCGCGGAGGCGGCAAGGCCGAAACCGAGCACGAGGAGGGCGAGGCCGCCGGCGTGCCGGCGGTCAGGATTCTTGAGGATGAGGTTCATCGGTAGGGGACGACGTGTTCGACAACGGCCAAGTGCCGGCCCGTGAATGGCCCGCCAGCCAAGCCTTTAGGCGGTTACAGGCCGGCCGCTTGGCTCGCCAACTCAAAACCGTCATGGCTGACGATCACGCCATAAATGGCCGACCCCACAGCACATGCTGGCCCCCCGGCCGCCGTGGCGGCGGGATCCCGAAGGCGGCTGACGCCCGGTGACCAAATGGTGACCGCGGTGCCCCGCCCCACGGGACGGGCTGCCAGCCCGTCCTCCGGCCGGTTCCGTGCCGGACGGCTGCGGGGCGCGAAACATCCTTCGCCCACGAGTGCGCGCCGCGGCGGGACAGATGGAGGACCGGCCGGCGACGGTCCCGCGCGTTCCGCAGGCTTGCCGGGCCGCCTCGCCGGCCGCCACCTTCCGACCGAAGGAGTTCCATGCCCACGGCCGACGACAACGTCCGCATCCTGTTCCTGGCCGCCAGCCCGGCCGGGCAGGTGGCGCTCGCGCTGGACGAGGAGGCGCGCGCGATCACCGAACGGCTGCGTTTGAGCGACCACGGCCAGCGGTTCGAGCTGATCCAAGCCCACGCCACCCGGCGCGAAGACTTGATCGAACTGCTGAACCGCCACCGCCCGCACATCGTCCACTTCAGCGGCCACGGCGACGGCGAGGGGCTGTACTTCAAGGGCGCGGACGACCAGGCGGAGCTGGCACCCGCGGCGGCCGTTGAGGAGGTGTTCCGCGTCTGCAAGGATCGCCTCCGCCTCGTCGTCCTCAATGCCTGCCTCTCCGCCGACCAGGCCGCGGCCATCACCCGGCACATTGACTGCGCCGTCGGCATGTCGGCGGAGATCGGCGACCGGGACGCCCAGGTCTTCGCCGCCCAGTTCTACAGTGCGCTGGGCTACGGCCGGGACGTGGCCACGGCCTTCGAGCAGGCCCGGGCCGCCGTCCACCTCCAAAACCTGCCCGACCACGCGGTGCCGCGGCTGCTGGCCCGGCCAGGCGTCAAGCCCGCCGAAATCCGGTTCCTGCCCGAGGCACCGAAGCCGGCACCGGCCGTTGCCAAGGCTAGGAAGCCCGGGCGGGCGGGCGGGAACGCCGACGAACTCCGCAAGTGGCGGGACGTCCGCCCCTACGCCGTCATGGCCGGCGTGTGCCTGCTGTTCTCCACTGCCTTGCTGCTGCTGCTCGTGTTTCAGGCGGAGCGCCTCGCAGCCAGCGGCTTCGCCAGCCGCGTCTTCTACTTCGTGCTCGTTCCGCTTGGCCTGTCCGTCGCGCTCACCCTGTTCGGCGTCCTGCGCTCTGTGGCGAAGTGGCGGGGCCATGCCTTCGGTCACGGCATTGAATTGGGCGGACCGGCGGCGGCCGCGGCGTTGACCGTGGCTGGCGGATTTCTGCTGGTCCCCGATGGAAGCCCCTTTGCCCAGACCGTATTCGTCCACGGCCCCGGCGGCCGGCAGGACTTGGTGTTGCGGAACGAGGGCAAGGTCATGCTGGACCTCGGACGAGAGCGCGAGGAGGCCGCCATCAACGAGCGTGGCGAAGCGTTCTTTCCCTCGATTGCCGCCTCCTTCCGCGGCCAACGCACACCTGTGCTCGTCCTGGCGGACGGATGGCGGCTGCGCGACACGCAGGCAGTATGCGCCCTCAACGGCGAGGCCGCCTACGTGGCGGTTGAACCGCTGGGCGTGGTTGTCTCGGGCACGGTCTTCAAGCCCGGCGGCACACAGGGTCTGGCCGGCGTGCTCCTGCGCCTCGGCAATCACCGCGGAACCTCGGACGCCGAGGGCCGGTTCCGCATCGAACTCCCGCCCGGCGAGGCCGCCGGGGAACTCGATCTGGTTGCCAGCCTGCCCGGCCACCGCGACCATCGCACCACGGTCCGGCCACGCGGCGGGCCGGTGGAGTTCACCCTGCAACCCCTGCCCTGACCATGTCCGCCCT
>JBJXFY010000199.1:0-9828 GCA_046155815.1 Limisphaerales bacterium | reverse complement strand
GTGCCGGTGCTGACCACGGTGCCGAAGGCCCGGCCCTCGGCGCCGATCTCCTCGCCGTTCATGAAGATCCGCTCCTGCGTCCCGCGGCCGGTGATCGGATTGTAGAACGCCTCGAGCAGGGGAAGATCGGCGGAGCAAAGCCGGCCGATGGCGTTCTGCAGCGTGCCTGCGGCCGGCACCCAGGTGCTCGTCCCATTGTCCCACTTCTGGACCGACTGGATGAGGTCGCTGCCCGACTTCACCTGGAACGTTTTCTCGTCAATGACCCACTTCGAGACGAAGGCGCCCTTCGAGCCGTGCGCGCGGTCAACGCCGACACTGGAGCCGAGCTCGTGATTCATCAGCGCGGTGAAGGTGCCGTCGCCGTTGCTGTACGCGCCGAGGCCGTCGGGGATGCCCACCATGCGGTACGGCGTGCCATCCGGCTTGTTGTTGACCGAGTCGCCGACCGACAGGATCGAGGTGGTTTCGAGCCAGGGCTGGCTGGGCAGAACGTAGGGGGCGGTGGTGGTGCTCGGTCCGATGTGCTGGGCCTGGACGGCGGCACCGGCCGCCAGCAGTGCAAGCGGAGTGAGGGAACGACAGAAAGCGGGCAAGGAGAGGCGAGTTGTCATGTAACGAGGATGATGAATGGGGTAGTTACGGAGGGTCTCAAGCATCCGAGATGCGCTCAACCCGGCCCATAATGGCCCCAGCCGCGAAGACAACTCACGTTACGTTCCGCAACGTTACTCGGCGGCAATCCAACAATGAGGTTACAAGGATGTGCCGAAGCCGCCCTTCCGCGGTTTCACCCATTTGTCATCCGGCCGCCATGCGGCTGCGGCGGATGTGGGCCACGTTCCGTGAGGATTGAATTTCGGCCGTGGCGGAAGGTTGGTCTGCGGCGGCCGGTCGTCGGTTGTAACCGTTGTAACGAAGTCAAAGGCCCGTCCCGGGTGGGACGGGCCTTTTGCCGCGCGCCGGCTCCAGGGATGGCCCTCAGAAGCCAACCGAGGGACGGCGGCCCTGCTTCACGACCTGCTTCTCGCCTTCCCACACGGCGAGGCCGCGGTTGTCGGTGAGGCTGAGCTGGAAGGTGTAGGCCGCCTGCCGGTAGCTGCCGGAGCGGGTGAAGGTCTCGATGATCTTGCCGGACAGGCTGAAGTCGGGGATGCGGGTGCGCAGGCCGTCCAGCGCCTCGCGCTCGAGCTGGATCTCCCGGGCCAGCTCGTCCTCGACCACGCCGCCGGGACCGCGGGTGGTCTGGGTGAGCGCCTTGCCGCTCTGGTTCAGCGCCACGCGGATCTTCTTGGTCAGCATGTCGGTGTCGAGCTGCTGCGCAGTATTGTTGACCACGCGGGAGACGACGAGGATGGCGGGCTTCTCCGGGACCTTGTCGAGCACGCCGGAGGCGAGCAGCGAGTTGATGGCGTCCTCGGCGGCCATCGCGAAGTCCTGGATGTTGATCTGCTCGATGGTGGTCATCACGCGGCTGCCCTGGGGGTCCACGTACTGGGCGCGGCGGGTGCAGCCGGGCAGCAGGGCCAGCGCGGCGAGCATCGTGACGGGAAGCAGAAGGGAAGGTTTCATGTCAGTGAGTGGGCAGGTGGTTGGAATCAGCTTTCCTGGCGGATGCGCGGATAACGGTCGCGGGTGCTCTCGAGCAGGGAGATGCGGAAGTCCCGCGCGTTCGGATGGGGCGCCACGGACTGGATGGTCATGGTCTGGCCGCCCTCGATGACCTGCGCCACGGAGGTGTCGGTGGGCGTGCCGAACTGGAAGCCCTGCGGGTCGAACCACTCGATGCGGGAGTTGAACGCCTGCCGGCTGCGGGAGGGGTTGTGGAGCGTGAGCTGGAGGCGGCGCAGGCCGTCCGGCGTGGCGCCCTCGATCACGTCCACCACCGTCACGCGCTTCGCGAGGCTGGGGTCGGTGATGACGCGCCGGTCGGCGACGAGCCGGCGCACGGCCTCGCTCTGGGCGGGCTCGACGGTGTTGACGGACTTGGGGGAGCTGCACCCGGCCGCGGTGAGCAGCACGGCCGCCAGGCCCAGGCAGTGGATGGTTTTCATCGGAGGGTGAACTGGGAGACCAATAGCGGCGCGGCCGTGCTCGTCGAGCGGACGTACACCACGTTGACTTCACCGGGGGCCAGCGTGACCTCCAGTGGCGCCCGGCCGCCGGCGGAGAGCCCGAGTCGCCGGTCGGCCGGAGTCGCGAGGCGCGCGACCTGAAACTCCTTGGGCAGGGTGGTCCAGGTGCGGGTGTCGGCCACGTTCACGGCCAGTTGATACGCCATCGTCAGCACGCGCACCAGCGCGCCGAGGCTGTCGTCCTGGTTGGAGGCGGCCTGGTTCGCGAAGAAGGCGGCCGTGCCCTTGGACGCGGCGGAGATGACTGCGCGGGAAATGATGATCGGCTGCTCGTCCTGGAAGTCGCGCGCCACCACGGCGTCCATCCGGCTGACGGTGGCGGTCGCCGTCTCCGCGCCGCCGCCGCGGACGGTGAGGGCGTTGGCGTAGTCGCCCTGGGGCGCGAGGCGCGGGAACGCGGCGCCGACGTACGACACGTCCGCGAAGATGATCGGGATGTCGATCCGCACCTGGTCGCGGATGGGTGCCGCGCCGGTCTCGAAGATCACGTAGGTCACCGGCTCCGGCGCGCGGCCCTGGAAGCGCGCCTCGACGGCGGCGAGGTCGGCGCGGACGTGGGGGTTGCCCGGCGCGTAGCTGGCGGCGCGTTCGAAGGACTTGCGGGCGCGTTCGAGGTCGGAGCTGTCGGCCGGGTTCGCCGAAAAGAACAGGCCGTCGAGCCAGACGGTGAAGGGGTTCACGTAGTCCGCGTAAAGCTGCAGCGAACGCAGCGGCTCACCCGCCGCGGCGAGCTGCTGCTGGAAGCGCGGGTCGTTCTTCGTGGCGGTCACCATCTCCGTCTTGCCGGCGGCGGCCTCCTCCTCGCGGGCGCGTTCGATGCGCCGGGCGTTGCCGGCCACGGCGTCCTGCTGGCGCTGGTAGGCGCGGAACATTTCCGGCCGGGCGCGATCCTGGTCGCCGAGCGCGAGGTGGTTCAGCACCTGGTACGTGGCGGCCATGATCTTATCGTAGGGCCGGCCCTCGTAGGAGATGTTGGCGGGATTGCTCAGGGCGGACAGCAGTTCCTGTCCAACCCGGACGCTGGACTTCGCCTCGAATTCAACCATGCGCCGGTCGGCGTCGGCGAAGGCGGCGGTGCTGCGCTCCCATTCGCCGGCGGCCCTCAGCGCCGTGGCCTGCTCGAGCCGCCAGAGCACGGCGTCGCGGCCGCCGGCCTCCTTGTCCGCCTTGGTGGTCAGCCCGCGCGCCACCTCGGTGGCCTGGCCGGCCCGCCATTGGGCGCGGAAGCCCTCGCTCTGCCGCTGGTAATGAGTGCAGCCGGAGGCAAGCAGCGCGAGCACCAGCGTGGCGAAAAGCCGCGTCCACCCGGGAGAAGTCGCGGGAAGCGCGGGATCTTGATGCGTCCAAGTCACGGCGGAAGCCGGGCCAGCGTAGGGGGAACGACGGGGAGTTCAACCCCGAGGCCCGGCGGGAATGTCGCCGGTTCCAGGGAGCCTGCCCGCCGCCCTGGCGCGGACCATGGCTAGGGCGCGAGGTGGATTGCCCCGATCTCGCTTGCGGGCAGCCAGGCCCCGTCGGTCAGCGAGCCGTCGCCGCGTTGCAGCAGGTAGAAGCTGCAGCTCGCGTCCGTGGCCTGGCGGATCACGCGCGGGGCCTTCGGGCGAAGGTCCAGCAGCGAAATGCCGCCCGGAGTGCGCACGAGGCCGAGCGGGCCGTAGGCGTGGAGTTCGGACGGCCGCGCCGCCAGCGGGACGGCGGCGGTGCGCAGGAACTTCCCGTCATCACCGACCGACCAGCTTTCCAGCCCGCCGGCTTCGCCGTCGGTGGCCTTGCCGCGGGCGATGAGCAGGCGTCCGTCATGTCCCAGGGTGAGCGCGGACTCTCCTTGGGACAGGTTCGCCAACGGGATGGTGTCCATGAGGAAGGCGCTGACTTCATCATAGGCGAGGGCGTAGGCTACCGACTCATGGGTCACGTTGGTTGTGCCGCCGCTGCGTTCGGCCGTGGCGAAAAGCACCTGGCCTTCGAGCGTGGCGCCGGCGAGGCGGCCGGGCAGCTCAACGGGCGGGCGGGCCAGGGGATCGTCCGCCCCCTCGCGGTAGTCCAGCACCTGAAGATGGTGCTTGACGAACCAACGCAGGATGGGCGTGTGGTTGGTCGTGGCGACCTGCCGATGGAGCGGCTGAACCTCGGTGACCAGCTCGACGGTTTCGCGCGGCTGCCACTCGGTCCACGTGAACACGTTGGTCAGCCAGAAATTGGCCGCCACCGTCAGCGGCTCGCCTTCGCCCAGGCGTCCGCCGGCGGACTCGCCGAGGGCGACCACGCTGCCGTCCTGCGCGAGGGCCAGCGCGTGGTTGCGCCCGGAAGCGACGTCCCGCAGCGGCGGCAGGCCCACAAGTTCCCGAGCCATGCCGCCGTTCGGACCGGGGAACGAACCGACCAGGAAGGCGCGGCCATCCCCCGTCAGCGCCAGCGTGTGCTGGCCGCCCGCCGAGATCCGTGTCACCGCCGGAAGGCCGGGCACGCGTCCGGCATCCGGCATTGGGCCGGAATCCGTTCGGGTCGCCTGTCCGTCACCCCAGGTGGCCACGGACCCATCCTCGAGCAGCGCCGCGGAATGCCGCCCACCGGCAACCACCGCGAGGGCGCGTCCGGCGAGGGGAACGAGGACCGGCGATTCCACCATCGCCACGCCGTGCGGGATTACCTGCCCGTCGGCATTCCAACCCCAACCCCAGACCTCGCCGGCGGCCGTCAGCGCCAGCGCGTGATAGCCGCCGGCGGACACCGCCAGCACGGAGGGCAGGCCGGCCACGGCCCAAGGTTCATCGCGGTCACTGGAGCCGCCCGTGCCCAACTGGCCGCGGTGATTGCGGCCCCAGGTCCAGACCACGCCGCGCCGGAGCGCGGCTTGGAAATGATGCCCGGCCGTCACGGCCACGACGTCGTCGAGGCCGCCGACGCGTGAGGGCGAATTCGCCGGCGGCACGGGCGGTGCGGTCTGTCCCGGGCCCGGGGGCAGCGGCAGGTACCAGTCGCGGCCCCACTGCCAGACATGGCCCGCGGCGTCACGGGCCAGGCTGAGCGCGGTGCCGGCGGCGAGCTGCGTGAAGGGCGAGTCACCGGCCACACGGTACGGAACACTTCCGGACGGATGCCGGACGTCGCCCAACTGCCCGTCGTCGTTCAGGCCCCAGGCGAGCGCGGCGCCGTCGGATGCAAGCACCAGGCTGTGCGCGTAGCCGGCGGTGGCGGCGGTGGCGGCGGGGAGGCGGACGCGAACGGCGGGCACGGGCTCGCCGTGCAGCGTGCGGTTGGTGGTGGTCACCAGGACCGGCGTCCACGAGATGTTGGTTCGCCAGAAGGTGTTGGTGAGCAGAGTCGCCTCGATGTGCCACGAAACCCAGGTGTTGGTCCCGATGAGCTCCGATTCCTGGTCACCCGTGCTGAAGTACAGCAGGCCGGGCGCGGGCCGAAAACTCTTCGAGGCTTCCAAGGTTTGGTTCGTGGACGTGACCTGCGACCTGAAGGCCGGCTGAGCCTCGTCCTGCACGTCCACCGCGAGGTGCCACTTCTGCCCGCCATGGCCGCCCCAGAAGGGAAGCCAGCCGATGCCGAAAGACGCGTCACCCACCATCATCCCGCCCGCCGGGCGGACCACGGGAAGGAAGTCCGCCGTAAAGATCGGGCCGTACGGCCAGCCGTAGTGCCCCGGGCTCTCGCCGGCCCAGACGAGCAGGCCGGGCAGGGGCTCGAGCGCCTCGAAGCCCGCGGAAAACTGCCCTTCAGTTCCGGCTTCGGCCCGGCCCCGCAGGCTCACGGAAGGGAGGGACGCCAGGTCATAGACGCTGTGCTGGAGCCGGCCCGTGTTGGTTGCGGCAAGCCACTGCGGAGGACTCTCGCTCCAGTTCCAGTGCACCTGTTGCCCATGTCCCTGGAGCAGGTGCAGGCGGTTGGACCGGACCAGCGCGCCGAGGACCGGCTCCTCGCCGAGCAGGATCTGGTTCAGCACCGGGCTGCCTTCGGTGGCGGTGCGCACGCGCAGTTCCGGGCCGGAAAACTCAAGCAGGAATCCGCCCGCCAGCAGCACGCGGTCCACCGGATAGGCCAGCTCGAGCCGGGCCTGCACCTGCGGCTCGCTGCGGTTGGCGACGTTCACGGACACCAGCTCCCGCGGCGAGATGGCGAGCACGCGGTTCCGATGCAGCGTCGAGCGCCGGGGCACGACGCTTCCGCCGGCGATGACACCGCGGGCCGTGAGCGAATCGCGGCCCAGGTCAATGAGCTGCACGCCCTGGTTCCGGCTGCTCGAAAACGGCAGCAGCACCAGGCCCTCGTCGGGAAAGACGCCGAGCGCCTTCTCATCCGAGTTCGCCTCGGAGTACGACCAGCCCTCGCCCAGCGGCACCTTGCCGAGCAGCGCCGGCTTGGACGGGTCGCTCACATCGAACAACTGCACCGCGGCCCGCCAGCCGTTGGCGTCATCAATGCCCACGGTCAGCAGGCGGTCGCCGAGCGGATGCAGGTAGTTCGACCAGCCCGGGATCTCCAGTTCGCCCGCCACCCGTGGCCGGGCCGGGTCCGAGAGATCAATGATCCACAGCGGGTCCACGCGCAGGAACGTCACGATGTACGCGCGGTTGCCGTCGAAGCGCGTGCCGAACAGCGATTCCCCGCGGCCCACCTCGAGCGACCCGAGCGCGTCGTGGCCGGTGCCAGGCCGCAGCCCGAAGGTCCGTAGCACGGTGGCCCGCGCCGGCTGCCAGGTTTCGGCGATGACGGTCACGATGCCGTCGCGGGCGTGCAGCTTGAACTTGTCCGCCACGCGGCCGGGCACGGGCAGCGCGGTGCGCTCCGTCACCGCGCCCTGCGGGTCGGAGATGTCGAGCACGCGCACGCGCGTCTGGTCATGCGCCGCCTGTTCCGCGACCAGCAGGAGGTCCGCCGTGGCCTGCAGCGCCGTGGGCCAGCCGGAATACTCGAGGCCGGGCCGCACGACGGGCCGGGCGGGATCGGCAAGGTCCAGCGGCTGGACGCTGAGAAAGTTCTCCCAGCTGCCGTCGCTTGGCCTCGGGCGGTAGGCCTGCGTGGCCAGGTACAGGGCGGAGCCGACGAGGCGGCTCTCGACAATCTGTCCGGGCACCGGCACGCGGGCGACCTCCACGGCGCGGTCGCCGCGCACGTCCACGATCACCACGGCGCTTTCCGCCTCGACGCCCCACGCACGGCAGGGCGGCCGGAGCAGGAGCACGACGTGGTCTCCGCCCAGCAGGTACATCTGCTCGCCGGCGCCGGCGAGCGGGAGCGTGGCGAGGAGGTCCGGCGCACCAGTGTCCGAGATGTCCATGACCTGCAGGCCGCGGTGCGGATTGAAGAAGTAGAGCCGGTCACCGTGGACGCGCCAGATGTCGGACTCCTGCACGGGACGGAGCGCGGCGTCGGAGGCAGGGGCGCCGGCGGCGTCGCCGTTCAGGCGGCCGAGCGACTCGAAGCCGACGACGCGGTCGAAGCTGCCGCTGGCGATCTGCCCGGGCGTGCCTTCGCCGACGACCCGGCCGGCGAAGCGGTTGGTGCCCCGGAACAGGGACGGATTCAGCGGCAGCACGTCGTCCCCGCGGACGCGGAACATCTCCATCGCCAGCGTGCGCGGCAGGCGGAAGACGGCCTGGGTCGCGCCCGGCTCGACGGTGAGCGAGGCCCGCGGCACCCAGCCGCGCAGGTCGCCGCGCGAGGAACCTTCGAGCAGCAGCCGCCGGGCGTAGGCGGGCACTTCGGCGGCGATCACCAGCGAGGCGTCCTCGGCCCGGATGGATTGGATGCGCGGCGTGGGCGCGGCCGGGGCGGGCAGGGCGGCGGCCGCCAGGCCCAGGATGGCCGACAGGAATCCGGCGCGGATGAAGACAGGGTTCGACATGGGGTGTGGGGAGTTGGGGCTAGGGCAGGGGCGTCTCTCCGGGGGGACGCGTCGGAGGCGGGGGATTCGCCGGCGGCACGATGGACAGGATAAAGCCGCCGGCCCCGGAACCGGTCAACGAGGCGCCGGCCGCAGTGTCAAACGGCATCACGAAGGTGGAGCCGGCGGAAGGCCCGCTGGCAAGCACGGCCACCGGCGCGCCGGAGCCGCCGGCCTGCGACAGGGTGATGGTGGAGCCGGCGGGCACGCCGGCGTCATCCTCGAAGTGGACCACCACCGCACCCTTGCCGGTCTCGGGGGAGACGAGGCCCACCACGGACACCGGCGAATCGGAGGCAAACAGTGGGCCGCGTTCAGCATCAGCCGCGTCCTCCGCCTTGGTGGCCGCCCCCGCCACGGCGAGCGCGAGCGCCTCGGTGAGCCGGGCCGTGCTCCCGGCGTCGGACCTGGGATCCGTGGCCGCGTTCCGCTGCGGGCGCAGCACCAGCAGGCCGCCGTTGTCCGCGCCATTGGTCAGGCTGAGCTGGAAGACGTGCAACGGCGTCGTGGCCGGGGGCAGGATGGCTTCCTCCTCCAGCTGCCGGGTGAGCTCGGCGATCCTTGAGGAGAGGAGACGGACTTCGGCCTGCAGTCGGCGGGACTCCATCAGCGTCCCGGTGTCCCGGCCGGGGGAGGGCGGCAGTGCGGCGGGTCGGCCGGCCTGCGAGGCGGGGGGGGCGGTTGGGGCGGGATCGGGAATCGTGGAAGCGGCCGTGGGAAGGCCGTCGGTGGACGGACCTTCGCGGATGGACGCGGTCTGTTCTTGCCACAGGCTTTCGGCGGGAGGACCGGACCACCACCAGTGTGCGGCCCAGCCAAGGGCGAGGCCGGCGGCCACCGCCCAGCCGCTTCTGGCCCAAGCGCGCAGGATCGGCGGGAAGGGAATGACGCGCGCAGCCGGGGCCCGGGTTGGCAGTGCTGCGGCGATGCGCGCCCAGGCGGCGGTGGGCAACGGCTGCGGCGGTGCGGCCAAGGCCAGCAGGGCCGCGGCGTCGGCGAGCCGCCGGGCCTCGTCCGCCACATCGGGTGCGGCATCAAGGGCGGCCTCCAGCGTCCGGCGATCCGCCGGGGACAGCGCGTCCAGCGCACCGAGGGCGGCGGCTTCAAGGAGGGTTTCGCGATCAGTCATGGAAGTTCCTGAGATGATGGCGCAGCGCGCCCAGCCCGCGGCGAATGCGGGCCTTGATGGTGCCGAGCGGCGTGCCGGTGGCGCGGGCGATGTCCTCGTGGGTCCAGCCGCGGAAGAAGGCGAGTTCGAGGGCGTGGCGCTGTTCCTCGGGCAGGCGCCCGAGCGCGTCCGCCACCTGCCGGCGGGACTCGCGGTCGGCCAGGTCGGCAAAGCCGGTCCGGGTTTCGACCTCGAGCGAGGCCACCTCGGCCTCGTAGGCGCCGATCCAGCCGCGGCGGCGCTCCCGTGCCCGGCGGCGGTCGAGCGCGAGGCCGCGGGCCAGCATCACCATCCAGGTGAGCGGGGCGGAACGGTCGGCATCGAAGCGCCCCGCCCGCTGCCAGATGGCGACGAAGGTTTCCTGCAGCACCTCGGCCGCCTCGCCGTCGTTTTCCAGGATGCGGACCAGGAGGGCAAACAGGACTCCGGCGCGGCGGTCATAAAGAAGTTTCAACGCGTCGGTCTGGCCGGCGGCGACCTGCGCCAGCAGCGCGGCGTCCTCCGACCCGCAGGCCGGGGGAGCTTCCGCCGGTGCCGGGGGCAGGGCGGGGAAAGTGAAGCGGGGAGCGGACACGCGGGCGTCAACTGATCATCCGGCGGTGGCAGGGATTTGGATGCAGAAAAATGGG
>JBJXFY010000194.1:0-3259 GCA_046155815.1 Limisphaerales bacterium | reverse complement strand
GCGCAAGACCGACCTTCCAGCAGATCGTCTTCCAGCGATCGCCGCCGGCGCGTAGCCAGACGATCTTCGCATCGACAGGATCGAGACCGATGGTCCAGCTCAGCGTCTCCTCCATCCGCGTGATGGCGGCCGGCTGCGGCCAGGGGCGACGCATCTTGGGCGGTTCCTGGCCGACCAGATCGCTGAACTCGTCGACCATGCGCGGCCAGGTGTTGAAATAGCCGCGCACCTTCACCTCGGGCAGCCGCTTCAAGACATCCGCTGCTTCCGCCAGCCGTTCCTCGACAAGGCTCGGTGTCCAGTTCACTTGGTGCATGTCGTCACCTCCGTCAGCAGGGCGGCATAGCCAGCGACGTCGAGCGCGCTGTCGAAATGCCGGGGATTGTCGGTGAGCCGGGCGAGCTTCAGGTCGATCATGCAAAGTGCGACCTGCGCTGCCGTCACGGGATAGCCGAGGGTCAGCGACCAGCGCTTGGCCGTGCGCTCGAACAGGACCGATGCAGGGCCGTAGTCGTCGGCACGTTCGCCGACGACGATCGCCGCCTGCTTGAGGAACGCGTCCGCCTTCATCGACCTGCCTCCGCCTCGTGAATCGCCCAATCGAGCAGCGCCAGCGCATCGGCTTCGTTATCGTCGGCGGGCGAGAACCCAAGCGCCCGCATCGCCGCGATCACCGCCTCCTTGGGCGCATGTCGCTGTCGGATGAATGCTCCCCAATAGTGTCGTCTGAAGATTCCCCAGTTTCCGGGTGAGGCCCAGCCTCCTCGGGGCGCGCCCCGGGGAGGCTGGGCGACCGACCGAATCACCGAGGCTTCTCCCGTGACGGACGGGAGGTGCGGCGCGGTGATCCAACTTGGGGAGCTCGTGATGATCTTGGACCTTCACCGGCAAGGACTGTCGGCATCGGCGATCGGGCGCCAGCTCGGGCTCGATCGCAAGACGGTGGCGAAGTACGTCGAGCGGGGGCTGGAGCCGCCGCAGTACGGGCCGAGAGAGCCGCGGCCGCGGCTCTTGGGGCCCTACGAGGACTATCTGCGCGAGCGGGTGGCACGCTACCCCGGCCTGACGGCGCGGCGCTTGCTGCGCGAGGTGAGCGAGCGGGGCTACACGGGCTGCTACGCGGCGGTGCGGGACTTCGTGCGCTCGGTGCGGCCCGCGGCGGCACCGGCCTTCGAGGTGCGCTTCGAGACGCCGCCGGGCAAGCAGGCGCAGGTGGACTTCGCGCAGTTCCGGGTGCGCTTCACGGACGAGCCGAGTACGGAGCGGATCGTCTGGCTGTTCTCGCTGGTGCTGGGCCACAGCCGGCTGATCTGGGCACGCTTCGTGCTGCACCAGGACCTGGGGACGCTGCTGCGCTGCCACATGGCGGCGTTCGAGGCGCTGGGGGCGGTTCCGGAGGAGATCCTGTACGACCGGATGAAGACGGCGGTGACCGGCGCGGCGGAGGACGGGTCGGTCGTCTACAACCGGACGCTGGTCGCGTTCGCGCGGCACTACGGCTTCCAGCCGCGGGCGTGCCGGCCTTACCGGGCGAAGACCAAGGGCAAGGTGGAGCGGCCGTTCCGCTACGTGCGCGAGGACTTCTTCCTGGCCGGCTCGTTCGCCAACCTGGAGGACCTGAACCGGCAGCTCGCGGCCTGGCTGGAGGGCGTGGCCAACGCGCGGGTGCATGCGACGACGCGGCGCGTCGTGCGCGAGGCCTTCGCGGCGGAGAAGCCGCAGCTGCGGCCCTTGCCGGCGCAGCCCTTCGGCTGCGTCCTGAGCCTCGAGCGGCGGGTGTCGCGCGAGGGCATGGTATCGGTCGGCGGCAACCACTACAGCGTGCCCGACGGCACACGCCGGCGGACCGTCGAGGTCCACACGCTGGCCGACGAGGTCCGGATCTTCGAGGCCGGCAAGCTGGTCGCCGTGCACGGGGTGCTGGAAGGCCGCGACGGGCGCTCGATCGCGGCCGGCCATCGGCGCCTGCCGCCGCCGCGCAACAGCCGTAGCCCGCGGCAGGGGGCATCCGGGAGGGCATCCGGGAGGGCATCCGAGGACGCACCTGGGGCGGGCCCGTCCGGCATTGGGCGTGCTGGCGAGCAGGTGGCGCGCCGCCCGCTCGCCGTCTACGAGGCCGTGGGTCGCCGGCTCGCCGCGCAGGGAGGCCGGTGATGGCGGCGGCCAGCCTGAACGGTCCAGGCCCCGGCGCGGTGCTCGATCGGGTGCGGCGCCACCTGGTCTGCCTGAAGATGCCGCGGGCGCTGGAGGCGCTCGACCAGACGGTCGGCCAGCTGGAGCGCGGCGAGCTGTCCTCGCTGGAGGCGCTGGAGCAGCTGCTCGGCGAGGAGCTCGTCACGCGCGAGACCCGGCGCATCAAGATGGCGCTGCAGACGGCGCGGCTCTCCGCGATCAAGACGCTGGACAGCTTCGACTTCGCCTTCCAGCCCTCGCTCGACCGCAACCGCATCCTGGCGCTGGCCGCGCTGGACTTCGTCGAGCGCCGGGAGATCGTGCACTTCCTGGGCCCGCCCGGCACCGGCAAGAGCCATCTGGCGCTCGCCCTCGGCGTCGAGGCGGTGAAGGCCGGGCGCAGCGTGTTCTTCGGCACGCTGGCCGACATCGTCGCCTCGCTGCTCAAGGCCGAGCGCGAGGGCTGCCTGCGCGAGCGCATCCGCTTCCTCGCCCGCAACGCCCTCCTGATCGTCGACGAGATCGGCTACCTGCCGGTCACGCCGGGCGGCGCCAACCTGTTCTTCCAGCTGGTCAATGCCCGCTACGAGCGCGGCGCCATGATCCTGACCTCGAACCGCGGCTTCGCCGAATGGGCCGACATCTTCGGCGACCAGGTCGTGGCGACGGCGCTGCTCGACCGCCTGCTGCACCACGCCGTCGTCGTCCAGATCGAGGGATCGAGCTACCGGCTGCGCCAGCATGCCGCGCTCGTGCCGGAGAGCCTGCGCGCCAGGACGACGATCACGCCGCCGCCGGCCATGCCGCGCAAACGCGGCCGGCCGCGAAAGCATCCGCAACCGTCCTGACCGCAGCTGACCGCCGCCCCGGCACCTGGGGAAATTTACTTCGACACTGTCGGGGAAAGTTCAAACGACATTGACATCGCGCGCAAACTCAACTCCACCGACGTCATCGATGTGCTGTCCGACCTCTTCATCCAGCGCGGCGTGCCTGGCCATATCAGGTCAGACAATGGCCCCGAGTTCATCGCCAAGGCCGTGCAGGACTGGATCGCTGCCGTGGGTGCCAAGACCGCCTACATCAC
>JBJXFY010000189.1:0-2678 GCA_046155815.1 Limisphaerales bacterium | reverse complement strand
CTTGAACTTCGGGAACAGCTTCACGCTGGCCGTGGTGAACGGGGAGACGAAGAGGAACGTGTTGATGCCGATTCTCATGGGTGCGTGCGGCGAGGCTAGAAGATGCACGGGGCGTGTCAAAGCTTCGCGAGTCAAGCTGCCGTGCCGCATACGAATCCCCGCCCGCGGTCCAGCCTAGCCGACAGACCGGCCCCGGTGCCGCCGCCGTCATTCCCGAATTTTCACGCGATACAAGCCCGCGCCCGCAGACGGCGGCGCGTCCCCGAGCAGCCGGCGGGAGCCGTCGCCGGTCACCACGTCCACTTCCCGCCACGGGCTGCTGTCGAGGCCGCGGGTCTCCAGGCTGTAGACGCGCCCCGGCCGCGTCCTGATGGTCGCTTCAAGGCGGCCGCCTACGAGACGCGGCAGGAGCAGCGCGCCGTCCGGCCGGCCGTTGATCCGCAGGATGCCCTCGCGCCGGGTGCCCTGCTGCTCCACGAAGCTTCCGGCCGCCATGATCTGTCCGTCCGGTTCGATCATCCCGGCCTCAAACGCCGGCGCGGAGCGAAGCACCGGCAGGAACACAAAGCTTTCGTCCATGCGCCCGTCGGGATGCAGCCGGACGACGGACGACAGCCGCCCGTCGTCGGCTAGACCAGTGCCGAACACCGCCAGCATAGGTAACCCGTTAGGCTGGACGCCTAGCAGCCTCGCTCCGCTCCAGTTGGTGGTCGGCGGCGCGAAGGACGTGTCCAGCGCACCATCCGGCCGGAGCGCGATCACCGCGGGCCGAGGTGTTCCAAAGAACGTCGACGCCGCGATCACGATCCTGTCGTCCGGCAGCAGTTCCAGTGAATCAGCGTCCGCCGGCAGGCCGGCCGGCGACGCCAGCGTCGGGTCCGGCGTCCCGTTCGCGTGGAAGCGCCGCACCCGGGCCGCGCCGCCCTCCGTGGTGAGCACCACCAGCCGGCCGTCGCGCTGGCGGCGGAGGGACCGGGTGTTTTCAGCCGGGCTGCCGAACGCCTGAAAGCCGGCATCCGGGGTGCCGTCCGGCTGCAGCCGCCACAGCCGCGTTGCGGCGGGGACGCCGGGCAGTGCCGGGCCGTTGCCGGTGGCGATCAGCGCCCCGTCCGGCTCGACCAGCGCGTCCGACACGTCGCCCGTCTGGTTCGTGGAGTACGATGCGTCCACCGTGCCGTCCGGCCGGAGGCGGTACAGGGCGGTCGTCCGCTGAACGGGCGTCCGCTGAAAGGTGGCCTTCACCAGCGCGCGGCCATCCGCCAGCGCGGCCACGATGCGGGTGACGGTGCGGTTCGTGGCCGGATGATCGCGGAACGCCACATACCCGCGGTCCACGGAACCATCGGGGAGCAGCCGGGCCAGCCCGGTGGTTCTGTGCCCGGCGAATTCCTTGAAGCCGCCGCTCACAAAGTAGCCTCCATCCGGGGCACGCTTCACGGCGGTGACCGGCCCGAGTCCGGGGGACGAAGGCCCGCGCCCGGCGAAGAACGTGGTGTCCACCGATCCTGCGCCCGAGGGGCCGGCCGCGACCTCGATCCGCACCGGCGCGCTGGTGACGGCGCCCTGCGGGCCGCGCGCCACCAGCGCGTAGGTTCCGGCTTCGGTCAGCCGGAGGCTCGGCCTGACGAGGCTGGGGCCGGCTTCTCCCGGCAGGGGCAGGCCGTCGCGCCGCCATTCGAACTCAACCGGATCCGCGCTGCGCACCGCCGCCGCCAGCAGCAGTTCGTGGCCTTCGACCAGTTGCGGGTTGGGCGGTGCCAGAATGAGCGCCGGCGGCCCCGCGGGAGCTTCTCCGCCCACCAGCCGCAGCAGCGCCGGCCGCGTGACGCCGTTTGTCTCCCACCGGCGACCGCCTGCCAGCAGGCCGCCGTCGGGCAGAGCCACGAGCTCCGTGAAGAGGTTGCCAAACCGTTGCAGGGCGAGATCACCCGCAGACGGCAGTTCCATCCGGAATCCTGGGTCCAAAGCTCCCGACGCTTGGACCCGGCAAAGCCCCGGATGCACGAATCCATCCGCCCGGATGAAGTCCCCGCCCACGGCCAGCCTGCCGTCGGTCAGCGCGGCGATGCCCAGCGCCGAGCCGTCCAGCACGAGGCCGGCGGTAAAGGCCGGATCCGCGGCGCCGTCGGGCAGCAGTCTCAGAACCCGCGCCGCCCCGCTGATCCAGTCGAGCGAGGCCAGCGCGATGCGCCCGTCGGCCAGCACGTCGAAATGGACGAGCGAGGCCGGACCAAGTCCCGCCCCCGCGGAAAACGTCCCGTCCGGCGTGCCGTCGGGGTTGAGCCGCCGCACGGGTCCGCCCGCGATCAGCACGCGCCCATCCGCCAGCACACGGACCTGCGAGACCGTCGAGGAGCCGATGCCGGCGGCGGACGCGTTGGCGGCGAAGGCCGCGTCCACCGCGCCCGCAGCGGTGAGGCGGAGCAGGTTTCCAACCGGCGTGCCGCGGAACTGCTGGAGATTGCCACCGATCAACAGCCTCCCCTGCGCGTCCTCGGCCAGCGCGATGATGTCGAGCCACGACGATTCTCCGGCGGGATTGTAGCCGCCATCCACGGTGCCCGCCGGCAGCACCTTCGCCAGCCCGGCGCGGGGCAGCCCGCCGAGGTTGGTGAAGGAGCCGCCCACCAGGACGCTGCCGTCAGGCCGGGCTGCCAGCGCGCGGATGACGCCGCCTC
>JBJXFY010000185.1:0-3724 GCA_046155815.1 Limisphaerales bacterium | reverse complement strand
ACGAGGGACCGCTGCACCTCTCGCCCGGCCGCAGCGTCGGCCTGCGGCTCATCCCCACCGTGCGCGACCTGCGGTTCATGTGGGAGGAGATGCCGCAGCAGGTGCTGGACGTGCAGCAGCAGAAGGTGCGCGAGAGCCTCCGCTCGGCCCTCATGAACTGGGCGCAGTCCACCGGCGAGGCCAGTGACTACACCGGCAACGTCCCCCTCCAGTGCCTGCATCCCGTCGGCCATTTTTACGAAGTGCCGAACCTGCTGCGGAACGGCGTGCTGGCCCGCCTGCTGACGGAGCGTCCGCAGCTCCGCTGGCTGCTGCTGCACAACATTGACACCCTCGGCGCCGGCGCCGACCCCGGGCTGCTGGGCCACCACATCGCCGAAGGCGCGTGCCTGACCTTCGAGGTCATCACCCGCCGGCTGGAGGACCGCGGCGGCGGCCTGGCCCGCGTGAACGGCCGCGTGCGGCTCGTCGAGGGCCTGGCCATGCCGCGCGAGGAGGACGAGTTCCGCCTGCGCTACTACAACTCGATGACGACGTGGATCGACCTCGACCGCTTCCTCGGCGTCCTCGGGCTAACGCGGGACGATGTTCTGGCGGCCGGCGGCCTTGGTGGGACCGGCGCCCCCGCCGGTCACCGTCCGGCCGGGGTCACCGCCGCGCAGGAAAAAATCACCGCCGCCATCCGTGCTCTGGCCGCGAAGCTGCCCACCTACGTCACGCTCAAGGACGTGAAGAAACGCTGGGGCCACGGGCAGGAGGACGTTTTCCCCGTGGCGCAGTTCGAGAAGCTGTGGGGCGACCTGACGGCGCTGCCGGAGGTGGACAGCCGGTTTGTCGTTGTCCCGCGCCTGCGCGGGCAGCAGCTCAAGGACCAGGCCCAGCTCGACGGCTGGCTCCGCGACGGCTCGGCGGCGCAGGTCGAGTCGTTGAGCGACTGGGAGTAGGACATCCGATTTCCAGCCGTGCCCCTCCGCCGCCCCGCCCTCGGCTTCATCTTCGTCACGCTGTTCCTCGACATCCTCGGGCTCGGGCTGATCATCCCCATCCTGCCCAAGCTCATCGTGGAGCTGCAGGGCGGCAACGTCGCGGCCGGCGCGCACACCGTCGGCCTGCTCGGTGCTCTATACGCGCTGATGCAGTTCCTCTTCGCACCCGTGCTGGGCGGCCTGAGCGACCGGTTCGGCCGCCGGCCGGTGATCCTCACCTCCCTCTTCGGCTCGGGCGTGGACTACCTGGTGCTGGCCTTCGCGCCGACGCTGGCGTGGTTCTACGTGGCCCGCGCGGTGCTGGGCATCACCAACGCCAACATCACCGCCGCCACGGCCTACATCGCGGACATCAGCCCGCCCGAGAAACGCGCGGCGAATTTCGGCCTCATCGGCGCGGCGTTCGGCCTCGGCTTCGTGGCCGGGCCGGCGCTGGGCGGCCTGCTGGGCAACCAGGATCTGCGCCTGCCGTTCTTCGTGGCCGCCGGGCTGTCGCTGGCGAACTGGCTGTACGGCTGGTTCGTGCTGCCGGAGTCCCTCCCACCGGCCAACCGCCGGAGATTTTCCTGGGCGCGGGCGAACCCCGTGAGTTCGCTCGCCGCGCTGCGGCACCGGCCCATTGTGTTTGGCCTCGCCGTCAGCTTCTTCCTGCTCAACCTCGCGAACTTCGGCCTGCATGCGACGTGGGTGCTCTACACCGGCTACCGCTACGGCTGGACGCCCGGGCAGGTCGGCGTGTCGCTGGCGATTGTCGGGCTGATGGCCGCGATCGTGCAGGGCGGGCTGGCGCGGCGCATCATTCCCGCGCTGGGCGAGCCGCTGTCGCTCAAGGCCGGGCTGCTCATCGCCGCTATTAGCTTCGCCGGCTACGGCCTCGCGACGGAAGGGTGGATGATCTATGCGATCCTCGCGGTGGGATCGTTTTCCGGCATCGCGGGGCCGGCCGCCCAGGGGCTGGTGTCGCGCCACACGCCGGACAACGAGCAGGGCGCGGTGCAGGGGGCGCTGACGGGCCTGAGCAGCGTGGCGGGCTTTATCGCGCCGCTGATGGCGACGGGCCTGTTCGCGTGGGGGGTGCGGCCGGAGCGGACCATGCCGCTGCCCGGTGCGCCGTTCTTCCTCGGCGCGCTGTTCATCCTGGCCTCGTTGGCGGTCGCCTGGGGCACGCTGGCGAAGCATCCGCAGGGACGGGCCGGGGCTGACTGAGAGCGGAAAATTGGAGCGAGCGAAGGGATTCGAACCCTCGACATTCACCTTGGCAAGGTGACGCTCTACCAGGCTGAGCTACGCTCGCGCTCCAGAGGACGCGGCATAGATGCGGCGGCGGCGCCGCGATGGCAAGCCCTGTTTTCCCGTCAGGCGAAGTCGTACACGACCACCTTTGCGCACGTCGTCTTGAAGACCTTCTCCACGAACTCAAGGTGCCGCGGATGCGCCTGATAGGCGTCCTGGGTGGCCTTGTCCGGGAACACGAGGTTCAGCGCCACCTGGTAGCTCTGGTCCACCACCGGCCGGTGGCTGCCGGCCATCTTGCCGGCGTGATAATGCAGCAAGCCGGGGATGTCCTTGAGATATTCGTGGCAGCCGGCCAGCAGGCGGTCCGCGGCGTCGGGCTGCGCGGGATCGGTCCAGAAAATGACGACGTGCGAGAACACGCGCGGATGCTGGAAGCCGCGCGCGGCCGGCGGCAAACCAATTTCCGTGGAGCGCGGGGCCGGATCTTCCTCCTCCTCTTGAACCTCACCGAGGCGGATCAAGTTGAGGAGCCGATGGCCTGGCCTGCCGCCAGACCCGCTGCCGCCGGCAAGGTCAACGCGATGCTTGTGCCGCGGCCGGGCCGCGAGCGCAGGCGGACGACGCCCTGGTGGACCTCGACGAAGCGCCGCACCAGCGCCAGGCCCAGCCCGGTGCCCTGCGGCTTGGTCGTGCCGAGGATGCCGGTGAAGGCCCGCTGCGCCTGCTCGTGGGACATGCCCTCCCCGGCGTCGTGGAAGGTCAGCCGAACCCGGCCGCCCTTGTCGGGCAAAGAGCGCGCGCGGATGGCCAGCCGTCCGCCCGCGGGCATCGCCTCCGCGGCGTTGAGCACGAGGTTCAGGCAGGCCTGTTCAAACTGAATGGCGTCCGCGCGCACGGCCGGCAGGCCGGGTGGGAGCTGCAGATCGAGGGTGATGCCCTGGTGCCGCAACTTGTGCCGTACAAGCAGCCGCAGGTTTTCGATCACCTCGGCCACGGCCACCGCCTCGTGGCGTGGCTCGGAGGAACGGGCGAAGTCCAGCACCTGTTCCACGATCCGGTTCAGGTGGTCCATCTTCACGCCCATGAGCCGGGCGTCCTCCGCGCGCGGGTCGCCTGGCGGGAACTGCAGGTCCAGCGAATGGAAAAGCAGCTTCATCACCGTGAGCGGGTTGCGGATCTCGTGCGCCACCTCGGCGGCCAGCAGGCCGAGCGCCCCAAGGCGCTCGTTCTGCCGCAGTTCCTCCTCGGCGGCGGCGGTGCGTTCGAACAGCTCCGCCCGCTCCATCGCGATCACCGTCAGGTCGGCCAGCGCGGAGAGGGTGTCGATCTCCTCGTTGGAGAAGGAGTGCGGCTCCGCGGTGTAAACGTTGAGCACGCCGCGCCCGCGCCCGCCCGAGCTGAGCGGCACGCTCAGCAGGGAGGCGAGCCCCTCGCGCCGCGCCACCTCGGTGCTCTGGTAGAGGCTGGAGGCGCGCACGTCCTCGACCTGCAGCGGACGTGGG
>JBJXFY010000179.1:0-3108 GCA_046155815.1 Limisphaerales bacterium | reverse complement strand
CGGTGCGCCTCCGATCTCGCGCAAGCTTTGGAAAGCGATCTGCCGCTCGGCCTCCGGGGTTGCCGGGGCGGCGGCGACTTTGACGATGGGTTCAAGGTTCCCCTTGAGATCCTTCCACGCCCCCGCGAGGCGCAACGAAGCCAACCGCACCTCGCCGGATTGGGCAGCAAAGAACGTGGTTACCTTGGCGAGGTCGCCGGCCGGTCGGAGGTCGCGGTTGCGGGCGGCGTCGTTCAACGCGTTCAACGCGCGAGCCGTGGCGGCAGGATTGAAACCCTTCGCCAAAGTTTGGGTGTAGAGCCGGTCCAATTCAGCGGCGCCACCGGCGGCGCCGATGATCTCGATCCACGATCCGGAACCCTCCGCGGCGAGCTTCTCCGGAAGCAGTTTGCCGAGCACCCGGGCCGCCTTGTCGGCGGGGATGGACCTCAAGCCGAAGGCCAGCTGCTGCGCGCGACCCTCGGGCTGCCACTGGCCGGCCTCGATGGCGGTCACCCACGCGTCCGCCACGTCATTGACGCTCAGCCAGGCGGCGTACTCCACGAAACGATCCATGGGTTGGTCGGTGACGGCCAGGATCAATTCAGCCGACTCCGCGGACGGCGTGCGGGCGAGGCCCCGGAGCGCCTCGAGGCGCACGCGCGGATGGGCATCACGGGAACGCTCGGCCAGTAACTCGCGGCTGCCCTCCAGCCACTGCGACCACCAGCTCAAAACGCGGGTGGCCGCGGCCCGCACGCGATGATCCTTGGCGGCGAGCAGTTCCTTGAGCAGCGGCGGATTCACGCGGTCGATCGCCTGGAAGAGCCAGAGCGCGCGGAGGCGTTCGAGTTCGGACTTCTGCTTGTCTGTCCAGGCGGGCAGCACGCGGGCCATTTCGTCCGGGCGCTCGGCGAGGGTGCGGGCCACCGCCTTGCGAATCTGCCCGTTCGGCGAATGCATCAACGAGAGCAACTCCTCGGTCGGCCGGTGGGCGTAGGGGTACATCGCGTGGTCCAGCGGACCGTCCTTGTGCGTGACTTTCCAGATGCGGCCGCTCTTCTTGTCGCGGCGCGCATCGCGGAAATCCACTTCGCCGTGTTGAATGATCGGGTTCGACCAGTCGGCGATGTAGAGCGCGCCGTCGGGCCGAGTTTCACGTCCACCGGCCGGAAGCTCACGTCGGTCGTGCGCAGGAGGTCGGGCATCTCGCGGGTGACGTAACCCACGCCGTCTTCCTCCAGCTTGAAGCGCACGATGCGATGGGCACGGAAGTCGCAGGTGATCAGGTCACCCTGCCAGTCGGCGGGGAAGTTGGGCGTGTGAATCACTTCCAGGCCGGCGAACTTCGGATAAGCGCCGGGACTGACACTGTCCAGCAGCCGCGGGCCGCCCGCGTAGGTGAAGTACATCGCGCCGGGCACGCCATGGCTCACGCCTTGAAAACCCGCGCCGTCCGTGATGAACGACTGGCCGTATTCGTCGAAGACATGGCCCCACGGGTTGCAGAAGCCGCGCAGAAAAACTTCCAGCTCATCCGTGCGCGGGCGATAGGCCCAGATGCCGCCGCTGTTGAGCCGGCGCACCCCGGCGGGCGTCTCGATATGGCTGTGGATGTAAATGGACTGATTCATATACATCTGGCCATCCGGGCCCCACTGGAGCGAGTGCAGCAGGTGATGCGTGTCCTCGGTGCCGAACGCGGAGAGCACGGGCTGCCGCTCGTCGATAAAGCCATCGTTGTTGAAGTCCCGCAAATGCAACAACTCGGTGCCGTGCGCCACGTAGAGCCCGCCATCGCCGGCCAGGATGCCGGTCGGAATCTGGAGCCGGTCCGCCACGACGTGGGACATGTCGGCAAAGCCATCGCCATCCGCATCGACGATCCCGAGGATCATGTCGTTGAACTCGGTACCGGGCTGCAGCTGCGGATAGGACTGCGAGACCGCCACAAAGAGCCGGCCGGCCGCATCCCATGTCATCTGGATCGGTTTGGCGAGCAGCGGATCCTTCGCGTACAGCGAGACCTGGAAACCTTCGGCTACCTCGAACGGCACCGGTGACTGGCGATAGTCTTCCTCCCGCATGGCGCCGGTGAACTCGGTCAACTTCCGCTGGCGGTCGGGCAAGGTGGTCTGGAGGAACCGGTCGCGGGGCACCGCCTCGCGCACTTCGACGGAATGTGACACGGGTTGCTTGAGCCGGTGAATCTCCGCCTCGAGCTTGGCCACATCGTGGTCGAACTGGGTGACTTCGGCCGCGTTCTGGCCCTGCTCGTGTTTCCGAAATCCGAACAGGTAGGTGTCGTTCTGCGGCCGCCACCGGTTTAGATACAGCGCGTTCTTGCGCACAATCAAATCGCGCAGTTTCTCCGCCTGGTCAAAGGACGGGCCACGGGCGACGTCGAGGCTGACGGACCAGCCCGACGCATCGCCCGCCTGTACGATCCCGCCATCAATCAACATGACGTAGCTACCTTCATTCAGCCGGGGAACTTGGAAGCGCATCCGATCGGGACCAACGGCGTGGATCGTGCCCGTGGCCGCGTTGGTATAGGTAATGACGGCCGGCGGCAGCCGATCCATCAGCAGGGTGAACCTCGCGCCCTTGGCGCCCCGGTCGACGCCCGTCACCGTCGCGCCGTAGCTGCCCTCGCGGACCGTGCCGTCCGGTTGGATGCCGACCCGGGCTGCATTGAGGGTCCAGCCGAGGTCCGCGGCGATTTTGGAGGCCATCAACAGATAACCGGCCCGCGACAGGTGAATGCCGTTGCTGGTTTCCACGAAACCCTGCGCGGGGTCGGCCTTTCCCGCCCGGGGATCAAACAGCGTGACGAACCGGAGCTTGCGGGCCTGGGCGACCTCCTGCACGGCGTCGGCGTAAAGCTTCAGATCCTCGTTGTGCTTCGTGCCGGCCGGGAAGGGATCGCCCAGATCCTGATGGGCGATGGGGGTCAGCAGCACGAAGCGAACGCCGCTCACAGCATTGCGCGTGATGCCGTCGATCAACCGCTCCAGATCCTGCTTGAACTGCGGCACCGCACCCGCGCCGTCGAATGAGGCGGCCATGCCGTAGCCGAGGAACACCACCGTGGGATCGGCGATCGCCACCTGGTTGGTCAGCTTGCGA
>JBJXFY010000175.1:0-4349 GCA_046155815.1 Limisphaerales bacterium | reverse complement strand
TTGTCCCCGGGCGGCGGCGCCGTCGTCGGCGGGGGCGTCTCGGCGACCTGCGGCGGCTCCGGGGCGGGCTGTTCGGGCGGGGGCTCCGGTTCGGGCTCCGGCTCCCTGGGCTTCTCAAGCGGCTTCTCGCGCACCATCTCGACGGCGATCTTCTTCAGCTCCTTGCCGAGCAGGCCCTCGCGCGCGGCGAAGTACGCGAGGGCGGCGACGATCGCGCCGTGGAAGACGGCGGAGATCAGCAGGTTCACCCGCGACGAGTTGCGGGGCGGGCGCGGCTGGGTCTGCGGGACCATGCGAGGGTCAGCGAGAGGGTTCGGCCGGCTCGGTGGCGAGATCCACCTTGGCCACGTTGGCCTGCTGGCAGATGTCGAGCACGGCACGGATCTGGCGGTACTTGGCCTTGGCGTCGCCGCGCACGATGACGTTGAGGTCCGGGTCGTCGAGGCGCAGGCCGACGAGGAGCTGCGGCAGGTCATCGAGGACCACCTCCTGCTTGTTCAGGAAAAGGCGTCCGCCGGCCTCGACGGTGATGAAGTTGGCCTTGCGGGGCGGATCCTTCTCGTTGCGCGCGGCGCGGGGCAGCGTGACGTCGAGGTCGTTCACCAGCGGCGTGGTGGTGATGATGAAGATGACCAGCAGCACGAACGCGAGGTCGAGGAGCGGGACGATGTTCAGCTCCGTGAGCGCGTGGTGCGCGGAACGGGAGCACTTCTTCATGGGCCGACGGCCTGGTCCTGGCGCCGCAGCGCGCCGGCGATCTTGTCCTCAAGGTCGCGGTTGTCCACGTACGTGTGCTCGATCTGCGTGGCGTAGCGGCTGGCGAAGCCGTCCAGCTCCTGCGTGATCGCGCGGACGGTGGTGACCATGAAGTTGTAGGCGAACATGGCCGGGATCGCGACAAGCAGGCCGACGACGGTGGCGATGAGCGCGCCGGCCACGCCGGGGGCCATGGCCGTGAGGCTCGCCGCGTTCGCGCGCGCCACGCCGGCGAAGGTCTCCATCACGCCCCAGACCGTGCCCAGCAGGCCGATGAACGGCCCGCCCGCCACCGCGGTGGAGAGGACGATCATGCCCTTCTCGAGCGTCATGGCCTGCGCGCCGGCGGCCTCCTCGAGCGTGACCTTCACCGCCTCGAAGGACGCCGGGCTGATGCGCGGCTTGCCGTCCACCCTCACGGCGTTGTGCTCGAGCTGGTAGGCCAGCTCGTCCGCGCCGCGGATGTAGAGCTGGTAGGCGGGCGCGCCCTCGAACACCTCGCCCTTGCGCCGGATGTCCAGCGGGTCGCGGGTGGCGGCATAGGCGGCGAAGAAGCGTTTCGCCCATTTCCGCGCGATCCAGAGCTGGCGGATCTTGCTGATGATGATCGTCCAGCTGAACAGCGAGAGGATGAGCAGCGAGACGATGGTGATCTTGCCCTCGAGCGTGGCCTTCTCGAAGGCGAACTGGAGGGCGCCGGAGGCGAGCATCGGGTCGAACATGGCGGGATGGGAAAGGGGCTGTTTCAGGGCTGGCTGCTGCCGGGGAGGATGACGGTCACACGCCCGACCGTGCGCGCGAGCCGCGGGGCGGGCAGGGCCTTCTTGAGTTCCTCCTCGACCTCCCCGGCGGCGGAGGCCGCGGCCAGCGTCTCCGCCGGCTCCTCGGCCTGCTGGGCCTGGCTGGTCGCGGCGGCGGCCGTGCCGGCGGCAAAGCCCACCTGGCCGCTCACCTCGCCGGAGGCGGTGACGTTCTGGGACTGCAGCGCGGCGTCAATGCCCGCGCCGCTGGCGTTGAGGCCTTGGATGGCGATGATGTTGCCGGAGATGTTGCCGCCGGCATCCACGTTCGCGTTGCCCCCGGCGACGGTCGTGACATTCACGTTCTGCGGCGTGACCACGTCGAGGTTGCCGCCGGCCACCAGCACGCCGCGGATGTCGCCCACGGCGTCCACGCGCAGGTTGTTGCCGACGATGCCGGAGCGCCCGGCCTCGATGCGGTAGAGCACCGGCTGGAACGCCTGGCCGTCGGCCGTGAACACCGGCACCTCGTCGCCCGCGGCGTCGCGCCGGACCACGACCGCATGGCCGCCGGCGTCGAACACCGGCCGGCCCTGCCCGTCCAGCAGGGGCTTGAGATCCTTGATGAACACCAGCCCGCCGTCCGCCGTCCGGACGGGCTGTCCGTCGGGGCCGAGCAGCTCGCCCTGGGGGCCCTTGGCGGAGAGGCCGGCGTTGACGGTCACGGTGGCGTCGCCGGGCAGCACGCCGTTCAGCGTGAGCTGCACGATGCCGCCGGCGTTGGCGAGGATGTCGCCGCGCGGGGCCACGACGGTGATGTCGCCCACGCGGTTGAGGGAGGCGGGGATGGCGGGGTTGCGCGAGCGCGGGAAGGTCGTCGCCAGGATGCCGCTGCCCCGGATCGTCGGCGCGAACGTGAGGATCTCCCGCGTCTCCGGGTCCACGTACAGGCGCTCGACGCGCACGCCGCCCTGGCCGCCGGCGCCCGCGTCAATGTTCCCCTCGAGCGAGCGCACGGTGACGTCGCCGCCGTCGTAGGCGGCGATGCGCGAGCCGTTCACGTTGATGTCGCCCCGGGCGATCACCGTCACGTCGCTCGGGTCCACGGTGTAGATGCCACGGGCGGTGCGGTCGTCCGCGGTGAAGTCCCGCGAGCCGACGGCTACGTCGCCGCCGGCGAAGATCGAGATGTCGCCGCCGTTCTGCGAGGCGATGCGTGTCGAGAACAGCCCCAGGTCGCCGTCGAGGGTGAGGCTGATGTCCGCGCCCCGGGTGAAGATCTGCGCCAGCGCGCGGTTGGCGCGCGGCCCCTGCGAGACGATGCCGGCGGTCGCGCCGAGGTCGAGGCTGCCCGCGCGGAGGTCGAACGCGCCGCCGCCGCCGAGGCGGTAGCCGGTGTCCGGGTTGAGCGGGATGTCCTGGCTGTCCGCGTAGAGGCGGTTCGCGACCTCGGGCGGGAGGATCTGCACGGAGCGCGTGAGCGGCTCGCCGTTGGGCAGCAGCACCGGCAGGCCGTTGGCGTCGAACACGCGCACCGGCGTGCTGAGCAGCAGGCCCAGCTCGTCGCCCGTCATGCGGCCCTGGAAGGTCAGCCTGCCCGTGGCGCGGTCGTAGGCGAAGCGGGTCTCCAGTCCGGCCAGCGAGCCGGTGAGCGGCGGGTAGATCAGGCCCAGCTCGAACGGCGAGAAGTCCGGCTCCGCCACGCCGGTGACGCTGGTGAACTCGTTGCGGTTCACGATGTCGCCGGCGACATGGAGGCGCGTCACGTCGCCGGGCCGGAGGTTCTGCCCATCGAAGCGGCCGTTGACCATGTCGCCGCCGACGTGGATCTCCGCGCGCTTGGAGGAACCGACGAGCACGCCCCGCAGGTCGCCCGAGATGTCCAGGCGCAGCGGCTCCGCGTCATCCAGATGCACGGGCACGGCCGCGTGGTCCGCGATGCCGAAGTCGCCGAAGGCGCGGTACTGCGTCCGGCCGCTGTCGGAGAGGACGAGCTGCGCGAGGTCGCCGGGCTTGGTGCCGACAAGCGCGGCGCCGCCGGTGGTGGTGACCGTCAGGTTGCCGACGGGCGAGGGGAACAGGATCACGTCGTTGCCCAGCACGACGCCGCCGGCGCCGGCAGTGATGTCGAGCGTGCCCGGATAGAGGGGCGGCATGCCGTGCGAGAAGGCGTCGCCGTAGCGCGGCAGGGCGGTGCCGCGGAGCTGCACGGAATTCCCGGCCGTGAGCGCCGCGTAGGCGTCGGGCGCGTAGTCGAAGAAGTGCTTCCAGGGCGAGGCGGTGGAGCCGAGGTTGTTGAAGAGGCCGTTCGGGTTGCGGATTTCCTGGAGGAGCACGTCCTGCCCGGCGTCCACCGTCCAGCCGCCGTCCACGACGCTCAGGGCGAGCAGGCGGGCGGCGGTGCCCGCATTGCGGCCGGCGTTGATCCGGCCCTCGCCGTGGCGGACGACGAAATGGCCGGCCACGTCGCGGCCGGCGGTCACGGTCACGTCGCCGGGCGCCGCGCCAAACGCGCCGCTGCCGGCGTTGCCCTGCTGGCCGCCGGCCAGCGGGAGGAAGCTGACCACGTCCTGCCCGGCCGCGAGCGTGACGTCGCCGCCGTTGGCCGTGCCGATGCCGCCGAGGTCGGCGTCCACGGCGTAGCTGGAGGGCAAGAAGCGGAAGCCGTTCGCCTTCGTTCCGGTGGCGATGTTGCCGGCGAGCGTCCGCACCGTGAGGTCGCCGCCCGCCACCGTGCGGACGTGCCCGGCGGCGACGGTGACGTTGTTGCCGGCCTCTAGCTTCAGGAGGCTGCCGGGCGCCGTCAGTCCCGTGCTGGCACCGAGGTCCCACTGCGTGCCCGCGGCGACGGTG
>JBJXFY010000163.1:0-21403 GCA_046155815.1 Limisphaerales bacterium | reverse complement strand
TCGCAATACCGCCGGGAGAAGGACCTCCCGCATGAGCCGGACATCTTCGTCTCGTACACCTTCAGCGGCGAGTGGCAGACGGTGTGGACGACGCTGGTGGTGCGCCTGTGGTATAGCCAGGAATTCGCGCACCGGGAATTGTGGCGCAACGCGGCGGAGTTCGAATCGGCCCGGAAGCAAACGCTGGGATTGAAGATCACTAAGGCGGGCGACGGTGCCGCGACGATCAGCCTCTATTTCGACATGAAGGTGCCCGACGAGTTGAAGGTCATCTTCATCGAGTATGTCCACCGCCACCTCGCGAAGTATGCCTGCGAGGTGACGCGCGACCGGCGCTACGTGTGCCCGGAATGCGGCAAGCCCGTGAAGGATCTCGACGCGGTGCGCCGGCGGCTCGAAGCGAAGAAGGACTTCATCACCTGCCAGGAGTGCGACGAGAAGGTCCCGTTCACCGACTTCATCGAGCAGCGGCTGAAGAGCGATCCCGTTGCCGGCAAGATTCTGGCGATGGACGCGACGGCCACGCGAGAACTCGACAGGCAGGCGCTGGAGCAAATCCTCATCGGCCACATGATGGCCATCGCGGGCGAGGCGAACCAAATCTTCCGCCCGGTGACGATGTTCGACCACGGCATCGATGGCGAAGTGGAATTCAAGGACAACGACGGCAAGGCCAGCGGGAAGCGCATCTACATCCAGCTCAAGAGCGGGAATTCCTACCTGCGCACCCGCAAGGGCGATGGTAGCGAGGTCTTCGACGTAAAGGACGAGCGCCACCTCAAATACTGGATCAGCCAGCCGGTAGATGTGTATCTCGTCATCCGCCAGACGGATGAACTGAGCGGCCAGCAAGTGATCCGCTGGATGAACGTGACGCGCTATCTCAAGGCGCGGCAGGACAAGAAAAGCCGGCAAATCGTCTTCGCCGGCGGGAAGCTCGACATGGAGGCGATGTGGAAGGTGCGGGATCAGTTATTCCCGCGGGAGCAAGTCATGGCTGGAACTCGTTAGCATGCTTTCCGAGGGTTCCTCGGTCGCGCCGCCGGACCGAGAAGCATGGTAAGTGGCGTCTGGCCGGCGCCTCACGCCGCCACGTACACGTTCTTCAGCTCCGTGTAGCCCTCGAGCGCGGCCATCCCGAGGTCGCGGCCGAGGCCGCTCTGCTTGAACCCGCCGAAGGGCGCCTCGACGTGGACGCTGCTGTGGCTGTTCACGCTGAGCACCCCGCTGTCCACCGCCCGGCTCACGCGCAGCGCGCGGCCGAGGTCGCGCGTCCAGATCGAGCCGCTCAGGCCGTAGGGCGAGGCGTTCACGTCGCGCAGCATCGCCGCCTCGTCGTCGAACGGCCGGATGGCCGCCACCGGCCCGAAGATCTCCTCGCGCCAGCAGCGGTCGTCCGGGCCGACGTCGAGCAGCACGGTGGGTTCGAGGAAGAAGCCCGGCCGTGCGGGCCGGCCGCCGCCGCAGGCCACGCGGCTGCCGCGTTCCCGGGCGTCCGCGAGGAAGTCCTCGACGGACTCGCGCTGGGCGGCGCTGACCAGCGGGCCGATCTGCGTGGCCGCGTCCGCCGGGTCGCCAACGACGAGCCTCCGCGTTGCGGCGAGGAAGCGCCCGACAAAGGCGTCGTAGATCGGGCGCTCGACATAGACGCGGCTGCGGGCGCAGCAGTCCTGGCCGGTGTTGGCGAAGACGCTCATGGGCGAGGTGTCCGCGGCGCGCTCCCAGTCCGCGTCGGCGAAGACGATGTTGGGGGACTTGCCGCCGAGCTCGAGCGAGACGCGGGTGAGGTTCTTCGCCGCGAGTTCCATGATGCGCCGGCCGACCTCGGTGGAGCCGGTGAAGGAGACCTTGCGCACGAGGGGGTGGGTGACGAGGGCGTCGCCCACGGCCGCGCCGCTGCCGGGCAGCACCTGGAGCACGCCGGGCGGCAGGCCGGCGGCGTGGGCCAGCTCGCCGAGCTTGAGGGCGGTGAGCGGCGAGAGGGAGGCGGGCTTGAGCACGACGCAGTTGCCGGCGGCGAGGGCGGGCGCGGCCTTCCAGCAGGCGATGGGGAACGGGAAGTTCCACGGGACGATGGCCAGCACGACGCCCATCGGCTGGCGCAGGGTGAAGTCGAACCCGCCGCGGCTCACGGGCAGCGTCTGCCCGCCGAACTTGGTCACGGCCCCGGCGTAGTACTCGAACACGCGCGCCCCCAGCCCGGCCTCGTCGCGGGCGTCGGCGATGGGCTTGCCGATGTTCGCGCATTCGAGCTGCGCGATCTCCTCAGTGTGCTCGCGCAGCACGCGGGCGACGTTGAAGAGGATTTCAGTGCGCTGGCCGGGTGCGAGGTCGCGCCAGCCGACGGCGGGCGAGGGCGCCCGCCGGACCGACTCAGGCGGGGGCGCCTGAGCCACTTCCCACGCGCGCTGGGCGGACTCGATGGCGACCCGAACATCTGGAACATCCGCGGCGGCGATCTCGGCGAAGGGCTGTTCGGTGGCGGGATTGACAAGGAAGAGGCGGCGGGCGGCGTCGCGGTACGCGCCGTCCACGAAAGGGCCGGTGGGCACGGTCATCGGCGCGAGCATCGCCGGGCCGGCGGCGGGCGACAACGGCGGCGGCAGTTTTCCCGAATGACGGGGCCGCTGCGGCCGTCAAGGGGAGTTGTGCGGCGGCCCGGATCTGTGCCATGCTGCGCCGCGAATCAGCCATGAAACCGGCCCGTCTCCTGCCCGCCCTGCTGGCCTGCCTGCTGGCCGCGGTCCCGGCCGGTGCGGCGGCACGCACGGGCGAGGCGATCTACACGCAGCTGTGCCTCGACTGCCACGGCGCGCGGGGCGAGGGCGTCGCCGGCAAGCACGACGAGGTGCTGTACGGCGAGCGGTCCCTCGAATCGCTGGCGCGGTACATTGACCGCACAATGCCCGAGGACGAGCCGGAGCTGCTTGATGCGGAAGGCTCGAAGCTTGTCGCGGAATACATCTTCCAGGAGTTCTACTCGCCGGCGGCGCGGGCGAGGGCGAACCCGCCCAAGATTGATCTCGCGCGGCTGACGGTGCGCCAATACCGCGAGTCGGTCGCGGACCTCTTCGCCAGCTTCCGGCCGCCGGCCAAGGCCACGCCGCCAGGCGGCCTGCAGGCGACCTACCACCAGTCGCAGGGGATGAACAAGAAGCACCGGCTCATCCTCGAGCAGGTGGACGGGCGGCTGGATTTCGACTTCGGCACGAACAGCCCGCACGAGTGCATCACGGAGGATCAGTTCTCGATAGCTTGGGAAGGCTCGCTGGTCGCGGCGGAGACCGGCGTGCATGAGTTCAGGCTGAGGACGCCCAACGGCGCGCGCCTGTACGTGAACACCGACCTGCGCGCTGGCGACAGCAACCGTCGCGACGACAGCGACGCCCGGCGCGCCCCGGCGCTGATTGACCTGTGGGTCAGCTCCGGCGAGGCACGCGAGGAGACGGCCAAGGTCTTCCTGCTCGGCGGGCGCAGCTATCCGCTGCGGCTGGACTACTTCAAGTTCAAGGACAAGACCGCCGCCGTCCGCCTCGAGTCGAAGCCGCCGCACGGCGTGTGGTCCGTGCTCGACGGGGAGCACCTCTCGCCCGTGATGGTACCGGGCCTGGTCGTGGCCGGGACGCCGTTCCCGCCGGACGACCGCAGCGTCGGCTACGAGCGCGGCGCGGCGGTGTCAAAGGAATGGGACGCCGCCACCACCAGGGCCGCGCTCGACGTTGCCGCGCAGGTCGTGGACCGGCTGGGCAGACTGAGCGGCAGCGGCGAGGGTGATGCCGACCGCGTGGAGAAGCTGAAGGCCTTCTCCGCCACGCTGGTGGAGCGCGCTTTCCGTGGCCCGCTGACGCCGGAGCTGCGCGAGCTCTACGTCGAGCGGCCGTTTGCCGCGGGCGTGGCCCCGGAAGTCGCGGCCAAGCGCGCCGTCATGCTCGTCCTCAAGTCGCCCCGCTTCCTGTTCCCGGACCTCGGCGGCTCGCCGGACGACCACGCGGTCGCCGCGCGGCTGGCCCTGGCGCTGTGGGATTCGCTGCCGGACGACGCGCTGCGCGGGGCGGCGGCGGCCGGCCTCCTGCGCACGCCGGAGCAGGTCCGCGCGCAGTCGCAGCGGATGATGGACGACGCGCGCGCGAGGGCGAAGCTGCGCGAGTTCTTCGACCACTGGCTGATGGTCCACGAGGCGGCCGACCTGACGAAGGACGCGAAGGTGTACCCCGGCTTCAACGCCGCGATCGTGGCGGACCTGCGGGAGTCGCTCGGGGCATTCGTCGAGCACGTCGTGTGGGGCGAGTCCTCCGACTACCGGAAGCTGCTGCTTTCCGAGGAAATCTTCCTGAATCCCCGGCTGGCCGAGTACTACGGCGTGCCGGCGCCGGCGGACGGGGGCTTCGCGCCGGTAAAGTTCGATCCGGCCGAGCGCGCCGGCATCTTCACGCATCCGTTCCTGCTGGCCGCCTTCTCCTATCCCAAGGCCACGTCGCCGATCCACCGCGGCGTGTTCCTCACGCGCAACGTGCTCGGCCGCTTCCTCAAGCCGCCCCCGCAGGCCATCGCGTTCGAGGACGACCGCTTCGATCCCACGCTGACGATGCGCGAGAAGGTCGCCGAGCTGACCGGCAAGCCGGCCTGCATGTCCTGCCACACCACGATCAACCCGCTCGGCTTCAGCCTCGAGCATTTCGACGCCGTGGGCCGCTGGCGCACCACGGACAACAACAAGCCCGTGGACGCCGCGTCCGACTACGTCACGCCCGAGGGCGAGACGATCCGCCTGCGCGGCCCGCGCGACCTCGCGCAGCACGCGGCGGCGGATGACAGCGCGCGCCGGGGCTTCGTGCGGCAGCTCTTCCAGCACGCCGTGAAGCAGGCGCCCGCCGCCTACGGCGCGGACGCGCTCGTGAAGCTCGACGCCCGCTTCGCCGAAACCGGTTGCCACATCCGCGATTTGCTGGTCGAAATCAGCACGGTCGCCGCCGTTCACGGACGCGAATCCCAGCACGCCTCGATCCCATGAAGAATCCCACCTCCCGCCGCCGCTTCCTCCGCCAGCTCGGTGTCTCCGCCGCGGCGCTGCCCTTCGTCGCGGGCCTGCCCTCGCTGCGCGCCGCCGGCACCGCCGCCGCGCCCCGGCAGCGCATCATCTTCTTCCTGAGCCCGAACGGCACGCTGCCGCCGCAGTTCTGGCCCGACGAGGCGGGCGCGGACTTCCAGCTCAAGCGCATCCTCGCGCCGATGGAGCCGTACAAGGACCGGCTGCTCACCATCAAGGGCCTCTGCAACCGCGTGCGCGGCGACGGTGACGGCCACATGCGCGGCATGAGCTGCCTGCTCACCGGCAAGGAGCTGTTCCCCGGAAACATCCAGGGCGGCTCCGACACGCCGGCCGGCTGGTGCCAGGGCATCTCGATTGACCAGGAGCTGAAGAACTTCCTCCAGGCCCGGCCCGAGACGCGCACGCGCTTCGGCTCGCTCGAGCTCGGCATCGCCGTGCCGAACCGCGCCGATCCCTGGACCCGCTGGACCTACGCCGGCCCGAACCAGCCCGTCGCGCCGGTGGACGACCCGTACCAGTTCTTCGAGAAGATCTACGGCAGCCTGAAGGACCGCGAGAGCCTCGTGAGCGTGTTGGACGGCCTGGGCGAGGACTTCAGCCGCCTCACGCGCGCCGTGAACACCGAGGATCGCGCGCTGCTGGACAAGCACCTGACGTTCGTCCGCGAGATGGAGCGGGAACTGGCACAGCCGCAGGATCAGCCGCTCACCGCCCCGCCCGTCGAGCTGGAGCCTGGCGTGTCGAACGACAACGACAGCATCCCGCGCCTCACGCGGATGCAGTTTGACCTGCTGGTGAATGCCTTCGCCAACGACATGGCGCGGGTGGCCACGGTGCAGTTCACGAACTCCGTCGGCCAGTCGCGCTTCAAGTGGCTGGGCATCGACGACGGCCACCACGGCCTGTCGCACGAGCCGGACAACGACGCCGTGGCGCAGGAGAAGCTGGCCAAGATCAACGTCTGGCTCTGCGAGCAGCTCGTGACGCTGGTGCAGCGCCTCGAGCGCACGCCCGAGCCGGGCGGCGAGGGCTCGATGCTCGACCACACCACGATCCTGTGGACGAACGAGCTGGGGAAGGGGAACAGCCACACGCACAACGACATCCCCTTCATGCTGGTGGGCGGCGGGCTGGGCTTCCAGATGGGGCGCTCCGTGAAGCTGGAGCACACCCCGCACAACCGCCTCTGGCTCTCAGTCGCGCACGCCTTCGGGCACGGGATCAAGACCTTCGGCAACGGGCAGCTTTGCGAGGCCGGGCCGCTCGCGCTGGCGTAGGCGGCCCCGTGGCGGCGACGCCTCGTCGCCGAAGGTGTCCGCGGCGCCTCGCCGCGCGTGGTGGCCGGTCCCGCGCTGCGGGACAGGGTTCCATCGGTGGCGCCGCTGCTCCGGGGCGGACAGTGCCCACTTTTTCCCCTACCCTTTCGGGGCGGCCTCTTCCATCCTCGCCGCGCCGTCACCCCGCAAAACGCCGTGAGTCAGACCACCGCCGGTCAGGATCCGCCCTCGTCGTTCATGCAGCGGCTGCTCGACTGGGTCGAGAAGGTCGGCAACCTCGTCCCCCATCCTGCGGTCATCTTCCTGATCCTGATCGGGGCGGTGGTCGTGCTGTCGCACCTGCTGCAGATGCTGGGCCTGGGCGTGACCTACGAGGTGCTCAATCCCGTCACCGACCAGCTTGAGGAGACCACCATGAACGCCCGCAGCCTGCTGGGCGGCGACGGGCTGCGCTTCATGTGGGAGCGCGTGGTGCCGAATTTCCTCGGCTTCACCGCGATGGGGCAGCTCATCGTGGCCATGATCGGCGTGGGCGTGGCCGAGGAGGCCGGCCTCATCAACACGATGATCCGCAAGCTGGTGAAGCTCTCGCCCCGGGCGGTGCTCTGCTACATCATCGTCCTCGTCGGCATCGTCTCGAGCATCGCGTCCAACGCGGGCTACTTGATCCTCGTGCCGCTGGCCGGCGTGACCTTCCTCAGCGTGGGCCGGCATCCCATCGCGGGCCTGGCGGCGGGCTTCGCGGCCGTGGCCGGCACGTTCTCGGCGAACCTCTTCATCACGCCCGCCGACGCGGTGCTGGTCGAGTTCACCAACGACGCCGCCCGGCTCATTGATCCCAGCGTCTCCATCCCCATCACCGCGAACCTTTGGTTTTCCATCGCCTCCACCCTCTTCCTCATGGTGGTGGTGACCCAGGTCACGGAACGCATCATCGAGCCGCGGCTTGCCGCGCACGGGGGCTACCAGGGCGGGGCCGCCGCGGGCGGGGAGGCGGTGACGATCTCCGGCGAGGAGTACCGCGGTCTGAAGTGGGCCGGCCTCGCCACCCTCGGCGTGCTCCTCGTCGTCGGCCTCGTGGCGCTGCCGGGCTCCGCGCCGCTCCGCAACCAGGAGACCGGCGTGCTCATCGGCGACAGCCCGTTCATGAACGGCCTGATCACCCTGATCCTCGTCGTCTTCTTCGCTGCGGGCGTGGGCTACGGGCTGGGCGCCGGCGTGTTCAAGGGCACGGCCGACGTGATCAAGGCCATCCAGAAGACCATCTCCGGCCTGGCCGGGATGCTCTTCATCTTTTTCCTCATCAGCCAGTTCGTCGCCTTCTTCAACTTCAGCAACATGGCGACCATCCTGGCGGTGAACCTCGCGGAGGCGCTGCGCGCGGCCAACCTCGGCTCCCTTTCGCTGCTCATCGGCTTCATCCTCGTCGTCGCCTTCATCGACCTCTTCATCACCGGCGGCATCGCCAAGTGGGCCCTGCTCGCGCCGATCTTCGTGCCGGTGATGATGCGCCTCGAGATCGAGCCCGAGGCCGTCCTTGCCGCCTATCGCATCGGCGATTCCGTGCCCAACATGATCACGCCGCTCCTCTCCATGTACGCGCTCATCATCGGCTTCTTCCAGAAGTACGATCCCAAGGCCGGCATCGGCACCGTCACCGCCATGATGCTGCCCTACGTGCTCTGGATGCTGCCGCTGTGGACGCTGCTCTTCGTCGTCTGGCACCTGCTCGGCCTGCCCTGGGGGCTGTGAGGCCGGGGCCTGCGCTTTCCGACGTCACGTCAAAATCCGCAACTTATGCCCGCCGAAAATCCCCTCGTGGACATCGTCGCCGCCGAGGCACTCCTGCTGCGCCTGCTGGCCGTCGAAGGCGTGACCGGCCAGGAAGCCGCCATCGCCCAGGCCGTGTCCGAGGAACTCCAGCAGGCCGGCCTGCCCGCCAGCGCGATCCGCTTCGATGACGCGCACACGCGGATTTCGTTGCCGACGGAGACCGGCAACCTCTACGCCGAACTCCCCGGCACCCGGCCCGGTCCGCACCTGCTCTTCTCGACCCATCTCGACACCGTGGCCCTCTGCGCCGGCGCGAAGGTGAAGCGCGAGGGCGACCGCCTCGTGACCGACGGCACCACCGCCCTCGGCGGCGACAACCGCACCGGCTGCGCCGTGCTCGTCACGCTGGTGAAGACGCTGCTCGCCCACAGGCTGCCGCACCCGCCCATCACGCTGCTCTTCACCGTGCGCGAGGAGAGCGGCCTGCACGGCGCGCGCGAGCTGAAGCCGGAGGATCTCGGCGGCGCGGCCATGGGCTTCAACGTGGACGGCCGCCTCGCGGGTGAAATCACCATCGGCGCCGCGGGACAGGAGGCCTGGGAGGTCGAGCTGCGCGGCCAGGCCGCGCATTCCGGCCTCGCTCCGGAGCAGGGCATCTCCTCGACGCTCGTCGCCGCGCTGGCACTGGGCGAGGGCTTCCGCGGCGGCTGGTGGGGCAAGATCGAGAAGCCCGGGGGCAAGGGCACCAGCAACGTGGGCTTCTTCGGCGGCCGGGAGGGCCGCGCCGCCGGCGACGCGACCAACGTCGTCACGGATTTCGCCTACCTGAAGGGCGAGTCGCGTAGCCACGACGAGAAGTTCGTGAAGGTCATCACCGACGGGTGGGAGCAGGCCTTTGCCGCGGCCGCGGCCGCCGCGCCCAACGCGAAGGGCGAACAGGCGGCGGTGCAGTTTTCCCGGCACGTCGCCTTCCCGCCGTTCCGGGCGGCGGAGGACGCGCCCATCGTGCAGCGCGCCGTGCGGGCCGTGGAGTCGCTGGGGCTGAAGCCCACGTTCCGCATCTCCAACGGCGGCCAGGACGCCAACTGGATCACCCGCCACGGCGTGCCCACGATCACGATCGGCGCCGGGCAGGACGAGATCCACACCGTCCGGGAGTCGGTGAACCTGGCGGAGTTTGCCGCCGGCTGCCGGCTGGCCGCGGCCTTGGCAACCATGGCGGAGTGACCCGCCCCCGTGGCTGCGACGCCCCGTCGCCGAGGGTGTGCGCGGCGCCCCGCCGCGCGGGATGCCGCGCCGCACGGATGGCCGCGGGGAAGCCTTTCGCCGCGGACCGGCTCCTTGACTTCGCAGGATGCTTCACCCCCAGACTCCGTTGATGCAACGTCGCCCCGACGGTGTGCATTCCGGATTCGGTCCGCAGCCGATTCAACCCAGCCAGCCCCCATGAGCAAGCCAACCGCCCCGGCGGCCGAAGCCCCGCACAACTTCATGCAGCGGATCCTCGATACCGTCGAGAAGGTCGGGAACAGGGTGCCGCATCCGGTCATCATCTTCTTGATCCTGATCGGCCTCGTCGTCGTGCTGTCCCACATCCTGCATCTGTTCGGTGCAGGCGTGAACTACGACGCCTACAACGTGGAGACCGGGGCGATCGAGCCGAACACGCTGCGTGCGCGGAGCCTGCTCACCTTCGAGGGCATCCGCTTCATGTTCACCTCCGTGGTGCCGAACTTCATGGGGTTCAACGCCGTGGGCGTCATCATCGTGGCGATGCTCGGCGTGGGCGTGGCCGAGGAGGCCGGGCTGGTGAAGGCGCTCATCCGGATGCTCGTCATCGTCTCCCCGCGCGCCCTGCTCACCTACATCCTCGTCTTCGTCGGCATCGTTTCGAGCATCGCGGCGGACGCCGGCTACCTCGTGCTCATCCCGCTGGCGGGGGTGGCCTTCGCGAGCGTGGGTCGCCATCCCATCGCCGGGCTGGGGGCGGGCTTCGCCTCGGTGGCGTCGGCCTTCATGGTGAACGTCGTCCCCAAGCCGCTGGACGGCATCCTCATGGAGATCACCAACGACGCCATCGCCATCGCCGAGCCGGGCCGTTCGATCGAGCTGATGGCCAATTTCTGGTTCTCGCTGGCGTCGGTCGCCGTGCTGACGGTGCTGATCGCGCTGATCACGGAGCGGATCATCGAGCCGCGCCTGGGCAAGTTTGGCGGGGGCGGGGCGGAGAAGGCCGAGGGGCTGACGGTGGAGGAGCGGCGCGGGCTGCAGTTCGCGCTCTTCGGGCTCCTCGGCGTGGCGGCGTTCTTCGCGCTGCTCACGCTGCCGCCGGGCGCGCCGCTGCGCAACCCCGAGACCGGCGCCATCCTCGGCGACTCCCCTCTCATGAGCGGCCTGATCGTGGCGATCACGATCGTCTTCCTGGTGTCCGGCGCGGCCTACGGCTTCGGCGCGGGCACGATGAAGAACTCGACGGACATCATCAACGCCATGACCAAGGCCGTGGCCGGGCTGGCGGGGCTGCTGTTCCTCCTCTTCGTCATCAGCCAGTTCATCGCCCTCTTCAACTACAGCCACATGACGACGATCGCCGCCGTGAAGCTGGCGGACATCCTCACGGGCGCGAACCTCGACGCCCTCTGGCTGCTGCTCGGCTTCATTGTCGTCGTCTTTGCGCTGGACCTGATCATCACCGGCGCGATTCCCAAGTGGGCCATCTTCGCCCCGCTCTTCGTGCCGCTGCTCATGCGGCTGAACGTGGACCCTGAGGCCGTGCTGGCCGCGTACCGCGTTGGCGATTCGCCCATGAACTCGATCACGCCGCTCAACGCCTACTTCGCGCTCGTGGTCACCTTCTGCCAGAAGTATCAGAAGGACGCCGGCGTCGGCACGGTGGTCGCCCTGATGCTGCCCTACGTGGTGATCGTGTCCGTCGTTTGGGTCGTGCTCTTCGCCGCCTGGCACATCTTCGGGCTGCCGTGGGGGCTGTGAGGCCGGACCTCGCGAAGGGCGGCGCATGTCCGACGAGGCCCTCGAGCACCTCCGCCGCGCGGACCCGGTGATGCGGGACATCATCCGCCGCTGCGACGGCGTACGTCTCAGGCCTCGCCGCCGCCGGCCGCCCTTCGAGTCGCTCGTGCGCGCCATCGCCAACCAGCAGCTCAACGGCAAGGCCGCCCAGACCATCCTTGACCGCTTCATCGCGCTCTTTCCCGGCCGGAAGTTCCCCGCGCCAGACGACCTCGACGCCGTGACGGACGCCGCGCTGCGCGCGTGCGGATTCTCCTTCGCCAAGATCGCCGGCATCCGCGACCTCGCGGCCAAGACGTGCGCCGGCGTGGTGCCCGCGGGCCGCGTGCTCGCCCGCCTGCCGGACGAGGAGATCGTCGCCCGGCTGACCGAGGTGCGGGGCGTCGGCCGGTGGACGGTCGAGATGCTGCTGATCTTCCAGCTCGGCCGGCCGGACGTGCTGCCGGCGGACGACTTCGGCGTGCGCAACGGCTTCCGCCTCGCCTACGGTCGGGACGAAATGCCGAAACCGAGGGAGCTCCTGGCCTGGGGTGAACGCTGGCGCCCGCACCGCACCGCGGCGGCGTGGTACCTGTGGCGCGCCACGGAGATGGAATGGCCGGAGCCGGCCCCGGCGAGGGCCCGAGCCCGGCGCGGTTCGCCGCCGGGCGGACTCGGAGGCGGGCCGCCCCCTTTTTCCATCGGTTGACGGCCCCCCGCCGCTTGTTACCGTCGGCGCTCTGTTTTCCGGCGGACTGCGGCGGCCCCTTCGTTTCCGGCTCCCAATCTTTCCGGATCACGCCAACGCGCAGCCACCACCTCTGACATTCCATGCCTAAAGCACCGAAGTACGTTTACACTTGGGGCAACTCGAAGGCCGACGGCGACGGGTCCATGAAACCCCTCCTCGGCGGCAAGGGCGCCAACCTCGCCGAGATGACCCGCATCGGCCTCCCCGTCCCTCCGGGCTTCACCATCACCACCGCGGTCTGCACCTACTATTACGAGCACAAGAAGACCTATCCGAAGGAGCTCCAAGGGCAGATGGAGGCCGGCGTCGCCAACATGGAGAAGATCATGGGCACGAGGTTCGGCGCCACCTCCGGCATGCCGCTCCTCGTCGCCGTCCGCTCCGGCGCCCGCGATTCCATGCCGGGCATGATGGACACCATCCTCAACCTCGGCCTGAACGACCACACCGTGCTGGCGCTGGTGAACGCCACGAAAAACGAACGCTTCGCCTGGGACTGCTACCGCCGCTTCATCCAGATGTACGGCGACGTCGTGCTCGGCGTACAGAAGCGCGAGGGCGAGGACCACGAGCCCTTCGAGACCGTCATCCACCATTTCAAGCATGAGAAGTACCACGCGGACATCGTGGACTCGGAGCTGACCGCCGCGGACCAGCAGGAGCTGGTGAAGCGCTTCAAGGCGCTGGTGAAGGAACGCACCGGCAAGGTGTTCCCCAACGATCCGTGGGACCAACTCCGCGGCGCGGCCGGCGCCGTGTTCAGCTCATGGATGAACGACCGCGCCATTGTCTACCGCCGCAAGTACAACATACCCACCGAATGGGGAACCGCGGTGAACGTGCAGGCAATGGTCTTCGGCAACACCGGTGACACATCCGGCTCCGGCGTGGCCTTCACCCGCAATCCCGCCAACGGCACCAATGAGTTTTACGGCGAGTTCCTCGTGAACGCCCAGGGCGAGGACGTCGTCGCCGGCGTCCGCACGCCCGAGCCCGTCCTGAAGCTGAAGGACGTGATGCCCAAGTCCTACGCCGAGCTGATGGCCGTGCGGAAGACCCTCGAAAAGCACTTCAAGGACGTGCAGGACATCGAGTTCACGGTGCAGGAAGGCAAGCTCTTCATGCTCCAGACGCGCAATGGCAAGCGCACCGCCGCCGCCGCGTTGAAGTTCGCCGCCGACATGGTGAAGGAGAAGCTCATCGACTGGGAAACCGCCATCATGCGCAACCCGGCCGACCAGCTCGAACAGCTCCTCGCCCCGATCTTCGACCTCGCCGAGGTGAAGAAGGCCAGGGTCATCGCCACCGGCCTCCCCGCCGGCCCCGGCGCCGCCACCGGCAAGATCTACTTCAACGCCGACCGCGCCGTCACCGCTTCCGACAAGGGCGAAAAGGTCCTGCTGGTCCGCGTCGAGACCTCGCCCGAGGACCTGCGCGGCATGATCGCCGCCGAGGGCATCCTCACCGCCCGCGGCGGTGTCAGCTCGCACGCCGCGCTCGTCGCCCGCCAGATGGGCAAGGTCTGCGTCTGCGGCGCGGCCGCGGTGCAGATTGACTACGAGACCCGGGTCGCGGTGATCGATGGCCAGACGTTCAAGGAGGGCGACTTTCTCTCCATTGATGGCACCTCCGGCGTCGTCTACGCGGGCCAGATCAAGACGGCCCCGTCGGAGATCATCACCGGCCTCCTGAATGGCGACAAGGCCGCCCAGGCGACCGAGAAGTACAAGAATTACGTGCAGCTCATGGGATGGTGCAAGAAGGCCACCCGCCTCTCCGTCCGCACCAATGCCGATACGCCGGAGCAGACCGAGCAGGCGATCGCCTTCGGCGCCGAGGGCATCGGCCTCACCCGCACCGAGCACATGTTCTTTGAGGGCGACCGCATCGATGCGATGCGCGAGATGATTCTCGCCGACAACCTCGAGGCCCGCGAGGCCGCCCTGGCCAAGCTCCTCCCGTACCAGCGCGAGGACTTCCACGGCATCTTCAAGGCGCTCAAGGGCTACCCGGCCACCATCCGCTTCCTTGACCCGCCGCTCCACGAGTTCCTGCCGCACAGCAAGGAGCAGCAGATGGACCTCGCCCGGAAGCTCGGCATCCCCGTCGAGAAGATCATGGCCCGAGTGCACGAGCTGCATGAGTTCAACCCCATGCTCGGTTTCCGTGGCTGCCGCCTCGGCATCAAGTACCCCGAGATCACCCGCATGCAGGCCCGTGCCGTCCTCGAGGCCGCGGCCCTCTCGCAGAAGGAAGGCCACAGGCCCAAGCCGGAGATCATGATCCCGCTCGTCGGCTTCAAGAAGGAACTCGACCTCCAGGTCGCCATCGTTCACGAGGTCGCCGCCCAGGTGCAGAAGGAGAAGAAGGTGAAGATCAGCTACTCCGTCGGCACGATGATCGAGATCCCGCGCGGCGCGCTCACGGCCGACGAGATCGCCCAGACCGCCGAGTTCTTCAGCTTCGGCACGAACGACCTCACCCAGACCTGCCTCGGCATGTCGCGTGACGACTCCGGTTCCTTCCTCGGTGCCTACACTGAAAATGAGATCGTGAAGAAGAACCCGTTCGCTTCGATTGACCAGACCGGCGTCGGCCAGCTGGTGAAGATCGCCTGTGAGAAGGGCAACCAGACCCGTCCCGGCATCAAGCTCGGCATCTGCGGCGAACACGGCGGCGACCCGGACTCGGTCAAGTTCTGCCATCGCGTCGGCCTCACCTACGTGAGCTGCTCGCCTTACCGCGTGCCCGTCGCCCGCCTCGCCGCCGCGCAGGCAGCGATCGAGGAGAAGCGCAAGGCCGCCGCACCGAAGGCGAAGAAGAAGTAAGGTTTGTCTCCGCAAGGCGACCCTGTGCGGACGCTTCGGCGTCCAGCACGCAGGGTTAGCTCGCCCTCGTGGTGAGCGCCCATCTGGCCGCGCCGGGAAACCGGAGCGGCCCTTTTGTTTGAAGCGTCCAATTCCTGCCTCTCGGCGTCGATGGTGGGAACTGCGTACTCCAAGCGAACAGAAAATGGCTTTACGGCGAGATTAGTCGGAAAAAACTGGTGTCAAGGGAAGCCGGCAGCGTCACGGTGTTGCTCGACGTTGTGACGGGCGTCCAAGATAGGGCGGGAAGTTCGCCTGCTTTTTGAAGCGTCCAGCCGGTGATGTAGTCGGGCCAGGAAACCACTACGGTGGGGCCTCCCGAGCGGACGATGGCCAGTTCGGGTTGCGTGGTGGCCACCCCCGCGCTCGTGGCGGCAAGGAGCAGCCTGTTTCCACCCGGAATCGTAAGCGAATAGGTGAAGCCGGGAGCCAGGCCACTCACGGCCACGGTCGAGAAACTGCCCAGGACCGCGCCCCCTTTCACCAACTCGAAGACCTGCCCGTTGGTCGGGGCAAAACCGTCACGGAAGACGATCTCCAAATGGCCAGCGAGAGCCACCGCTCCCGTGGCTTCGATTTGGTCGTAGCCGGCACCGGCATCTGTTCCGCCCAGCTCGAGCTCCAGAGACGAGTCCGTCGACAGGGTCAGATCGCCCTCAATCGTGGCTTTCCCCGGGGATGAACCCGGCAGGAACACTCCGCCCTGTCTCAGCAGCACAGAGCCCATCAGCTTGCCCCCGAGGCGAAATTTTCCCTGGTTGCCCACGATGACGGTGCCGAGAATGGCGGCCTCGCTGACTTGCCCTACGGTGGCTGAACCTCCATTGAGCCGGAGCGTGGCGGGTTTGAAGACATCGAGATTGAACCCGGCCCGCAGTTGGCCGCCGGATGTCACGCTGATCTCCCCCGGTCCGGTGGACGATTTGGTGATGCCTCCGATGCTCACGTAGTTGAGCGTGCGCATCACCGAACCGGCTCCCGCGATGGTGGCCACTCCCGAAGCACCGGGTGCGCCGCTGCCGACCGCGATCTGTTCGAAATTCACCTCGCCTCCGTTGGTCACGTTGAGCGTGCCCACGCCTCGGGTCCCGACAGTCAGGACACCGCGCTCGCCCACCCAAGCCGATCCGGCACCGCTCACCGTGGCAAGGCCCGTCGAGCCGGACTGAAAGGCCAAATAGGCAAACCCGGTGTCGTTGGCCAAAGCGCCGGGCATTTCGACCCTCGATCCCTGCTCAATGCTCAGTCGTCCCGCGCCGGCTTCGCCGACATGCATGTCGTTTCCGACTTTCAGCCTGGACCCCGCGCCCGTCAGCCGCAGCAGGTTGGTTCCGTTGTTCGACCCGACAAGCACGTCCGGCGCGGTGGCCAAACCGCCCGCAAAGATCGTCATCCGTCCACTCCCCAACCGACCGATCTCCAGGGTGTCTCCCCCTTCGAGACTCGTGCCTGCACCGATCACGTCCAACGTGCCTTCAGATCCGGCTCTGACACCCACGGTGAGCTTCGAGGCAAGAATGCGTCCTTGGCTCCGAACGCTGAGCGAGCCCCTACCACCAACGCCCACTCCCGTCTCGGCAGTCTGCCGGGTGTCCAAGGCGGACGGGACCGGCAGCGAACCGCCATCTACGTCCATCCTGCCCTCACTGCCGGACTCTAGACCCAGGGCCATGGCTGTCTCCGGGCCCCGAACCTCAACCCGCCCTCCACCTCCCAGATTCAAGGTCGCTACTCCCTTGGTTTTGCCCACGGCCAGGCCGTTTCGGGCGAGCCAGAACGAATCGACCCCGAACACGGAGCCGCTGGAAAATCCGCCTACCTTGCCGCCGTCAAGAGTGCCTTTGAAACACTCCAGCCTCCCGCCGGCGTCCACAGTCACCGACGATTCCCTAAACCTGCCCAGATCCAGATCTCCCGACAGCACCAAGGCTGATCCAGCTCCGGAGATAGAGCCTCCGGCGGTGTTGGTTGGAGCACTTGGACCGATGAAGTTGACGCCGTTGATTCGCCCGCCGTTCTGGATTTGCACCGTGGAGTCCTCGGCCTTGTCGGCGAACGAGAAGAGCGATCCCGCATCGCGAACGATCACGAACGCCTTGCTCAGGGATGCGGAGCTGCCCTGGCCGAGTTTCTGGATCGTGATCTTCTGCGGGCCATCGGAGGTGATGAGACCCGCGACCGTGAGCTGGGAGCCGCTGCCGTCCACCGTATACCAGGCATTGTCAGCCAGGGCTCCGGCGGAAAACGTCGCTCCCGCCTTGATGCTGACATCGGCAAAGACAAGCCCGGGGAGGGTCGTTCCCGACACATTCATGGAATTGCCGCTGCCTTCGAGGAGCCAGTCGCTCAGCGACGCCGTGACGGCGGTGACCGTCGAACCGTTGATTGCCTGCCCGCCGCCCTTGAGAAGTCCGGCCTGGAGCCGGCCGGCGTCGAGCTCGGCGCGGACCGTAAGTTCGTCCGCTGCGAGAAGCGACCCGCCGCTGATGAAGCACCTGTCCGCATTGAGCGCGCCCGTATGACGCCACTCGGAGCTGGACTCGAGCCGTGGTTGGGGAAGAATGCTGGACCGGCCTGAAGATGTGATCTTCGCCCCGTTGATTCCGCGGATCCTGGTCTGAAGGAAGGTTGTGCCGAAATCGAAGCTGTCCATTGTGAGTCCCGAGCCATTCACCAGAATGCTGCCTTCGCCGATGCTGCTGAAGGGGCCGGTCTGAAGTGTCCCTCCTCCTTGCAGCACCACGGGATTTCCGCCCTGAATGTAGCTGCCGGCCGAATAGTTGCCGTTCAACTGGAAGGTCACTGTACCGATCAATTCGGTCATGCCGGCCGTGGCGCCGTCGCAGGTCACCGTATAGACACCGTCCCGGAAGATCGCGAAGTCGCCGGCACCGGGAAACCCACCACCGCCGTCGGAGTTTTGCCAGTTCCCAGCGACGTTGAAGTCGCCGCTGACGGGTGGATTCTTCCAGGCAAAGGTGCCCGCTCCGGCTCGGGATGCGAACATGAACAAGAGTGTGCCCCAGATAATTTGAAACGAAATCCAAGGCGGCTTTTGCATGAATGGAACCATAAGTTGGTGCCGAAAATTTCAGCAAGGGGATTCTGCCTGTCGGAATGAACGCTTTAGCTTCGGCCCCAACGACCTCACGCAGACCCGCTTCGGAATGTCGCGCGACGACTCCGGCTCCTTTCTCGGTGCCTGCACCGAGAACGAGATCGTGAAGAAGAATCCTTTTGCATCCATCGACCAGACCGGCGTCGGTACGGCCCGTACAGATCGCGACCGAGAAGCGCAACGCCACCAAGCCGGCGAAGAAGAGGTAACTGCCTCGAGGGGCGAGCTCCCGCGAGCCCTGCCTGACGATCCCGCCAAGCCGCCCCGGGCAACCAGGGCGGATTTTCGTTGGCCTCCATCATTTACATTGCGGGCCGACGCCCGCAGGTTTCACGGGTCCTGCGGGGAAACTTAGATTCCGCAGGCGAGTCAACGAACGGAAGAAAGACAAACACATGGGTGATCGATCCCCGAAAGACAACCAGAAGAAGTCCTCGCAGAAACAGTCCAAGGCAACCAGCGCCGCCCAGCAAAAGAAGCAGGCGGTTGTCGCCAAGCAGTTTGTCAACAAGAAGAAGTAGCCGTTCGCCGCCGCCCCGGACGTAATACCGGATCGTCTGCTCCAGCGACGGCAACGTGGCCCTCACCGATGTGGGAGCTTTCGTAGGTCTCGTCGGGCGATCGCTCTGCGAAGCTAGGAAACCGCCCAAAATCGCGGCGGCGGCGCGGGGCCGGGCCCCGCCCGCGGGCGCCGTCGCCGTGTCTATACGCGGCGCAGTGGCTCGGTTCAGCCAGTCACGAGGCACGTCATTGGACATGAGATCCAATGATCACTGGAGTGATGTCTTGACGCTGCGGGGCCCACTGACCCTTTGGGCGGGGGGTCTGAATGACGTGAAGTTCAACGCACTGCGCGCCAAGATTCGCAGCCCTTTCCTGCAATCCCATGCGTGGCCTGAAATTGAATGCGTGGCCGGAGGCAAAGTCCTGAACATCACCGTTCGCTCCGGCAGCGACGGCATCATCCTCGGCCACCCGGACCGGACGGGTGGAGGTGCGGGCGCGGTGTTTCAGAAGACGTACGAGCGGCGGATCCAGTTCTCTTCCGTCGCGGAACCAGCGGCATCAAGGACTGATCCCTGCCGCTTGGTCAGAATGCTGCGAGACTGAGGTAGGCATTCAGGACCAGGTAGAACAGTGCCGGGGTCGTTTGCAGGAGACTGTCCTTGATCTTGATCCGGACGCCGACTGCGGCCAGCATCATCAGGGCGAGGCCGGCCGCCGCGGCGCGCCCGATCCATGGTTGGCTCAGGCCGGCCAGCAAGCCCAGCGCGGCGCACAACTGCAGTCGTCCGATCAGCGCACGGTGCGAACCAAAGCCGTAGCGTTCGAATTCCCGTTTCAGGTGGTCCGTGAGAAAGCAGGCCGAGCCGTATCCGAGGAAGGAAATGGCCGAGCATAGGATCAGCGCGACGTTCAAGAATTGAAGGCTACACCATTCATGTCCCTGCGCACACTTCGCTCCGCGGCAATCCCCTGCTGACCGCCCCGATGCCGCCGGGGCCCTCCCGGACCAAACAGCGCCCCGCTCATCATCAACCCCGCAGCAGCCGGTAGTTGATGACCGCAATGACCACGGAGAGAACCAGCAAGGTCAGCGAGGGCAGCATTTTGGGCGCAGGATTCTTCACGCGCAAATGGGTGACCAAGGCGCAGCCCATGAGCGCAGCAATCCCGAGCCCACCGGCCACTGCGAAAGGTTGGCGCTCGATTCCGATCAGCAGCAGCAGCGCAAGCGTGATTTTTAGGATGCCAACCAAGTCCCGCAACCAGTCGGGCAGGCCGTACTGCTTGAATTCAAGCACGATGTTCTGGTAGCGCACGATCCAGACAAAAAAGATCGATGCAGCAACCAGGACCTGGCATGTGATGGCTAGCTTGTCCATTTTCTAGCATAGCGGCGTACCCATGGTTGAGCAGCCAAAATCTCGCGCCCCACACGACACTTCGACTCGCGTAGTTGTGACGGGCACAGCGGACCGTTGTCCGCAGGGCTTGCTTCTGGGTGGGAACTGCAAGTCCCTTGACCTTGGCCTTTGCTTCGACGTTGAGGACAGAGTTCTGCCACACGGTGGAAACCGCTGGTTGCCCGCCTTGGGGAAACAGCGTGAATCAGGTACCGCCTCTCCATCCGGACCGCTACGGGCAAGGCTACGTCCTTTCCGCGGAGATCAAATGAGCCTGCTGGAACGTTTCGGTAATTCGGCCCGAACGTTCCAATCCACTGGCTGCACGGGCGCCCGACGGAGGGATCGCCGGCAGGCCAGAGTGTCCCTTCTCACTCTCGCGCGGCAACCAATGCCTCGAGCTCCGCGACTCGCTGTTGCAAGGGTTCCACAGCGGCCCGAACTTGGTCCTCCGTGAAGCGTGGCGTGATGTATTTCGGGCAGTTCCAATCGAAGGACACCACGTCGATGAGGAACACGCGTTCCACTAGGCCGCGCGCCTCAGGCTCGGCAAACTCTGCAACAAGTTCCAAATGCTGGCGGGCATCCACCACGAGGGCATGGCCGAGGATCTTCAGCCGCTCACGGTGCGGATAGTCCATGAGGAACAGTGCCACGCGGTCGCTGGCGGCAAGGTTGCCGGTGGAGAGCATCTGGCGGTTGCCCTTGTAATCAGCAAAGGCGAGTTGCGTGGGGCTGACTACCCGCAGGAAGCCCGGCCTTCCCCCACGATGCTGAACGTAGGGCCAGCCGTTCTCGCTGACGGTCGCCATGTAGAAGGAGTCGCGGGCCTCGATGAAGACACGCTCCTCCTCACTGAGCGGATCAACCGCCGGCTGCGGTGGGATGCTTTGCGAGCGCCCGAAGTAATGCTGTTGGGCGGAAAGAACTTTCGGTGTGAAATAGGTCTCGAGGAAGCGGCCGGCCATAGGGATTCAAAAATCGAGGGTTGAGAATTATGAGCGGGCTTCAGGCCCTTCCGCCGAAGCTGGCGTGGTCGTCTGCGTCCAGGAAATCCATGGTGGTCTGCAGATCGGTGCGCGCCGGGTTGAGGCGTCTCACATGCGCGGAGAACCACTCCAAGTCCTCGGGATCGCCAATGGGCATCGTCTCAAGATAAGCGGACCAGTCGCGGATCTCGTGCGGCGCGCGCTTCGGACTCGCATGGGCGTTCACCCAGAGGAGAAGATCCCAGTCGCTGGCGCTCGTCTTCACCTGTTCAAACAACTCCTCTTGGGCGACGCCGGCGAAGCCGAAGAAGTGCTGGTCAATCGGGTAGCCGTATTTGTAGTCGCCGGCTTTGCCGACGAGCGAGGCGCGGGCTTTGTCGAGAACGCGTGGGAGCATGGCGTAACCGCCCAAGCGGACCCGCGGGCTGCCGGGCGGACGTTGGGTGAGGTCGAGGGCGTTTGGAGTATTCATGGCTGGCATGTATTCAAATATTAAGGGGTAGGATCACCGCTGCCAAGCGAGCCAGCGTTGCATGAGTTTCTTCACAAAGGGCGTCAGGCGGGTGCGGTTGTAGAGATCGCCGGTCCTGCGGATGGCTTCGGCTTGTGTCGGATACGGGTGAATCGTCGCGCCGATGGTCTTGAGTCCCAGCCGGCCCTTC
>JBJXFY010000159.1:0-4161 GCA_046155815.1 Limisphaerales bacterium | reverse complement strand
GCTGCGCTACCAGCCGGGGCGGACGATGGAGGATTTTGCCCCTAAGCCGGCACCGGCCACGCCGCCGGCGACAGAACTGACCGAGGAGGTGAAGATTCCGGCCCCGACGACGGTGGCAGGCGTACCTTCCGCCGGCACCACCGCCCTCACCACGTCAACTCCGACACCTGTCGTGGCTGAACTGGACAGCCTGGCGGAGGGGTTGGCCGTGGCCGAACGGGTCAAACAGGCGCCCGCCGCTCCGGCGAACGGCCCGGCCGGGACCGCTGATCTGGCAAGCAGGGCGGCGGAGAGCCGGCGTGCTGGCCGTGTCCTCGATCGCGAGGTGGTTGCGAGAAACCTGGCCGAAGTGCCAGCGCCTGCCCAAAGCCAGCCGCGCGGCTTGGATTCCACCCTGGCCAGCCGCTCCGGGCTTGCCCCTGCGCCCGGAGCAGGCGGCCGCGCAGATGCCGGCGAAGTTCTCCAACGGGCTCCGGCCGTCCCCGGACTTCAGTCGCGGGGACGCGTCGAACAGGAGGTTCGCCTGCAGGCCGCCGAACAGCGGGACTCGCTGCATTTCTACTTCAAGGAAGCCCCCGGCCTCCAGCCTGCCGACCGAGCTGAGTTCGATGAGTTCGGGAGCCGCGCCCGCTTCATCGAGCCGCCCACCGGCGAGGGCTACGCGCCCCTCGTCGAGAACCCCTTCCGCGACGTGAGCGGCGCGCCGCTCTCCACCTTCGGCCTGGACGTGGACACTGCCAGCTACGCCAACATCCGCCGGATGCTCCGCGCCGGGCAGCGCCCGCCCGCGGACGCCGTGCGGCTCGAGGAGCTGGTGAACTACTTCCGCCACGGTTACGCGCCCCCGCAGGGCGACGACGCCTTCGCCATCCACGCCGAGATCACCGACTGCCCGTGGAACGAGTCGCACCGGCTGCTCCGCGTCGGGATCAAGGCCCGCGAGCTGCCGCGGGGCGAGCGCCCGCCCGCCAACCTCGTCTTCCTCGTGGACGTGAGCGGCTCGATGGACGCGGAAAACAAGCTGCCGCTCGTGAAGCAGTCGCTCCGCCTGCTGCTCGACCAGCTCTCGCCGCGCGACACCGTGGGCATCGTCACCTACGCCGGCGAGGCGGGCGTCGCGCTGGCGCCCACGCCGGCCTCGGAGCGTGAGCAGATCGCCGGCGTGCTGAACCGCCTCCGCCCCGGCGGCGGCACCGCGGGCGCGGCGGGCCTCGAGCAGGCGTACGCGCTGGCGACGAACCGCTTCCGCGCCGAGGGCGTGAACCGCGTCGTGCTCTGCACGGACGGCGACTTCAACATCGGCGTGACGAGCCGCGAGGATTTGCTCGAGCTCATCACGCGGCAGGCGAAGACGGGCGTGTTCCTCAGCGTGCTGGGCTACGGCATCGGCAACTACAAGGACACCACCGCCGAGCTGCTGGCCGACAAGGGCAACGGCAACTACGCGTACATTGATTCCTTCCGCGAGGCGCGGAAGGCGCTGGCCGACCAGCTCGAGGGCACGCTCGTCACCGTGGCGCGCGACGTGAAGCTCCAGCTCGAGTTCAACCCCGCGCGCATCGTGAGCTGGCGGCTGCTCGGCTACGAGAACCGCCTGCTGGCCGACCGCGACTTCAACGACGACACCAAGGACGCCGGCGACATCGGCGCAGGGCACGAGGTCACGGCGCTGTACGAGCTGGTGCCCGTGGCCGGCACGGTGCCGGGCGCGGAGGCGCTGCGCTTCGCCAGCAACGCCGGCCGCCGGCCCGCGGGCGAGCGGCCCGACGAGGTGGTCTTCATCAAGCTCCGCCGCCAGCCGCCCGGCGGCGGCAAGAGCCGGCTGATGGAGGTCGCCGTGCCGGACACCGGCCGGCGCTGGGCGGAGGCCACACCGCAGACGCGCTTCGCCGCCGCAGTGGCCGCCTACGGCCTGCTGCTCCGCGACTCGGCGCACAAGGGCGCGCTGACGTGGGACCAGGCCCTGCGCCTCGCCGAGCAGACGATGGGCAACGATCCCGACGGCCTGCGTGCGGAGTTCGTCGACCTCGTGCGCCGCGCGTCCGAGCTGGCGAAGTGAGGGTCGGACAGCACGGCCGTACCGTCCCGCCCCTGTTTCAGACCGGTTCGCCCCGGCAGCCTTAACGTCCGCCAGCGGGCGCGCCGAGCTTGGCGAAGTCCAGTGATGCCCCCCGATCCCGCCAGCGCCGTGCCGCCCGCGCCGCCGCGCAAGAAGTACGTCCGTGCCATAGGCCCGCGGCTGCGGCTGGTGCTGTATGCGGTCTTCGCGCTGGTCTCGCTGCTGGGCGCAAACTCGGCGTACCTCTCGGCCATCACGTTCCTCGAATGGGTCAACCGGCCCGCCCTGTACCAGAACTACTTCTACCAGCTCATGTTCGGCGCCCATCTGGTGCTGGGCTTCCTGCTGCTGGTGCCGTTCCTGGCCTTCGGGCTGCTGCACATGAGGAACGCCCACGACCGGCCGAACCGCCGGGCCGTGCGCGTGGGCTACGCGCTCTTCGCCGCCGGGCTCGTCGTGCTCGTCACCGGCGTCCTGTTGACGCGGATCGACATTTTCCAGTTCAGGAACCTCGGGCTGAAGGATCCCAACGCCCGCTCCGTGGCCTACTGGGCGCACGTCATCACGCCGCTGCTGTGCATCTGGCTGTACGTCCTTCATCGGCTGGCCGGGCCGCGCATCAAATGGAAAATGGGCCTGGCTTGGGCCGGCGCGGTGGCGGCCGTGGTGCTGGCAATGGTGGGCCTGCACTCGCTCCAGCCGCCGAAAAGCACGCTGGCGTCCAAGGAGGGTGAGAGATACTTCCAGCCCTCCGCCGCGCGTACGGCCTCCGGCAACTTCATCCCGGCCCAGACGCTGATGATGGATGACTACTGCCAAAAGTGTCATCCGGACGTTTACGAGGGCTGGTTCCACAGCTCGCACCGCTTCAGCTCGTTCAACAATCCCTTCTATCTCTTCAGCGTGAACGAGACACGCCAGGTGGCCCTGAAACGCGACGGCGACGTGAAGGCCTCCCGCTGGTGCGCGGGCTGCCACGATCCCGCGCCGTTCTTCAGCGGGGCCTTCGATGACCCGGGCTTCGACATGACGAACCATCCGACGGCGCACGCAGGCATCACCTGCACGGCCTGCCACGCGATCACGTCGGTGGACAGCACCATCGGCAACGCCGACTACACGATTGACGAGCCCGTCCACTATCCCTTCGCGTACTCGACCAACCGGCTGCTCCAGTGGGTCAACAACCAGCTCGTGAAGGCCAAGCCGGAGTTCCACAAGAAGGTGTTCCTCAAGCCCTTCATGCGGAGCGAGGAGTTCTGCGGGACGTGCCACAAGGTCGGCATTCCCCACGAGGTCAACCACTACAAGGAGTTCCTCCGCGGGCAGAACCACTACGACACCTTCCTGCTCAGCGGCGTGGGCCACGGCGCACGCTCCTTCTACTATCCGCCCAAGGCCGAGCAGAACTGCAACGGCTGCCACATGCCGCTGATGCCGTCGGAGGACTTCGGCGCGAACTTCTTCGACCCGACCAACACGTCCCAGCGCTACGTCCACAGCCACCTTTTCCCCTCCGCCAACACCGCGCTGCCGCACCTCCGCGCGGAGCGGCACATCGTGGCCGAGCACGAGCGTTTCGGCACCAACTCGGTACGCGTGGACATCTTCGGCCTGAAGGAGACCGGGACGATTGACGGCCGCCTGCACGCGCCGCTGCGGCCCGAGGTGCCGGCGCTCCAGCCCGGCAAACGCTACCTGCTCGAGGTCGTGCTGCGCACCCTCCGCCTGGGCCATCCCTTCTCCCAGGGCACCGTGGACTCGAACGAGATCTGGGTCGACGTGCTGGCCCGCAGCGGCGGGCGCGTCGTCGGCCGCAGCGGCGGCCGCGGCGACCACGGCGAGGTCGATCCCTGGTCCCACTTCGTCAACGTGTACATGCTCGACAAGGACGGGAACCGCGTGGACCGCCGCAATCCGCAGGACATCTTCACCCCGCTCTACAACAACCAGATCCCGCCCGGCGCCGGCTTCGTCGTCCACTACGCCTTCACCGTGCCGGAGGACCTGACGGAGCCGCTGACCTTCGATGTCAGCCTGAACTACCGGAAGTTCGACACAATCTACTACAACTACGTCTTCGGTCAGGGCTACACCAACGG
>JBJXFY010000216.1:0-7607 GCA_046155815.1 Limisphaerales bacterium | reverse complement strand
CGGCCTCGGCGTCCGCGGCGCGGCGGTCCAGCGCCAGCGCGCGCAGCGCCAGCGCCGCCAGCCCCAGCGCCGGCAGCACCAGCAGCACCGCCAGCAGCGCGAAGCGCAGCGGCGGACGCTGGGCCGGATCAGCGATCATGAGTCAGCGGGGCTGGACAGAATCAACAGAATGAACGGGGTGCCGACGGGGCAACGGGGCTTCATGGACCGCGGTGGCAGAGCGAAGCGGCGACACCGCTTTGGGCGGGCGCGGAGCGCCGGGGGCAGCGGGACGCACCACGCCGGACGGTCGCGTGACCCACGGCCTCCTCGAGAAGCGCCGTCGCCGCTTCGCTCTGCCGGCGCACTCCACGACGCGCGCGTTGCTCCGCCCGCCCCCTCACGGCCGGGCCTCCGGGACGACGATGCGGTCGCCTTCCAGCAGCCAGAACTGCTGCGCGCGCGGGTCGTTCTGCATGCCGGATGAAGCGGTTCAAGCGCCGCATGGTGGAAAAGGATGCTAGAGGACCCGGTGCGGAATTTCGACCCGGTCGCCCGGGTGGAGCTGAACGTCCTTGGAGCGGTCATTGTCCCGGAGCAGGTCGCGAACGTTGACCTCCACGATCGAATTCGTGCCGCCCTCCGCGGCGGGCCGGTGGACGCGCACGCGGCGCAGATCGGTGAGGTTGGTCGGCTTCAGCCGCAGAATGGAATCCGCCAGACTGAGCGTGCCGCCGGGGGGCACGTCGAGCGTGCCCCGTAGATCGCCGAAGAACGTGACCTGGCCGGGCAAGGCGGCCTTGAGCGCCTGGAGACGGAGTTCCTGGGCGGCGAGCATGGCCAGCGCCCGATTCACAAGCATCGCCTCCAGTTCCTTCAACTGGCGGAGCTTGCCGGCGAGTACCGGGTGATCCCTGGTCGTCTGCGAATCGAGGACCGACACCTCGCTTTGCACCTCAAGGATCGTCTCCTCCAGCCGCGCCAGTTGGGCGTCGGGAAACGCCTGCTGGAGGGCGATCAACGTCGCCGGATCATCCAGCGGCCGGTCACGGAACATCGCCAACTGCGCCTCCAGCCGGGCGATCTCCTCGGCGGCTCCAGCGCTCGGCGGCGACGAGACCGCCGGGCCGGGATCGCGCGGCGGGGCGCCGCGGACACCTTCGGCGACGGGGGCGTCGCCGCCACGCTCCGCCAGGGGCGCGCCGAGGGCGGCGAGGTTTTCGCGGCTGAGCTTCGCCAGCGTCTCCTCGCCGGGGAAGTCGCGCAGCAGGCGGCGGTACTGGGCCACGGCGTCGTTGGTCCGGCCGAGCTTGCGGTGGACCTCGCCCAGGCGGAACACGGCCGTGGCCGCGAGCGCGCGCTGCGCGTCGGCCTGCGCCACCACGGCCTCGTAGGCGCGGCGGGCGCCGGGCAGGTCGCGCCGGCCCTCCTCGAGCAGCAGCGCCTCCTGAAACGCGGCGTCGAGCGGGGCGGGGGTCGCGGGAGCTCCGCCCTCCGGGACCGGGGAAACGGTGGCGGCGTGCAGCGCGGGCACGGCGAGGGCGAAGGCGGCGGCGAGCAGCAGCGTTTTCACGCGCCCGGTTTATCGCGCCAAGGCGGGGGAGTTGTCATGGTTTTGCAAAGTTTTCCGGCGGGCCGCCGGTCCCGCGGGGCGGGGCGCCGCGGATACCTCCCGGCGACGGGGGCGTCGCCGCCACGGGGCGTGCTGCCGCCAGATTTTTCAGGAAATCCGCGGAACCCTGCGCCATGCTGCCGCCGCGAACATGAGCCGCCGCCTGTTTTTCCGTCTTCCTGTCTTTCTGCTGGCCGTCTCCCTGCTGGCCGCGCCGCCGGGCCGCGCCGCGGAAGCACCGGCGGGGCTGCTGCTCCGGCTGGCCGCCGGCGGCGCGGAGGACGCCCGGCGGGCGGAGCGCGTGGCGCTGTTCGTGCCCGCCGGCCAGCCGGCCTCGCCGTTCCTCCCGGCGGCCCCGGTCACGGCGACGTGGTCGGGCGCGGTCCGCGTGGACCTGCGGAGCGACTACCAGTTCGACGCCGAGCTGCGCGGCCGGCTGGAGGTCAGCGTGAACGGGACGAACGTCCTCACCGCCACCAGCGACGGCGCGCGCACGGAGGTCTCGAAGCGCGTGCGCTTCAACAAGGGCGACAACCCGCTCGTCGTCACCTTCACCGCGCCGGCGGACGGCGACGGCTGGGTGCGGCTCTTCTGGCGCGACCGCGAGACGCCGCGGCATCCGGTGCCGTCCACGATGCTGCGCCCGCCGGCGGACCTTGCGCCGCTGGCCGCCGCCGAGGCGCTGCACCGCGGGCGGCAGCTCTTCCTTGAGCACCGCTGCGTGGACTGCCACAAAGTGTCGCTTGCGGACGCCGTGCCGGAGCTGGCGATGGACGCGCCCACGTTCATCGGCCTCGGCGCACGGCGGCAGGCGGCGTGGCTGGCCGCGTGGATCGCCGACCCGCAGGCCCTGCGCCCCGGCACGCCGATGCCGAGGATGCTGCACGGCCCCGCCGCCGCGGACGACGCGCGGGCCATCGCGGCCTACCTCGCGACGCTCAAGACGGAGGAGCCGCTGCCGGAGCCGGCCAAGGGCGACGCGGACGCGGGCCGGGAGCTGTTCACCACGCTGCACTGTGCCGCCTGCCATGTGGAGAAGGGCCAGCCGGCGGATGGGCAGAAGATCTCGCTCGCCCAGGTGAACGCGAAGTTCACGCCGGGCGCGCTCGAGGCCTTCCTGAAGAATCCCCAGGAGCACTTCGCCTGGATCCGGATGCCAAACTTCAGTCTGTCGGCCGGGGAAGTCGCGAACCTCGCCGCGTGGCTGCGCGGGCAGGCGGACGCGGCGGGCGAAGCCGCGGCGGTGCCGGAGCGTGCCGTCGTCGTGCGCGGCCGGGAATTGGTGCAGTCGCTCGGCTGCATCAACTGCCACGTCGCCCCGCTGCCGACGAAGCTGGCCGCTAAGCCGCTGGCCGAGCTGCCGGCCGGCGCCTGGACGCGCGGCTGCGTGGCCGATGCGCGCCCGGCGGATGCGAAGGTGCCGGAGTTCGCCTTCACGGCGGAGGACCGCGCGGCGTTGCGGGCGTTCGGCGGGTCGGACCGCAAGTCGCTCGAGCGGCATGTGCCGCAGGAGTTCGCCGCACGGCACGCGGAGCTCCTGAGCTGCCGGGGGTGCCACGGCCAGTTCGAGGGTTTCCCGAAGTTTGAAATCTTGGGCGGCAAGCTGCGGCCGGAGTGGGCGGCGGCGTTCATCGCCGGCCAGGTGGAGGAGAAGCCGCGCCCGTGGCTGGAGGCGCGGATGCCGGCCTTCCCGGCCTACGCGGAGCCGCTTGCAGCCGGGATGGCGCACGACCACGGCTTCCCGGCCACGACGCCGGCGGAACCGCCGGTCCGGGAGGAGGACGCGGCCATCGGGCGCAAGCTGCTGTCGAGCGACGGGGGCTTTGCGTGCATCACCTGCCACGCGGTCGGGAGCTTCCAGGCGACGGCGGTGTTCGAGGCGCCGGGAATCAACTTCACGCAAAGCGGTGCGCGGCTGCTCCCGGAGTTCTTCCATCGCTGGCTCCAGAACCCGCTGGCGGTGCAGGCGGACACGAAGATGCCACGCTACTTCGACGAGGAGGGACGCAGCCCGCTGCCGGATTTCGACGGCGACGGGGAGAGGACGATTGACGCCATGTGGCAGCATTTCCGGCAGGGCGCGGCGATGAAGCCGCCGGGGCCGTGATGGGCCGGCCGGGAACGGCGGCCGCGTTTCAGGTTTGTCACGGCGCGCGCCCGCACTAGCCTCCGCCCTGATCAGCCCGCCGAAGCAACATGGACTTCACCTTTCAGTGCCCCCAGTGCAGCCAGGAGTTCGTCGTGGACCACGCGATGGCGGGCACGGCGATTGATTGCCCCGCCTGCAACGCCCGAATTGAGGTCCCCGCGCCCCCGCCCGGGGTGCTTGCCGCCGCGCAGCAGCCCCCGCCGCCCACCGATCAGCCGGGGGAAGGAAAGCACTTCAGCGTCCCGCTCAGGGAGGGCCCGACCGAGATCCTCATCCAGCGGCCCAAGGCCACACTCGAGGTGGCCCGCGAGGAGCGTGACAAGAAGATCCGCATCAAGACCATCCGCCGCCAGGATTGCATGAGCGTGGACAAGGACCACTTCGACGAAATGGTCAGTGATTTCCTCCAGAAGATCGGCAAGGACTACATCGTCAGCATCCTCCCGATCTCCTACACCTACACGGACCTGTCCTCGAAGGCGACGCTGACGGACTACGGCGTCATGATCGTGTACCGGGGCTGACTTGCGCCCTTGGCCGGGCGACGCCCGCACGTCATGCTCGCCGCGGTGCAAGCGCATCTCCTCCTCGTCCTCCTCCTCGCCCTTGCGGCCACCGCCCGCGCGGTGGAAGCCTTTAGTCCCGACCGGCTCCCGGCGCTCGACGCCGTGGTGGAGGCCGCCCTGGCCTCGAACCAACTCCCCGGCGGCGTGCTCTGGCTGGAGCGCGACGGGAACACCTACGTGCGCGCCCTCGGACGTCGGGCGGTCGCCCCGGCCGCGGAGCCGATGACGATGGACACGGTCTTCGACGCCGCCTCGCTCACGAAGGTCGTGGCCACGGCCCCCGCGGTGATGAGGCTCGTCGGTGCCGGCCGTGTGCTGCTGGACGCGCCGGTCAAGACCTACCTGCCGGGGTTCACCGGCGAGGGCCGCGACTCCGTGACGGTCCGGCATCTGCTGACACACACTTCCGGGCTGCGTCCGGGCATTCCGCTGCGGCCGGACTGGTCGGGCTACGAGGCGGGCGTCGCGCTCGCGGTGGCGGAGAAGCCCACGGCCGCGCCCGATGCGCAGTTCCGCTACAGCGACGTGAACTTCATCCTGCTGGGCGAGCTGGTCCGGCGCGTCAGCGGCCGGCCGCTGGACGAGTTCTGCGCCGCGACGATCTTCGGCCCGCTGGGGATGCGCGACACGCTCTTCCGCCCGCCCGCCCCGCTGCGGGCGCGCATCGCGCCGACGACGCTGGTGGATGGCGAGTACCTGCGCGGCGTGGTCCATGATCCCACGGCGAGACGCATGGGCGGCGTGGCGGGGCACGCGGGCCTCTTCACCACCGCCGCGGACCTGGCGCGCTTCAGCCGCATGATGCTCGGCGACGGCGCGCTCGACGGCGAGCGCGTGCTCGACCCGCTGCTCGTGCGCCTGATGACCTCCGTGCAGACGCCCGCCTCGCTCCCGGCGGCGCGGCGCGGGCTGGGCTGGGACATTGACTCGCCTTATGCCGGCCCGCGCGGCGAGGTGTTCCCCGTCGGCTCGTTCGGGCACACGGGCTGGACCGGCACGTCGCTGTGGGCGGACCCGTTCTCGCGCACGTTCGTGATCTTCCTCGCCAACCGGAACCATCCGACCGAGGACGGCAACGTCCTCGTGCTGCGCCGGCGGCTCGGCACGCTCGCGGCGCAGGCGGTGGCGGGCTTCGACTTTGCGGACGTCCCCGGCGCGCTGCCTCGGCAGGCGAAGGCCGCCGCCGCGGCGGACCACGGCGGCGTTCGCAATGGCATTGACGTGCTGGTGGCGCAGGGTTTCGCGCCGCTGCGCGGGCGGAAGGTCGGCCTGATCACGAACCACACCGGGCACGACCGCGTCCGCAACCCGACGATTGACCTCCTGCACGCCGCGCCGGACGTGGAGTTGAAGGCGCTCTTCAGCCCCGAGCACGGCATCCGCGGCCTGCTCGACGAGAAGGTGTCCGACAGCGTGGACGAGCAGACCGGGCTGCCCGTCTTCAGCCTGTACGGCGAGACGCGGAAGCCGCGGCCGGAGCAGCTCGTCGGCCTCGACGCGCTGGTGTTCGACATCCAGGACATCGGCTGCCGCTTCTACACCTACATCTCGACAATGAGCCTCGCGATGGAGGCCGCGGCGGCGGCGGGGCTGAAGTTCGTCGTGCTCGACCGCGTGAACCCGATCAACGGTGTCGCGGTGGAAGGCCCGGTGCACCGTGGCACGAACACCTTCGTTGCCGCGCACGCCATCCCGCTGCGGCACGGCCTGACCGTGGGCGAGCTGGCGCGGAAGGTGAACGCGGAGCGGCGGCTTGGTGCCGACCTCGCCGTGATCCCCGTCGAGGGCTGGCGGCGCGGCGCGTGGTTCGACGAGACAGGGCTGCCATGGACGAATCCCTCGCCCAACATGCGAAACCTCAAGCAGGCCATCCTCTATCCCGGCGTGGGCCTGCTGGAGAGCGCGCTGTCCGTGGGGCGCGGGACGGACACCCCGTTCGAGCTGCTGGGCGCGCCGTATGCGGACGACGTGGTCCTTGCTCGCGAGCTGAATGCGGCCGGCCTGCCGGGCGTGCGCTTCGTACCCATCCGCTTCACGCCCCGCGCCAGCACGTTCAAGGATCAGCCGTGTGGCGGCGTGTACCTGATGCTGAACGACCGCGAAGCCTGCCCGGTGGTGGACGTGGGGATCGTTGTCGCGCTCACCTTCCAGCGGCTGTATCCCGAACAGTTCGCCCTGGAGAAGATGCGCCCGCTGCTCACGGACGGGCCGACGCTGGAGGCCATCCGCTCTGGGAAAAGCCTGTCGGAGATCAAGGCGTCCTGGGCCTCGGACCTCGCGGAATTCAAGGCGCGGCGCGGTAACTTCCTGCTGTACTGAGCGGAAGCGGCGGCCCAGGCCCCCTCGCTCACTTCGCCTCCCGGATGCGGCGGAGGGCGCGGCGCGCGGCGCGCTTCACGTCCTCGTGCGGATCCTCGGCCACGGCCTTCTGGAGGCGGTCGCGCGCGGGCCCCGCGGCCTTGCCAAGCTGCCCCAGCGCGTCCGCGCCGAAGGCCCGGACGTTCCAGTCCGGGTGGTCCAGCGCGGCGGTGAGGCGGGGCACGTCGTCCGCCTGCATCCCGCGCAGCGCTTCCAGCGCGGCCCCGCGGTCGATCGGCTGGTCGAGCATCGCAAAGAGCTTCGGCTGCGCCGGACGTGCGGCCTCACCGAGCTTGCCGAGCCGCTCCGCTGCGGCGTGGCGCGGGGCCGAGTCGGTGTCAGAGAGCGCCGCGGTGAGGATCGGCACCAGGTCCGCCGCGCCAGGTTCGACCCGCGCGACGGCGCGCACGGCCGATGCCCGCACCGCGGCGTCCGAGTCCTTCAGCCCGGCCAGCAGCTTCGGTCGCGCGTCCTTCGCGGCCTCACCTAGGGAACCGAGCGCGTCCGCCGCCGCGGCGCGATTCGCGGCGTCGCTGTCGGCCGTGAGCTCGACCAGCGCGGGCGCGGCATCCTTCGCCGCCGGGCCAATCGCGCCGAGTGCCGCGATCAGCGCGAGCTTCTCTTCGCCCCGCGCCGCCGTGAGGTGGTTCGCGAGCGGCTCGACCGCCGCCCCAGCGTCCGGCCCGATGCCCCCGAGAGCACGGGCCGCCGCCGCGCGGAGGCCTTCGTCCCCGGCATCAAGGAGCTGGGCCAGGGCCGGGACGGCCGGCTTGGCCGCTGATCCGAGCGAGGCCAGCGCGATCGCCACCGCCACGCGGACCTCGGGATTCGCGTCCGCCAGCGCGGGCTCGAGCTTGTCGAGCAGCGTGCCTGCGGGCACGCCGCAGGCCGCCGCCGCGGGCCAGGCGGCGGCGCGCACCGCCGGCGCGGGATGGTCCAGGAG
>JBJXFY010000213.1:0-15723 GCA_046155815.1 Limisphaerales bacterium | reverse complement strand
GCGCTCGCCCGCCAGTGCGGCGCCGCGCCCCACGGCGGCCGGACGCCGCCCGGCCCGCGCACGACGAGCGTGAAGCCGCGGCCGTCCGTCGCGGCGTGCCAGTCGTCGCGCCACGTCACGTCGAGCACGGTCTGCCCGGCGGCGTCCGTGGCGCGGAGCTGTTCGCCGGTGTTCGCGAGGCCACCGGTCAAGGTGCCGGCGATGGTGGTGTGGAGGCCGTGGCGCAGCGTGAAGGCGGCGGGGTTGCGCACCAGCAGCAGGTGCGCGCCAGGCGCGAGGCGGTTGAGCCGGTTTGTCGCGAAGCCGAATCCGATGCCCTCCGTGAAGCGCAGGTCAAACAGGTCCACGGCCTCCGGCGACAGGTTCTTCAGCTCGAGGAATTCAAAGTCGTCATCGGTGATCCCGGGCAGGCTTGCCAGTTCGGAAGGCGTCGGGTCGGGCGGATGGAAGTTGATCTCGGTCACCGCGAGGTCGCCGGGGCCGGCGGGGCGGTCGGCGGTGTAGCGCGCCGTCGTGATCCCGGACCACAGGCTGCGCACGGGCGGGTTGGGATGGCCGGTGCGCTGGTTGTGCGCCGGGTTGTACGCGCGGGCGCGGACGACGAAGGTGGTCGCGAGCGTGAGCGGCGCGTCGTACCGCCGCGCGGCGGGGGTGAAGCCGCCGCCCGGCGCGCGCGGGTCGGAGCCGTCGAGCGTGTACCAGATCGTCGCGTTGGTCGGCGCGGTGAGGGTGAGGAGTTCGCCGGGCGTGATGCGGCCGGGTGGCCGGCCGAGGAGCGGGCGGCGAATGAAGTTGGTGTCAATGAAGTCCGCGCGGTTGGTCAGCCAGCGCTTGAGGTGCGCGACCTCGCCGGCCTGCGAGCCGCCGCGCTTGGGCTGCTGCCAGCGGCTGAAGTCGCGCGCGGATGCCTCGCGGATCTCGGCGTTCAGGGCGTCAATCCGGACGAAGAGGTTCGTGTCCGCCAGCGGCCCATCGCGCAGCTCCTGCCAGCGGTCAATCCAGCGCTGCCAGAAGTTCACGTCCTGGAACATCCGGTCCCACCATGGGTAGTAGAAGAAGTCCGTGCCGCCGGTGGCGTTCCAGCCGCGCGGCTGGGCGTCGCGCCCGTCGGTCGAGCCGAGCGCGCGGTCAAAGTCCCAGACCGGCCCCCAGGTGACTTGGCCGTCGCGCGGCTTGTGCAGGTAGGTGCTCAGGCGCAGTGCGTCCACATTGTAGAAGAACGTGTTCAGCAGGTGATGATCCACCGCCGCGGGCACGTCCACGAACGCCGGGTAGCCGGCCACCGGATCGGAAAACGCGGCCCGGTTCAGGGCGGTGTTCAGATCGTTCAGGTATTTTGTGAGGTAGGTCCGCTGCGGCAGCCGCTGCGGCGTGCGGATCAGCTCCTCCCGGGGGTCCACGTAGGCGAAGGTCTGGCCGCCCGCGCTGAAGCCGTTCTCGCCCGGGCCGAGGCGGTCAATCTTGAAGAGGTAGCCGCCGGTCACTTCCAGCGCGGCGCTGTCAAACGGCTCGAGGCGGTCCACGTCCACGCGGTCCGGCCCGCGCTTGATGCGCTCAAGCACGTTGTAGAGGCCCTGGTAGCGGGACTGGGAAAGCGCGCTGCCGCCCGTGTTGAGATACACCTCGGCGAATCGGTGCCGCGACGCATAGCGGCCCACCTGGCGGCTGAGCGAATAGGCGAGCGGGTTGCGGAAGCCCGCCGGGTCGAAGTTGTACGGCGCGTGCAGCACCCAGTCGGATTCCGCCGGCAGGCCGAGCAGCTCCACGTCGAGGTCGTCGTCGGTTTCGCCGCGGACCTCGACGTTCAGGTTGGGCTTGGGCTGGCCGCCGGTGCTGGAACCGCGGCGGTCCGTGGCGATGCGCGCCGCGAGCGTGGGCGGGTTCGCGAGCGACGTCCGCCCACCGCGCGGCTCGAAGACCCACAGGTGAGCCCGCAGGTCGCCGGTGTCCGGCACGGTGCGGCCAAAGGTGTCCACGACGAGGATGGGCAGGTCCGAAGTGACATTGCGCATGGCCGGCGCAATCCAGAGGTACGCCTCCGTGCGCACCGGCCCCGGCAGCCGGCCGGGCACGTAGGCCCGCGCGCGGACCTGCACGCGGTTCGTGATCGCCAGCGGGGCGGCGTACAGCGGGCTGCCGGCGCCCGGCGCGGTGCCGTCCAGCGTGTAGCGGAGTTCCGCCGCCGGGTCATCGCACGCGAGCGCGAGCGGGAAAGCATCCACGAAGGCCGAGCTCGGCACGCTGAAGCGCACCGCGGGCGCAAAGCCCGGGCCGCTGGTGGCGTTGGGCCCGCCCGGCGTGGGCTGCGCGAACCAGCCCACGGCGTCCGGCGCGGTCCGCTCGCGGCCGTACGAGACGTCGTCCCGCTGCTCCGGATAGGCGGGCGCAAACTCCGAGGCCACGGTCGCGCCGTCCGGCCGGACGAGGGCGAGGTATTCGCCGTCGCGCGCGAGCTGGAAGTTCGCGTGGAGCGGGGCGGCGAGGTTGGTGCGGTTCTTCCCCGAGGCGAAGACGAGCAGGTACTCGTTCGGCAGGAGCGTGTACGCGGGCAGGCGCCAGCGGCGGAGGCTCGCGGCGGCGTCGGTGAGGAACCAGCCGTCGAGGCTCGCCGCGTTGGTGCCGCGGTTGTGCAGCTCGATCCAATCGGAGTAGTCGCCGTCGCGGTCCCGCAGCGTGGCGCGGTTCACGGCCATGAATTCGGAGATCACCACGTCCGGCTCAGCGGCGCGCAGGGGCGGAACGCCGGCGGCCCAGAGGCAGAGGAACAGCGCGCGCGCGGGGCGGAACGACATGATGCGCGAGTCTAACATGCTGCCGCCCGCGTGGCACGCCGTTCAGTCGGCCTGTGCCCGCAGCTCGGGCGTCAGCGTGCCCTCACGGATTTCCGAAGCCACCTCCCGCGCGCGGAAATGCAGCGGCTCCCAAAGCCGGCGTCCGCGCACGGTGAACAGGCCCTTCTCATTCAGCCACGCCCCGGCCGGCGTGCGGGTGCGCCAGACCTCGAACTCGACCTTCTCCACCGCGCCCAGGAATCCCCCCCAGAGCCGCATCGCGCCCTCGGTCCGGACCTCGGCCCGCGCGATCTCGGCCTCCGCCTCGTCCACCCAGATCGTGCCGTGGAGGAGGTTGATCACGCGGTCGGCGAGGCGGTTCACGGGCAGCGGGCCGTCCTTCGGCCGGAAGGAGACCACGATGGCCGGCCGGCCGTGGATCTCCTCGCGCCGCTCGGCGCGGAACTCGAAGCGGGCCGCGAGATCGCCATTGATCAGCGTGCTCACGCTTTCGTCGCCGCGCGCGGAGCCGGAGGCGCTGAAGCGGTTGCGCACCTTCCGCTCGCCCTCGGTCTGTCGGGCACCCTCTTCCGCGGAGAGCGGCTGGCCATTGACCGCGACCAGGCGGTTCTGCGGCATCCCGCGGAAGAGCGTCACCTCGTAGCGCTTCTCCTTCACGCCGGTGGTCGTCCCGGCGGCGTCGAGCTTTTCGTACCAGCTTGTCTTGATGAAGTGATGCACCAGGAGGTTCGTATCCGCGCCGACGGCCCGCGCGCGCGCCATCATGCGCGCCAGCAGCCCCGGCATGTCGGGAAGGGGGGCGGCCGCCGCCCGGACGTGGGCCGTCGCGAACAGGAGCAGGAACGGGAACAGGCCGAGGGCCGTGCGCACGAAGGCATGGTGGCGGCGGCGCGTTCCGCCGCAAGGTCGGTGCGCAGCGGCAAGGTCCCTTGTCCCGCCCGCGGTCGCCCGCCAGCTTGCCGCCATGCTCCGCCGCCCAGGCCTTGTGCTCCTGCTCGTTCTCGTGCTCGCGGCGGACCGATCGCCCGCCTTCCAGCTCCATCCCGAGAACCCACGCCACTTCCTGTTCCGTGGCCGGCCGACGGTGATCGTCACCTCCGGCGAGCACTACGGCGCCGTGGTCAACGCCGACTTCGACTTCCGCCGCTACCTCGACACGCTGGCGAAGGACGGCCTGAACGGCACCCGCGTCTTCTCGGGCACCTACGTCGAGACCGGCGGCAACTTCGGCATCAACGCCAACACCCTCGACCCCTCGCCCGGCCGTTTCCTCGGCCCGTGGGCGCGCGGCGACCAGCCCGGTTACGCCGACGGTGGAAACAAGTTCGACCTGATGCGCTTTGACCCCGCGTACTTCGCGCGCCTGCGCGGTTTCGTGGCCCACGCCGGGCAGCGCGGCGTCGTGGTCGAGGTCGTCCTCTTCTGCCCCCTCTACGAGGACAGCATGTGGCGCGTGAGCCCGATGAACGCGGCGAACAACGTGAACGGCCTCGGCTCCATCCCGCGGCAGGACGTGCTCACGCTGGGCCGCAGCGGCGGCCTGCTCGCCGTGCAGGAGGCCGTGGCGCGGAAGATCGTCGCGGAGCTGCGCGGCTTCGACAACGTGTCCTTCGAGATCTGCAACGAGCCGTACGCCGTGAACCCGCCCGTGCCGGACGACTGGCAGCGCCGGATGACGGACGTGGTCGCCGATGCGATGAAGGACTGGCCGCGGCCCGCGCTCATCTCGTGGAACATCGCCAACCAGTCCGCGAAGGTGGAGAACCCGCACCCGGCCGTCTCGCTCTTCAACTTCCACTACGCCACGCCGCCGGACGCCGTGGCGATGAACCGCCACCTCAAGCGCCCCATCGGCGACAACGAGACCGGCTTCCGCGGCACGAACGACGCGCCGTACCGGATGGAGGCGTGGGACTTCCTGATCGCCGGCGGCGCGCTCTTCAATCACCTCGACTACTCCTTCGCCGTCGGCCACGAGGATGGCACGTTCGTCTATCCCGCCACGCAGCCCGGCGGCGGCAACCCCACGCTGCGCCGACAGCTCGGCTTCCTCGGGCAGTTCATGCGCGGGCTGGACGTCGTCCGCATGGCTCCGGACGACGCGGTCATCGCGGGCGGCATCCCGGACGGCGGCACGGCCCGCGCGCTGGTCGAGCCGGGCCGGACGTACGCCATGTACCTCCGCAAGGCCGCCGCCACCGGGCCGTTCTCCGTGCGCTGGAGCGGTTCGCTCACGCCCGCCGCCGACGGCGAGCACCTCTTCCACACCACGTCCAACGACGGCGTGCGCCTCGACGTGGACGGGCGGCGGATCATAGACCACTGGACCGACCACGGCGCGACCGAGGACACCGGCCGCGCCACGCTGCGCGCCGGGCAGCCTGTGCCCGTCGTGCTCGAGTACTTCTACAACGGCGGGCAGGGCGTCATCGCGCTCGCGTGGACGCCGCCTGGCGACGCGAAGGCGATCGTGCCCACCGGCGTGCTCCGGCCGCCGGACGGCGGCGCGCCCGGCCTGCGCGGCGAATACTTCCGTGGGCGAGACCTCGCGCAGCCCTGGCGCACCCGGCACGACGTGCAGGTGAACTTCCCCTTCGGCACCAAGTCGCCCTTCGAGGCGGAGGGCGCCGGCGCGGACACTTCCGAGCCGCTGAAGCTCCGCCTGCCGGCCGGCCGTTGGACGGTCGAGGTGCTGGACCCCGTGCAGGTGCGGCGGCTCAGCCGTGACCGCGTCCGCCACGACGGCGGCGAGTTCGCGCTGCCGCTGCCGGCTTTCGCGGAGGATCTGGCCGTGAAGATCAGCGCGCAGTGAGCTTGATGCCGGTGCGGAGCACGGAATCCTGTCGTCGGCTTGACACACCGGCGGCCGCGCTTTTTCTCGCCCATGCCCATCCCGACCTGCCCCGCCTGCGACGTCCGGCCCGCGCTGCTCCGCCAGCAGGGTGAGCATGAAGCCTTCCGGTGCATGCGTTGCGGCGGCTTCTGGGTGCCCGCCGCGACGCTTCACGCCCTGATCCGGCGCGCGGACGAGTTCCGCCTGCCGCCGGCGAAACAGGATGCGGCCCCGGGGCGGCCAGCGGCTGCCGGGCCGGTGCGCTACCGTCCTTGCCCGGACTGCGGCGAGCTGATGAACCGGCAGAACTACGCGCGGGTTTCCGGCGTGGTGGTGGACGAATGCCGCGCCCATGGAACCTGGTTCGACGGCGAGGAGCTGCACCGCGTGCTGGCATTCATCCGCGCCGGCGGGTTCGATAAATGGCGCGCGCGCGCTGGAGGAATTCAGCGAACGGGAGCGCAGGGCCCGGCTGGCCGAGGCCCTCGCGGGCTCGCGGCCCGCCTATGGTCCGGACGTGGGCAACGACTATTGGCCGGTCTTTGCGGCGGCGGCGGTGGCCGGCGAGCTGCTGGACTGAGGCGCGGGCGGATCCGCGACGGCGCCGGCCTGGCGGAGGACGGCCGGGGGAGGTCGCGATCTCAGATTCCTCGACACGTTTCGCGGCCTGCCTAGACTTGCCGCCCTTTCCGAAAACGCCCATGCCCAAAGCCTTTTTCCCCGGAATCCAGCCGATCGCCTACGAGGGTGCCGACTCGAGGAATCCCCTCGCCTTCAAGCACTACAACCCCGATGAGCTGGTCGAGGGCAAGACGATGAAGGACCACCTGCGCTTCGCGGTGGTGTACTGGCACACGATGCGCGGCGTGGGGGCGGACCAGTTCGGCTGGGGCACGGCGCGGCGCCCGTGGCAGACCGGCGAGGGGACGGTGAAGGAGGCCATCCGGCGCGCGCATGCGATGTTCGAGTTCGCCGCCAAGCTCGGCGCGCCCTTCTACTGCTGGCACGACCGCGACGTGGCCCCGCACGGGAAGACGCTGGCCGAGTCGAACCGGAACTTCGACGCCGTGGCGAAGGAGCTGAAGCGGCTTCAAAAGGATACCGGCATCCGTCTGCTGTGGGGCACGGCGCAGAACTTCGTGCATCCACGCTACGTCCACGGCGCGGCGACGTCGTGCAGCGCGGACGTGTTCTGTTTTGCCGCGGCGCAGGTGAAGAAGGCGATGGAGTGGACCCACGAGCTGGGCGGCGAGGGGTACGTCTTCTGGGGCGGGCGCGAGGGCTACTCCACGCTCCTGAACACGGACCTGAAGCGCGAGATGGATCACCTCGGCCGCTTCATGCACATGGCCGTGGACTACAAGAAGAAGCTCGGCTTCAAGGGGCCGTTCTTCATCGAGCCGAAGCCCAAGGAGCCGACGCGGCACCAGTATGACTCCGATGCCGCGGCCTGCCTGAACTTCCTCCGCGAGTACGGCCTGCTCGAACACTTCCAGCTCAACCTCGAGGTCAACCACGCCTGGCTTGCCGCCAAGACCATGGAGCACGAGCTCGAGGTGGCGGGCGCAGCGGGCGCGCTCGGCTCGATTGACGCCAACATGGGCGACTACTTCCTCGGCTGGGACACGGACCAGTTCCCCACCGACCTGTACCTCACCACGCAGACGATGCTGCGCATCCTGAAGTACGGCGGCCTCAGGTCGGGCGGCGTGAACTTCGACGCCAAGGTCCGCCGCGAGAGCTTCCAGCTCGACGACCTGTTCATCGCGCACATCGCCGGCATGGATGCCTTCGCCCGCGGCCTGAAGGCGGCGGCCCGCATCCGCGCCGACGGCCGGCTCGCGGACTTCGTGCGGCACCGCTACCGGAGCTGGGACGGCGGCATCGGCGCGAAGGTCGAGGGAGGGAAGGCCACCTTCGCCGACTGCGAGAATCACGCGCTCAAGCTCGGCGAGGTGGGCGAACTCGAGAGCGGCCGGCAGGAGCTGCTCGAGTCCATCCTGAACGAGTTCATCTGAGCACTGACACCCGTGCTGGCAGACCCGGCGTTCCGGCGATTCACGGCTTCACGTCTACGCAGGCCACGTCGCCGCGCGAATTGCGGACGTAGATGCGGCCGTGGGAAAGGACCGGAACCGTCCAGCATCGGCCTCCCAGGACATGGGCCCGGGCCACGGCCGCAAATCGCTCCGGATTGACCTCAGCGACGACGAGTTCACCCGTCTCGCCGATCACGATGAGCTTGTCGCCGGCCGCCGAGACGGCGCCGAACTTCACGGACAGCTCCTTCCACATCAGTTTGCCGGTGGCCAGTTCCACACACGCCAGCCCGTTCTCGGCGCTTTTGCCGGAGGCACCGCTGATGCCGTAGAGGTAGCCGTTGATCAGGACGGGCGGGGCAAACTGCGCGTCCATGTTCCGGTTGAGCCAGACCTGCCTGGGCGCGTCCGCGGAAAGATCCAGCAACGCGCCTCCCTGGCCGGGGCCGGAGGTGATGAACACGGAGGCGCCATGGAAGACCGGATCGGACGCATTGATGTCGTAGAGCGCTTCCCACGGATGGGTCCACTGGACTTCTCCGGTCGCCGGCGTCACCGCCGCCAATTCCTTGGCGCCGAAAATCGCCAACCCCTTCCGTCCCCGCAGCTCGAAGGGAACCGGGGTGGTGTAGCCCGCGGCATTGGTGCCGGTGGTCCAAACGAGGCGCCCGTCCCGCTTGTCGAAGGCGGAGCCGTGCCGTCCGACGTTCACCACGAGCAGATCCCCGTTCAGGAACGGCGAACCGCTGAAGCCCCACTGGGGCACGGCCGCGCCGGTCGCCGCCGCCGCATTGGTCTGCCAGCGGACGGCCCCGGTGGCCGCATCTGCGGCCAGCAGCCACCCCTTGCGGCTCAATTGGTACACGGTCCCGCCTTCGACCGTCGGCGTCGCGCTGGGGCCGCCGTCATAATTATGCGGGTCGAGCGGCTCCGGGTGGCTCACCCTCCACAGTTCCTTTCCGGTAGCTGCCGCGAAGCAGTGTAGCGTGTCCTCGTTGTTGCGGTTGCCGCTGGTAAGGACCCGGCCGTCCGCAACCGCAAAGGACGAAAAGCCCGTGCCCACGTTGGCGCGCCAGGCGATCTTCGGCTCCCCCTCCAGCGCCCTCGCCGACCAGCCGGTCTCGCGAGAGATTCCGTTTCCGTCCGGGCCCCGCCAGCGCGGCCAGTCCGCGGCGTCGGCGGAAAAAGCCAAGATCAGCCCGGTGGCGGCCAGCTTGGATGTTACAGCGTGGCGCATGGTGCTTGGAGACCGTCAGAGGTCGGCAGGCTGGAAACCACGCTTCAGTCTGCTTCGGAGCGCCGAATTCGTCACACGCGCCGGCGGGCGCGGGAGAGGCTCATTTCCCCACCGACACCACCACGCCGCCGACGGGCGTTTCGGTGCGGTCGTCGCGCAGCCCGCGCGGCTTGGCCGCCGTGTTCAACTGGCCGTCGTACCAGTACACCGGCTGCGCCTCCATGCCCTCCTCGACCGGCGCCAGGGGATTGAAAAGCTGGAAGAAGCTGCCGAACTTCGATGGCCTCACCGCCCGTGCGCCGATGCCCTGGATGCGCAGCGCGTTGGTGCTGACCCGCGGCGTGGTGATGTCCGCCTCGGGGTCCGCCAGCAGACGGTCGGTGAAACGCAGCTCGCCGGCCGCGGCCGCCACATCTCCGGCAACCTCCGCCGGGCGCGTCTCGCGCGCCGGCTCGAAGGACAGGCCTTCAGGCGGCACGGCCGGAGTGTCGGGTTCGGCCGGGGCCGTCCCGCCCTCGGCGGGGGCGGTGACAGTCGCCGACGGGACTGCAGGCGTGGCGGGGGCGGTGGTTTCTTCTGCGCGCGGTCCAGCGGGCGGCGGGGCCGGCGGGTCGTCGATGGCGCGAAGGGGGGAGGCGGTGGCGAGCAGCGCCAGGAGAAGCAGCTTGTTCATGGCGGTTCCTGTGCTTGGGGGAAGACCGGGACGGCCTTCCCTCCACGCGTCAGGGTAGCCGATGTGAATGACTTGGCCAGCACCGTTCCACGCCTTCTTGCCTCGCAGGAATGCGCCTTCTACGCTCTCCGCCACGATGGGCTCAAACTTTGATCCTGCCGACTTTGTGGACCCCGACTTTGACGGCGGCCAGCGGCCGGTCGCCCCGCCAGCGCCCACGCGCTCGGCCGCGTCCTTTGCGGCGGCCCCGGCCGACCTGACACCTGCGCGGGTGCCGTCGCGCGGCGAGATCGAGACGCAGGTGACGGCGGCTCAGCAGCAGCTCGCGGAGCTCCGCCGGCAGCAGGAGGCGCTCGAGCTGGAGCGCGGCCGGCTCGAAGAGGACCGCCGCCGCCGACTTGAGCTCGAACAGGGCCGCGGCGAGATGACCGCCCACCTCACGCGCGGCGTGGCGCTGCTCGAGGAGGAGGAATTCGCCGCACGGCGCGACGCCGAGCAGATGTCCCGCACGCTGACCGACCTGCGCGCGGCACTGGCCAAGGTGCATGCCATCCAGGAACAGGGCTGGACGGCGGAGAGCTACCAGACCGAGCTGTCCCGCGCGCTCACCGCGCTCGAGAGCGCGCGCATGGAATGGAACTCCGCCCGCCTGAAATGGCCCGTGCTCACGGGCTCCGGGGCCGGGGTTGCCGCCGGCGCGGACGTCGCCGCCGTGCCCGAAGAGTCGGCGGCGCCGCTGCTGCGGCCGAAGACGTTCGGCGACCTGTGCCGGCTGGGCTTTGCGCTGACGTGGCCGGTGGCCGCCGCGTGCCTGCTGGTGGGCGTGGTGGTGGTCGTCGCGTTGGCGCGGCGCTGAAACCCGGCTGCCGGTCATGGGTCTCTTCTCGCGCCCGCCCAAGCCGGACCCCATCTCCGAGCGTTCCCGCGCGCTCAATGTGCGCATCGCCGCCCTTGAGGCGGAAATCCGCCGGCTCTCGGAGCCGCCTCCGCCCGACCCGGAACCTGGCCCGCCGCGCCCGCGGCGAGAGGACCCGCAGTTTGAATCCCTCCCCGGACCGGCGTTGGAGGCGCGGCCTGCGGCGGCCCGCGGACCCACGAGCGCCACCGAACTGGGCGTGGGCCGCACGACGCCGCCCGGCTGGCGCGGCTGGTGGGAGCGTGTGCGCCGTCACCTCGGCGGGGCCAGCCCGACGAATCCGCAGCTCATCAGCTACCTCGCCGCCGGCGGCATCCAGGGCCTGCGTCCGCTGCGCTACGAGCGCCGCATCGCCCGCAACCGCCTGCTGTTCCTGCTCGCCGTGGTCGCGCTCATCCTGCTGCTGCTGGTGATGGTGTTCTTGAGGACGCGGTAAGAGGCTGGAGTTCGGAGTGCGGGCTGGGTGGCCGCCCCCCGCGGGCCGACGGTCTGCCCCCGAGCCCATGGCTCCAAGAGGCCCGGCCCGGCTCCGGCGAGCGGGAAGGTGCCGTCCGTGTCGCCTTTGCGCTTCGCCTCAGTGGTGGCACCCGCAGCCTTGGCCGCAGCCGCCTCCGCCGACCTCCTCGGCATCCGGCACGCGGCCGAGCTCGAGGGTCTTGTTCACCCAGCCCACGACCTGCTCCTGGATGCCTTGGATCTCCTCCTGCGCGTCCACGAAGCCGCGCGCCACGGGGTTGGCCAGCAGCGCGTCGCGCCGCTGCTCAAACTCGGCGACCTCCGCCGGGTCCAGCGTGACGCCCTGCGCCTGCTTGTGCTGGAGGTGCTCGCCGCGCTCGCTCACGTCCTGGTACTGGCGCTTGGCGGTATCGTTGATCATGAACTGGTCCACCCGCAGCCTGATGGCGTCGAATTCGGGCGTGGCGGCGAGGGCGGTGCAAAACTCCTGCAGGCGCTCGGTGAGCGCCCCGTTGGCGTTGGCGGTGGCCATGATGCGTCATCCTAGCGGCACGGCAGGAAAGGCCAAGGGGGAGATGGGGAAGGGGGATGGAAATTGGGGATGAGGTCTGGCATCTGGGGTTTGCTGTGAAGTCGCCGGCCCCAGATCCGAGATGCCGGACCGAGGGCGCGGTTTCCCCGCCCGCCGCCTTGCGGCCCCGCCGCGTCGCCCCGCAGTTTCCCGCACCGCGCATGAACGTCGTGCCCGCGCCTCCCGACACCACCGCCGTCATACTGCCGGTCGGCTCCGAGGCGGAGGCGATGGACTGGAGCCTCGTGCTGGCCAGTCAGGACATCGGCGCGGTGATCCTCTCGCCCGCGGAGACTGGCGACCGCTGGGCCGTTTCGGTGTCGCCCGGCGATCTTCAGCGCACGCTGCGCGAGCTGGGCGCGTTCCGCCGCGAGAACCGCCGCTGGCGCACGCCAGTGGCGGTGGCGGAGGAATCCTTCCACTGGGGGGCGCTGCTGTGGCTGCTGTTCCTCGCCGTGATCTTCGCGATGGACGAGCCTGACGGCGCTCTCACGGCGGCGGGCCGGATGGACGCGGTGGCGGTCCGCACCGGCGAGGCCTGGCGGGTGATCACCGCCACCACGCTGCACGCCAACATCGCGCACCTGATGGCCAATCTGTCGCTCGGCTTCGCGCTCGTGGGCCTCGCAATGGGCCGGCTCGGCTTCGGCGCGACGCTGCTGGCGACGCTGCTCTGCGGCGTGGCCGGCAACCTGCTCGGGCTGGTGCTGCGCCCGGCGTACCTTGGCGTGGGCGCGTCCGGCGCGGTGATGGGCGCCGTGGGGCTGCTGGCCGCCGCCGCGTGGCGCGACCGGCGCGCGGCAGGCGCACGGCGTGGCGTGGCGCTCACTGCGCTGGGCGCGGGCACGTTCCTGTTCCTGCTCTTCGGCGTGGACCCGAAAAGCGACGTGGTCGCGCATTGGGGTGGGTTTCTCGCGGGCCTGCCGCTGGGCTGGCTGCTGGGTTCGCGCCGCGTGCAGCGCCGCGCCGCGCTGGCCGAGGGCGTCGGCGTCTTCACCTATGCGGCGCTGATCCTTGGCGCGTGGACGTGGGCGCTGCGCGCCGGGTGAAATCGCGACCCGCCATGACGTACGAACGCCTCCGCCTCCGCTTCGCGCTCGCGTGCGGCGCCGCGCTCATGGGCGGAGGCGGTGCGGTCCGCGCGGCGGACGCCTCCGGCCTCGCGCTCGTGCCGTTCTCGGCGACGAACGCTCCCGGCGGCGTCCGGCTCGTCGCGGGCGCAACCGGCGCGCCGGCGCTGTTCCGCGCCGTGACCGTCCGCGATGCGCGCTGGCCGGCGGGGCTCGTGCCGCTGTTCGAGGCCGGCAGCGGGGACCGCTCCGGGCTGCGCCGGCTGCCGCCGCGCGGGCGGGAAAACCTCACCGAGCCGCTGGGCTTCATCCTGCCGCGCGCCGACGAGCCGGACGCGGCGCGCCTCGCCGGATGGTGGGATATCCGCGCCGTCGGGGCCGACGGCACGAAGCGCTGGCTCGGCATGGAGCTGGCCGTGGACGGCGAACGGGTCGCCGGACGCCTCGACCAGCTCACGGACTACCGCTTCGCCCACGTCACCGGCGGCTCCTGGAGGACCAACGTGCTCACGCTCGGCGTCGAGTATGTTAACGACCGCTACGAGCTGACGGCGACATGGCGCGATGGCCGCCTCTCCGGCGCCTGGCGCCGCACCGACGATTCCGACCGCGGCACCTGGGAAGCCACCCGCACGGAAGGCGCGCCTCCGCTGCCGGCGGCGGCGGGCGCCGTTCCGTTGTTTGAATGGCAACGGACTGACGGCACGCGGCGTTACGCGCCGGAACCCGGCCCGGCCGGCGAGGGTTGGACGCCCGCGCAGCCGCCCCTCGGCCGCGTCTGGCCGCCGCCGTAGGCAGCGCGGCGCCTCGCCGCGGCGTGGACCGGCGGCCCGCCGGTCTTCCATCGGTTTCCAGCGCGACGCGCGGCCGCCGGCGTGAGGGAGCGCTCTTGCCAGGAGACGCCCTTGGTCCGAGACAGTCAGCGCGCGGGCGGGCCGCCCTTCCCACGTCCCCCGCGCCTTTCCGGGGTTTTCGCCCGCCCCCTCCCGCCCTAGCCTGCCCCGACGATGACGCCCCGCCTGCCCGGCTTCCGCGACTTCTACCCCGAGCCGCTGCCCGCCAGCGAGCCGTGGAGCTGCGACCTGCGGAACCACATCTTCGCCAGGTGGCGCGAGACCGCCCGCCGCTACGGCTTCCGCGAGTACGACGGCCCGCCGCTCGAACCGCTCGAGCTGTACACGAACAAGTCCGGCGCCGAGATCGTCGCCCAGCTCTTCAACTTCACGGACAAGGGCGACCGCGCCGTGGCGATGCGGCCGGAGATGACGCCCACCGTCGCCCGCCTCATCGCGACCTCGGAACGCGCGTACAAGAAGCCCATCAAGTGGTTTTCTCTTCCGCAGCTCTTCCGTTTCGAGAAGCAGCAGAAGGGCCGCCTCCGCGAGCACTTCCAGCTCAACTGCGACATCTTCGGCGAGGCCGATCCCGCCGCGGACGCGGAGATCGTGGCGCTGCTCGTGGACGTGCTGCGCGCGCTCGGACTGACGGCGGAGGACTTCGTCGTGCGCCTCAGCAGCCGGCAGGCATGGCAGCGCTTCTTCGCCGCGCGCGGCGGCGATCCGGCGCGGGCGTACGAGTTCTACCAGATCGTGGACAAGCTCGAGCGCGAGCGCCCTGAGGCCAGCGCGGAGAAGCTCGCCCCGCTCGGCGTGAAGCTGGAGGACGTGCAGGCCTTCATCGCCGCCAGCGTGCCCGAGCCGGAGCTGCAGGCCGTGCTCGACAGCCTCGCCGCGCGCGGACTGCGCGACTTTGTGAAGGTGGACTACGGCGTCATCCGCGGCCTCGCCTCCTACACCGGCATCGTGTTCGAGGCGTTCGACCGCAAGGGGGACCAGCCTCGCGCCATCGCCGGCGGCGGGCGCTACGACCAGCTCGTGAAGCAGGTCAGCGAGGGCAAGGTGGACCTGCCGGCGCTCGGCTTTGGCCTGGGCGACGTGGTGCTGGCCGAGCTGCTCAAGGCGCGGCAGCTCGTCCCCTGCTTTGCCGGCACCGTGGACGCCGTGGTGCTCATCGAGGACGAAACCCTGCGCGCTGACTCGCTGCGGGTGGTCCAGCAGCTCCGCGAGTCCGGGAAGGCGGTGGACTACAGCCTCCCGCCGGCGAAGGGCGACAAACAATTCAAGCGCGCCCTCGAGCTCGGCGCGGCCCACACCGTCCGCCTCGAACGCGGCGCGGACGGCACGCTCGTGGCGAAGGTGAAGAACCTGAAGACGCGGGAGGAGAAGGCCGTGCCCGCCGCCGAAGTGGCTGCAGCGTGGTGACCTGGTAGGAGCCGACGTGAGGAGGCTCAAGCTTCTTGTTCCGGATAACTTTTGGGCGGAAAAAGTCAGAGCCTTCCCACGTCGGCTCCTACGGCTCCGTGGGGATGTCCGCTGGCACCCATGCCCGGCGCCCCCGCGGTCTTGCCCGCGGGCCGCGCCCCGCCCAACCATCCCCGCGTGGTTACCGTCGGGGACTCCTTCCGCTTCCTCGTGGCCTTCTCCTTTGCCGGGCCCCACCGGGACAAGGTGCGCGCCATCGCCGAGCGGGTAAGCGCCGCGCTGGATCCCGATCTTCAGCATGATCGCAGCCAGGGCCGCGTCTTTTTCGATGAATGGTTCGAGCACGAGATCCTCGGCAGCGACATGGACGTGCTGCTCCAGCGGCTCTACCACGACCAGAGCCTGATGGTGGCGGCCGACCTCTCGGAGGAGTACGCGGACCGGGAATGGACCCAGGCCGAGGCGCGCGCCATCCGGGCGCTCCGGATGAAGCTGGACACCGCGCGGGACGAAACCGCCCGCCTGCGCCTGCTGAACCTCCGTCTCGGGGAGGGCGACGTGCCCGGCGTCTTCGGCACCGAGGGCTATCTGGACGGCAACAAATCCGCCGAGGAATGCGCGGACGTGATTCTCAAGCGCCTGGCCCTGCTCCGGCAACGCCGCGTCACGGGCGGCGGGCCGGGGCCGGCCCCTGATCCCGGCACCGGGAAGGCGGGGGCGGGCCGGAGCTGGGTCTGGTACGCCACGCTGGCTTCGCGGGCGGCGGGGCAGGTGTCCGTGTTGGCGTGCGCGGAGACGCTGTTCGCGGTGCTGCTCTACTGGTGGATCGCCATCCGGTACGAGACCCACTGGCATCTGGTGAGCAGCGTTTTCAT
>JBJXFY010000143.1:0-4872 GCA_046155815.1 Limisphaerales bacterium | reverse complement strand
GAAGAAAAGCTGGAAATACATCGGCTGCTCGGCCCAGAGCGTGCCGTCGTTGTCGAAGACGGCGATGCGCTCGGCCACGGGCACGAATTCCGGCGAGCCTTCCTTGGTGACCTTCTCGACAAAGGCGGTGATGGACTGCTTGGCCGGGCCGTCATTCCACGAAGGCAGCGGGTCGGCGGCGAACGCGCGGGCGAAGGCGACAAGGGCGAGGAACACCACCGGCGGAAGGGCGGTCTTGAGGATCATGGCGAAGGTCGGTGCTCGGGCGACAGGGAGAGGCTAGAATGGGAAACGGGCATGGGGCCAGCATCAACCGGTCAGAGGCATCATGGGTTTGATTTGGTTTGATCCGGTTTGATTGGGTCGGATTTCGGCCGGATTTCGCCACCACAGGCCGGACCGGCGGACGGATCACCGGCCGCCGTGGCCGTTCCAGGCGGGATGCCCGGCTTCGGGGCCTCAGGCGGAACCGCCGCCTCCGGTCCGCTGGCAGGCCGAAAACCTCGCGGATGCGGTGCGCACGCTCCGCCGGAGACCGAGGCCGCCCGGCCGAACAGGTCTGCGCCTGGCGCTCCTCGCGCGCCTGCTCTCGCCGGAGGCGTTCCTGCTCCAGCTTCAGCCGGGCGGCGCCGTGATCGCCGCGGCGCAGCTCCACGAGGTCTGCGCAGAACTCGCGCAGCCGGCGCCAGTCGGTCTCGCCCCCGCATTCGGCCACGGTGCGCGCGGCGACGGCGTAGCGGGCGGAGAGCCAGACAGCCAGCGTGTCCGTGAGCGGCGGGCCCCCCGCCGCCTGCAGCTCGGCGGCCTCCTCGCCAAGGCGCCGGGCCGCCTCGAGCCCGTCCTGCTGGACCAGCCAGTCACGATGGCCGCCCTGCCGCCACTCGCTGAGGTTCTGCTCGCGGACGGGCCGGCCGCCAAACTCCGCGGCCAGGACAGCCTGCACCTCGGGCAGTCCATTGAGCCAGCCCACGAGGTTCCGGCCCAGCTCGCCGTCGTGCAGGCGGCGGTTCAACTCCTGCCGCACGGCGTGCGGCAGGCGGGCGATCTTTCCGTTCCGGGTCACGTTCATGGGTCGGATTCAGCCGGATTCAGCCGGAGGAAGGCGACGGGGGAGGCGAAGCGGGGGGTTGCTCGTCCGGATCGAACGGGTGGCGGAGCTGCGCCGCCAGCGCGTCAAAGGCCGCCCGGGCCTCGGGATGGCGCTTCACATGGTCAAGGAAGGCCTCCAGGCCGACGATGGTCTTCCGCTTGAACTTCCCCTGGCTGTCCAGCCGCTCAAGGACGAGCCGCTCACGCTCGAGGCGCAGGCGTTCCGCGGCCTGATCGCCCGCGCGCAGGAGCGCCCAGTCCTGCACGAACATGCGCAGCGTTTCGAGGCGCGCGGCCTCGCTCTCCGCCGCGGCCAGCCGACGCCGGGCCGCGAGGGCGTACTGGGGTGCCAGCCACGCCGCCACGACCTCAGTGACCGGGCCGCCGGCGAGCTGCTCGATCATGGCGGCCTCCACCGCCATCTCCCGCAGGGCGGCCGCGGCCTCGCCGAACGAACCTGTCTCCGGCTTCACGGATACCTCCTGCGGATGTGGCGGTTGTAGTACGCGCCGATGGAGGAGGCAGTCACCAGGCCGGCATAGACGGACTCCGGCACGCGATGGTGCAGGTAGATCCGCCCGCTGCCGCGGAAGCGCACGGCCAGCGTGGAGCCGTCATAGCCCACCGCGGCGATGGCGGAGGAGTGAACTGGCTGCAAGCTCATGGGCGCGACTCTGGCACCCCGCCAGCTCATCGGACACGAAGCGAGGGATGGGAAAGTATTTCCCCATCTCTATTTTCCCATCGGATGAAAAAGCTGCTCGGCAATCTGCCAACCACTTGGAAGTCCCCCGGTGCTCCTTCCTTTGCCGGGTTTGGTCAGCCCGCAGAAGGTGCGGCAATGAACCTTGAGACTCTCGACGCAGTCGAGCGGATAGCGGCGCTCGCCGGAATCGGCGGGCACGGCAGGCGATCGCTCCAAGACGTTCAACAAATCGGAATAGGTCCAGTTGAAACGCAGCACCAAAGGCCACAGAACGATGATGTGAGCATCAACCGCAGGATGGCTCCAAGTTCTGGGACGGGGATCGTGCTGCACCTTGCCCACCACCCCCCACTTCTTCAGGTCTCCGTGATGCTTGGCTACCGCGCGTTCATGGATGGCTTCCCAGCGCTTCCGATCCCGCTCAGAGAATCGGGCGAGATGCCGTTGGGCAACGCCAATGTTGGCAAGATGAACCTCTTCGGGATCGTTGGAAAAACAGTCAGGGCATCCATACCAGGCGGAGTGCGTCAGGTAGTGCAGCCGGCTTTCAATCCAGTCGCACAACCGCAGCAGTTCGCGCCGCGCATTCTGGGCATCAGCGGGTGTCCACGGTTCAAGGGTTCTGCGGTCAAACGCGGCATCGCGAAGCGACCCATCGTGGCGCATCTCCACGACCAATGCCATCAATGCAGCCTTGATCGTGTAAGCATGGCAGGTGTCTTCGTGCTGGAAGCGTGAACAGGCAACGAGCGTGGCGATGAGAGTTCTTGGATCCTTCGGCCACCCGTCGGGACAGAGAATCTCCCGTACCACACCAGTCTGCATCTTTGGACGCCCCGGAGGTGAAGCCTTGGCGTAGATCTCGTGCATCGCCTGGGTGCATAGGTTCAAGGCGCCCTCCAGATGGTAGCAAACCTCGTAGTATGCATCGCCTACCTTGTCGCTGTAAGCCTCGGCCTCCTCCAGGGAAGCAAAGGTCGGAAAAGGAGGCCGACCGGGGGACGCGCCTTGGTTGTTCACTGTTATGTAGCGGGTTCCTGGGGCCGGATGCAGTCCTCCGTCACGAGGCGCCGGGGATCGGGATGGCCGGGCGGGAGGCCGGGGGCGGTGACGGGTTCGCCCCTTTCAATCTTCGCGGCGACCTGCTGGTTCAGGGCGAGGAGCTGGGCGAGCAGATCCTTTTTGGCGCTGAAGCCGTAGGCGGCGAGGACGGCGGTGTCGAGCGCGGCGTGGGCGTCCTTCAACGGATTCGCGCCGGGCAGTTCGAGGGTGCGATAGAGGGCGCGCAGGCCGCCCTTCATTTTCGGCAACGCCTTGGCGCGCACGCGGCGCAGCTCGCGGGCGGCGGCGGCCACGGCGTCAATCTTTCCAAGGGTGTCGCGCGAAGGCCGCAAAGGGCGCGAAGGGGATGAAGCGATTGCCTTTCCTTCGCGGCCTTCGCGGCCTTCGCGCGACTCTTCAAACTGCGGCCATGGGAACGTGTCGAAGACCGCGAAAGGCGAACTGACTGCGCGGACTATCATTTCACTCGACCTTGATCGCGACATCTGGATACGGCCCGAGAAATCGTTCGCCGTTGAAGTGGATCATGTGGTCGGGGTCTTCGGCGATCCAGACTTCGGACTCCCAGGCGATGTGCGAGACGAAGGTCTGCATGGTGCGACGGTTCTCGAAGGCGGTGACGAACACGAGGCCGGCTTTGCAGCCGGCGAACAGGTCTTTGAGTTCCTTGCGGCGCTTGCCGTCCACCGGGCCGGCGCTGGTGACGGCTTCGATGAGCAGGAGCCAGTTCTTGGCGCGGTAGTGGACGATGACATCGGGAATCTTGGCGGCTGAATCCAAGGTGACGCCGAGCGCGGCCAAGCCTGCGGCTTCCAGATGGACGAATTTGTTTTCCGTGTCGCCGATGTAGAGGACCACGCCGCCGGGAGCGAAGGCGGGGCAGAAGTGCTCGATGATCGCCTTGATGAGCGGATTCTGGCCGCCGGGGGAGAGCGCTACCTGCCCGCCGTCGGGCAAGGTGACAGGCACACGAGCGAGGTCACGCTTCCGGGCAATCTCGTGCTTGAGCGTTTCGCGACCGGCGAGGTAGTGCGCCAAGGCCGGAGTCCATTCGAGGGTGCCGAACTTGCGGAACAGCGCGAGGGCGGTCGGCTCAATCTGATACACCGTCTTGCCGCTGTTGGTCGGACGATTGGGGTCGTCGGGATTGCGCAGCAGCAGGCCCTCCTCCACGAAGAATTTCACTGCATCGTCGCGGATGGTTTCGCGCGTGTTGGGCGCATAGCGGTTGCCGTAGGCGGTGGCGATGAAGTCGATGATGGGGGTGATGCCGCGCAAAGGAGCCTGCGCGTCGGTCCATGCGGCATCGGGCTGGAGGTCAAGCAGGGCCAGCAAGGTGTAGGCTGCGGTTTCGTTCCGCTGCTTCGGACCGAACTGCAAAGCCGTGAGCGCCCTGATGGCTTCAGCGAGCCGCCTTTTCCGGGCGGGGGCTTTGCGGTTGGGTTTAGCAGCGGGCATGGAGGTGTTTTTTGACGAGTTGGTCGATTTCGTCCTGCGAGAGGTCGAGGGTTTTCATGTCGCGTCCCATCGCTTGGAGCGTGTCGCGGTCGGGATAGGCCAGGGTGCGAAGGTCGGTGGCGTTCACCTGCGTGTGGCCGCTGAAGCGCCGGAAATACTGGTCAACGACGGTGGAGTTCAGGAAGGCGTAGAGGCCGACGGCAAGGGTGCGCTCCAAGCCATGTCCGCTGGCGTGGAAGTAATTCAGGTGATTCTCGAAGCCGACCCACTTTGCTTTCACCAAGTCCGGGTCGAACAGGCAGGCCACGAGGCGGCGGCGCTCTTCCTTCGACGTGAAGCGTTTCGTGAGCAGATATACGCCAGTGGGCACGAGCCATGGGCGCGTCTCGGCATTGTCGAGAATGGCGTTGGGCTTGCGGGCTCCAGACTTGGGCCAGTGGACGGTGCCGCCATTGAAATGGCAGGGATAAAGCAGCGGCACGGTGCCGCGTTCGGGTTCCTGGCGCAGCGCGTCCTTGAGGCGGAAATCCACGACGCGCCCGGTGGAGACGGTCAAG
>JBJXFY010000140.1:0-2649 GCA_046155815.1 Limisphaerales bacterium | reverse complement strand
ATTGACCTTGACCCATGCTCTAACGAAAACTCGATCGTTTCCGCAGATACGGAATACCAACTCCCGGAGCATGACGGCTTGCGCGAGAGTTGGGATTTCCCGAAAATTTATGTGAATCCGCCTTACGGCTCAGACCGAGATCGCGGGACGCGCATCAAGCATTGGCTTTTTAGGTGTGCAGAGGCGCACAAAAAGTTTGGCTCTGAAGTTGTTGCACTAGTTCCAGTCGCAACGAATACTGGCCATTGGAAGAACTACGTTTTCGGCAGGGCGACAGCCATTGCGTTTCTGTATGATACACGCTTGCGCTTCTTGGTTGATGGCAAAGACGAAGGGAAGGGTGCGCCCATGTCCTGTGCGATGCTCTATTGGGGCAAGAAATACGACCGCTTTTTCGAGGTGTTCATTCAGTTTGGTGCCGTGATAGATATTCGCCCGCTCATCGGACGGCGAATGGGAGAGTATGACGAACTCGTTCAGCCATTGTTACTCGATGAATTCTAACGCACAACGTCGCCTAACCATTTGCTGCAGCCGCCCCGCCGTGCTCCGCGGTCGCTGAGCTTGGGGTCGCTAGACCAAGAATGAGCCTCTGCCCCCATGACCGGCGGGTGCTCGCGAGCAACGACGTGGGCGGCTACCGCTACTACTCCTGCGAAGCCTGCCGCGGCCTCTGGATTCCGGGCGCGTCGCTCCACCGGGCGCTGTCGGCGCGCGGCGTCGGGGAGCTGCGCGCGGCGGCCGTCGCCCGGCCCGGCGGCCCGCCCTGCCCCGACTGCGCCACGGCGTGCGGCGCCCTCGTCGCGGAAGGCTGCACCCTGGACACCTGCCCCCGGTGCCGCGGCTTCTGGCTGGACTTCGGCGAGGTGCCGAAGCTCCGCCCCTGGTTCCCGGACGATTCCGCCGTCGTGGCCGCCGACGCCGGCCGACGCCCCACGGAGGCGCAGAAGGCGGCGGGCAAGGCTTCGGTCGTGATCGTAGTCGCGGACCTGCTCACGGCGATCCTGTCCTGACCGGGCCGCCGGGCCATGCCGCCGGGCCGGAGCGGGACACGCGCGAAGGCCGGGGTTCCGCGACAGCCGTTACCCCCGCGAAAGCGCCTCCCGCAGTCCTCGGGCAAGCTCAGTTCGCCGGGGGCCGCGCGGCCCCGCGTTCGTTCCAGTAGAGCTTCACGTTCCTGGTTGCGCGCCCGGCCGCGATGACGTCCAGGTCGCCGTCACCGTCGAGGTCGGCGAGCATGGCGTCCTCGCAGGCCATCGTGTTGTCGTCGAGCAGGTGGGACTCCCAGGCGTCGCCGGCGGCATCCTTGGGGACGAGCAGCTTTACGCCGACCTTCACGCCGGGGCGGTTCATGGCGCGCCAGCCCACGACGACCTGATCGTGCCCCAGCCCGAGCACGTCGCCCACCGCGAGGGCGTGGCCGTCCACGAGCGACTCGTCGAGCACGGTGCGGGTCCAGAGGCCGGTGTCGGCGGGCGGGCGGAGGAGCGCGAGCGTGTTCCCATGCATCGGCTCGACGGCGGCGAGGAAGCGGCGGCCGTCGCCCAGCCGGCCGGCGCGGACCTCGCCCATGCCGCCGAGGTCGTTCGTCGCGAGCAGCGTGAGGGCCGCGTTGCCGGCCGGCAGCGGGTCCGAGAGGAAGAGGCCCTGGCGCGAGGCGATGACGAGCTCGTCGGCGGGGTCGGCATCCCAGTTCAGCACGTCGAAGTTGTGGGTCCTGTTCAGCGCCTCGTGCAGCAGCGTCTGCGTCCACGCGCCGCCGGACGCCGCGGGCGGCACGTAGCGGTCCACGCGGACGCCGGTGCCGGTGCCGGGTCCGGGCTCGTTGCCGCGGCCGTGCAGCGGCACGCTGACGAGCGAGAACTTCCCCGCCCCGTCGCGCACCCAGCGGATGCGGTGGATGGTCGGCTCGTGCGGCAGGGGCACGGGCGTCCAGCGCTGCGTGCGGTCGGCCGGGGGCTGCAGGAAGAAGAGCGCGCCGCTGTGGCGCGTGTCGCCGGGATTCCAGCCGGCGCCGGCGGCAACCTCGGCCTTGCCGTCGCCGTCCACGTCGGCCGCGGCCACGCAGACATGATCCAGTTCGGTCAGCTTCTCGGCGATGACGTGCTTGGTCCACGCCGGGTTGCGGTACCAGACGATCTGGTGCTTGTCGGCGAGCAGGATGTCCGGGCGCGCGTCGCCATCCACGTCGGCGACGGCCAGCCCGTAGCCGATCTGGATGGCGTCATCAATGGTCTGCGCGCGGAAGGCGGGCGCGGCGGCGGCCGGCAGCAGCGCCGCGGCGAGCTGCAGCGCGGCGAGCGGGGCGGGGCGGGGTTTCACGCGGGGAGGATGGAGGCACGGCGGCGCGGCTCCAAGCCCGCATCAAGGAGGCGAGGCCCGCGTCGATCCGCGGATGGGCGCCGCATCCGCTGCGCGGGACAGAGGGGCTCCGAGGCCATGCCCCGTCGAAGTTGCGAGCGGCTCCGGAGGTGATTTAAGGCTTGGCAGCGGGCGGTCCGTTGCTTATCCAAGAATTAAGCCGTGGTCCCGCCATGAGTTCCCGACTTGTCCGTGGGTTTCGCAGCAGTTGTGCCGCATCTGCCGGGTTGCTGCTGCTGGCGACACCATCGCGGGCCCAGGTCCAGATCACCGGCGCGACGCTCGCCG
>JBJXFY010000139.1:0-13112 GCA_046155815.1 Limisphaerales bacterium | reverse complement strand
TAGCGGAGGTAGTACCAGCAGCTCCCGGCCCACTGGGGCATGGTGTTGGTCTCTCGGACCGAGCCGTCCGGCAGATTCACCCAGTCCTGCGCGCGGGCAAGCGGAGGCTGGCCGTCGGCGGTGGGTTTGTAGTCCTCCAAGGTCGGCGGCAGGACGGGCAGGGCGCTCTCCGGCAGTGACTCGTGGTGGAGATTCCCGGCGGCGTCCTTCTTCCAGACGATGGGGAACGGCTCGCCCCAGTAGCGTTGCCGGCTGAACAGCCAGTCGCGCAGCTTGAAATTGATGGTCTTCTTGCCAAGACCTTTGACCTCCAGCCATTCCGTGATTCTCTGCTTGGCCTCGGTCGTAGATAGACCGTCTATAGATATCTCCGAGTTTGCCGAATTGATCGAGAAACCTTCGAGCGAGTAGCTGCCGCCGGCTAAAAAGAAGCCGATATGTTCTTGAGGGTTGGTCGGGTTCCAAACCGTCATCCAGCGGATCTCGTATCCTTTCGACAGATCCAGCGCATGAGGTTTCTTCGTCCCCACTACACACCTAGCGACCAATCCAAACTTCTCAGCGAATTCCCAATCCCGCTCGTCATGGGCCGGCACGGCCATGATCGCCCCGGTGCCATAGCTTGCGAGCACGTAGTCGGCGATCCAGACGGGGATCTGTTCGTCGGTGACTGGATTGATGGCGTAAGCGCCAGTCCAGACGCCGGTCTTTTCCTTGGCCAGCTCGGTGCGTTCCAGGTCGCTTTTGGTCGAGGCTAACTCCTGATACCTCTTCACGGCGTCGCGTTGCGTGCCGGTCGTGATCTCGGCGACGAGCTTGTGCTCCGGCGACAGCACCATGTAGGTCGCGCCGAAGAGCGTGTCGGGCCGCGTGGTGAAGACGCGGATTTTCGCCGCGTGACCATCCACCTGAAAATCAACTTCGGCGCCCTCGCTCCGGCCGATCCAGTTCCGCTGCATCTCCTTCAGCGAGTCGCTCCAGTCAATCGTGTCGAGGTCGGCCAGCAGGCGCTCCGCGTAAGCGGTGATGCGGAGCATCCATTGCCGCATCGGCCTGCGGATGACCGGGAAGCCGCCGACCTCGCTCCGGCCGTCAATGACCTCCTCGTTGGCGAGCACCGTGCCCAGTTCGGGGCACCAGTTCACCGGTGCTTCGCTGACATAGGCGAGGCGCTTGGAGTCGCGGTAAGCACGCTTCTTTTCGTCGGTATCGCAGCCGGCCGGATACTTCAGCGTGCCGATCGGCTCCGCCCGGTTCGTCTCCGGGTTGAACCACGCATTGTAGAGCTGAAGGAAGATCCACTGCGTCCATTTGAAGTACTCCGGGTCCGTCGTGGCGATCTCGCGCGACCAGTCGTAGCTGAAACCAAGAGACTTAATCTGCCGGGTGAAGTTCGCGATGTTCGCCTCGGTCGTGACCCGCGGGTGCTGGCCGGTCTTGACTGCGTACTGCTCCGCCGGCAGGCCGAAGGAATCCCAGCCCATCGGGTGCAGCACGTTCCGCCCGCAGGCGCGCCGGTACCGGGACAGGATGTCCGTGGCCGTGTAGCCCTCGGGGTGGCCGACGTGCAGGCCGGCGCCCGAGGGATACGGGAACATGTCGAGGAGGTAGAACTTCGGCGGCAGCTCCGCGGCGGACGCGGTCCGGCCCGCCAGCCCGTGCCGCGCGCCGAAGGGATGCCCGTCCGGCACGGCCTCGCCGGGGTTGAAGGCGCGGAAGGTCTGCTCCGCGTCCCAGCGGGCCTGCCACTTCGGTTCGATCAGGTGAAACGGGTACTGTCGCCGCGACATAAAGGGCGGCCAGCATAGGCCGCCGCGGGGCGCGCCTCAATCAATGTCCGCCACGTCCGCGAGCCGGTAGAAATGCTGTGGCTGGTCCAGCGGCTCAAGCACCCGCGCGGGCACGTCGGCGAGCTTCGCGGCCACGTTCGTCACGGTGATCCAGTTGGTTCCACCCAGCCCGGCCAGGGCCTCGAGCGCGTAGATGTTGCCCGCCGGCACGGTGAATTCGATGGCCAGCGCGTCACCGTCGCGCCCCACCGGGCCGAAGGCCGGCCGCGTCACGCGGATGAACTCGACCTCCAGTTCCGGGGCATCCGCGGGCGTCTCACGGGCGGCGATGCGCCGGGCCGTCCCTGGCGTGCCCTCCGCCGTGGAGCGCAGCAGCCAGCCGAAGTTCCTGTCCGGCGCCGCCAGCCAGTGCTGGATGTCGGCCCGCAGCTCCGCCGAGTCGGGGAACGTGTACTTCTCCGGAAACGCGAGGCGGATGGTGGCGCTCGGCGCCGCGAAGTGCTCGGCGCCGGGTGCGGACCCCGGCGCCGCCCACGCCGCGCCGGGAAAGGCCCGATGGGTCCAGGTCGGCTCTCCGGGAAGCGCGCCTAAGCCGAGGTTGCCCGTGCCGCGTCCTTCGGACCAAGAGGCCAGCATCCGGTGCAGCGTGAAGTCCGACGCCACGCCGCCGGTCTGCGGCTCCTGCGTGACGGCCACGCTCAGGACGGCCCGCGTGACCACGGCGTCGGCCGGGATCGCGCCCGCCACGTCGAAGCGCAGCAGCGCGCGGCCCGGCTCGCCCTTGAAATTCGCGCCGGCCACCAGCGTGGAACTGGCGCCGAGGTTGTTTGTCCCGCGGTTCACCGCGAAGAGACTCGTGTCCGCGACGGGCCGGAGCACGAGGCTTTCGGCACTGGCCGCGAGTGTGGCCAGCAACGCGGGAACGAGCCCTCGTGGCATGGGGTGTCTCTACAAAGAGTTTGCCGGCCGCGCCATCCTGGAATTACACGACGTGGGCCCGCCCGCGTGCCGCCCGGTCACCCAACGGCGGCCACGATGACCTCACCCTTCCACCAAGGCCTCGCCGCCACCGTCGCGCTGCTGCTGCTGGGCCTCGTGGCCGGCTTCATCACCTCCTGCGCCACCGGCCAGCGCGCCGCGCTCGTGCCGCTCGAGATCGAGGGCGCGACCTACGTCGGCAATGACGCCTGCCGTGACTGCCACGTGGTGCAATTCGCGACCTTCGACGCCAGCCCGCACGTCCGCGTCCACTTCGATCATCACCAGGTGCCGGGCGGCACGTCGTGCGAGTCGTGCCACGGGCCCGGCAGCCGGCATGTGGAGGCGCCTTACGAGCGCGCGCAGTACATCATCAATCCCGGGAAAAAGCCCGAGGCGTGCTTCACCTGCCACCTGGAGCAACACGCGCAGTTCCGGATGCCGTCGCACCATCCCGTGGTCGAGGGCCGGATGAACTGCGTGGACTGCCACGACCCCCACGGTGCGGCGATCTTCAAGCCCGCCGGCGGCCTCGGCATGGCGCGGCTCAACGAACCCTGCCTCCACTGCCACCGTGAGCAGAACCACGTCTTCGTCTTCGAGCACGAGGCGCTGCGCGACGGCTGCGTCCAGTGCCACCACCCGCACGGCTCGGTGAACCGCTTCCTGCTCACCGAGCGCGACGTGAACCTCTGCCTCAAGTGCCACGCCCAGATGCAGGCCGATCCGGGCGAGATCGTCATCGGGAAGATTGATCACACGTCCTTCCTGAGCCAGGGCACCTGCTGGTCAGCCGGCTGTCACACGGCCGTGCATGGCAGCAACTTCAACCCCAAGCTGCTGTACTAGGATGCGCCGGGCAGCCTCCAAGTCCCCCCCGCGCACGTCCTTCGTCCTCGTCCTCGTCGTCGTCCTCCTCCTCGCGCCCTGCGCCCGCTCCGGTCCCGCCGGCGACATTGACCTCGACCAGCTCCCGCCCGCCGCCACGGGCGAAGTGAGTTTCAGGCAGGGCATTCTTCCGCTCCTCGAGCGTTCTTGCCTCCGCTGCCACGGCGCGGAAAAGCCGAGGAGCCGCTACCGCCTCGACAACCGCGCCGATGCCCTCGCTTCCGGCAGCCTGCTCGAAGAGTACAACGAGAAGCTTCCCCCTGACGCGGCCAGGCTGGCCAACATCATGCCGGGCGACAGCCGGAACAGTCCGCTCATCCACTACGTCGCCCGCCTGCCCGCCGACGCGGACCTCCACATGCCGCCGGAGGGCAGGGCGGAGCCGTTGACCGCCGCGGAGGTCGGATTGGTGCGGGCGTGGATTGACCGGGGCGCATTGTGGGACGACGCGCCGCCCGCACCGGTGCTGGCCTTCAGCGTCATGCCGGCCGTGCGCTTCATCACGGTGGACGGCAACGAGCAGGTGTTCCGCCAGCACACTGGCCTGCGCGAGGGCTGGGCGGGTGGGCTGACGGAGTTCTCGCTGAAGCAGGAGCTGGATCCGAAGACCACCTTCACGGCCGACGGCCGCGTCATTGGCGGCGATGAAGACTATGAACTCACCCTTGGCGCGGAGCGTCAGGACTTGGGCTTCCTGAGAACCGGATTTTCCCAGTGGCAAAGCTACTCGGACGACACGGGCGGTTACTACGCGCCGTGGAACCTCCCGGCACTGAACCGCGGAGGGGAAGACCTGTACGTCGAGCATCAGGCGGCCTTCTTTGAGGCCGGCCTGCGACGGCCCGACCTCCCGGAAATCACCATCCGCTACGACTACGAGAGCCGGCAAGGTGACTACGCCACGACGCAATGGGGCGGCGTCTCCGGCCCCGACGGCGGCACCAAGAACATCTATCCGAACCTCGCCACGGTGGACGAGGAGCTGCAGCAGATCATGCTGAACGTCACCGCCCTGGCCTGGACGGTGAACCTGCAGAACGAGTCCCGCCTCGAATGGTGGAACAACCAGACCCGCCGGGCGAACGTGGAGCAGGCCAGCCCGCCGTTCGACTATGGCCGCAACATCCGGAACAACCAGCAGCACTGGCAGGCGGCCAACACGCTCACCCTCGACAAGCGGCTGAAGGACTGGTGCTACGTTTCCGGCGGATACCTCTACTCCCACATGGAGGGCCAGGGCTTCTTCAGCCTTGAAAACTTCCTGCCCTCGGACCCGACGCTGCCCCCGACGCTCGATGCGGAGGCGGATGACATCACGCTGCGCCGCGACTCGCACATCATCAACGCCAACACCCTGCTCGGGCCGTGGAAGGACCTGCATTTCAACGCCGGCGTGCAGAGTGACTGGACCCGCCGAGAGGGCTTCGCCGGAGGCAGCCAGTTCACGCTGCCGGTGCAGTATGACTCGAACTCCGACCGCGCCGCCACCGAGGCCAACGCCGGCCTGCGCTACACCGGCCTTCCATGGACGACTCTCTGGGCTGAAGGCCGCCTGCTTGGCGAGAACTATGACTACTACGAGGAAGGTCTCACTGACGGGGCTAGTGAGTTCCTGCGGGACTCGGACGCCACCGGCAGCCTGGGCGAGGCCAGGACGGGCTTCACCGTCTCCCCGTGGAAGCAGGTGTCACTGCAGGCGGCCTACAAGTTTCGTGACCGAAGCACGGACTTCGACCACCCCCGCGACCAGGATCTCACGTGGCAGGGCAACGGCTATCCCGCGTTCATCCTCAGCCGCGATGCCCTGACGCACGGAGTGGACGTTCGCCTGACGGGGCGGCCGCTCCCGTGGCTCCGCACCTCGCTGAAGTGGAGCCTCGCCGACACGGACTACGACACCGAGACCATGTCGGCCACGAACATCTTCTTCGTGCCGGAGCGCGTGTATCCCGGCGGCTCGATCCAGGCCGCCACCTATGGGGCTCAGACCGTGCAGGCCGGGCTGGTGCTGACCCCGTGGCCCCGCCTTTATCTTGCGCCAACCTACATCTTCACCACCTCCAGCTCGGAGTCCGCGCTCGACGGCTACCCGCAGGTCGCGGCCTACGAGGGCGACACTCACACCGTGCTGGCCACCGCCACCTATGCCCTGAGCGAGAAGATGGACCTGCTGGCCAGTTACCTATTCTCGACCGCGGACTATTCCCAGGACAATGCTGCCGGGCTGCCGCTGGGCATCGAATACACGCGGCATGGTGTGACCGCCGGCTTCACGCGGCGGATGCGGAAGAACGTCACGGCCACGCTCCAGTACGCTTTCTGGACCTACGACGAGCCCAGCCGGGGCGGCGCCGCGGACTACACCGCGCAAGGATTCTTCGCGTCGGCCCGGTGGACTTGGGAATGATGGGGGTCGGGACCGGGGTCGCGATCGGCGAGGGCCTGAATTCGCCGCAGCGCCTCCGGTCGCGTTCGCTCAACCATTCGTCGATTTCCTACTGCCGTCGCACTCCGCCTGCCGGGGAGGTTTCTTTGGCTGCACGAGCTACCGCACAAGGGATCCGATGCCGGAGAACCTGTACCCTGGATCCACATAGTGGGTGATCATGTGGAAGGCGAGATGGTAGGCGCGGCAGTACGCCCAGATGGCCACGCCGAGCAGGACGTCGGTCCGAAGACCGGGTGATGCCAGCCGCAGCAGGACGGCGGCGCCAGTCCCGAGCAGGAGGGGAAGAATTCCCTTGGCCCGGATGGCAGGCGGGCTTGTGAGGTCGTTCTGGGCCGCGCCGGGAGACAGGACCGACGCCCAGCCCCCATCTCGTTCACGGCGTCAGCCGCACGCGGTAGAACATGATCCGGTTGGTCACGGCGGGGTCGAGAAACTCGTGCTCGTCCGCCGGGACCACGGTTTCCGGCCCGGTACTTTCCCACTCCGCGCCCGGGATGGTGCTGCGCCGCTGGAGCTGGAAGGGCTTCCCCGCCGCCGTCTCCGCCGTTACCCGTGCGCCCTGCGCCGTGACGCTGACCGACAGGATGCGAAAGTTCGCGGACAGCCGGTTGGTGGGATTTGAGCCGCCGTTGAACTCACGTGAGTTGAGGAAGCCGTCCGCGTCCGGATCGGCGGCCGGCGCTGAGGCCTGGGCGGTCCATGGGCTCCAGTAACTTCGCTGGAAGCGGTCATCGAGGCCGTCAAAGTTGTCGTCCGGCACGGCGGGAGGAATCTCGACGTAGCCGTTGGCCCAGGCCGCCAGGCCCTGCTGGGTAAGCCGAAATGAGCGCAGGCCCGGCGGCGCATTGGTGGCCACGCTCGCGCGGGCGGCGACCAGCGTCAGCGTCCCGACGGCGTTCGGGACGCTTGTTTGCCCGCTCCAGGCGACCCCGGGACCGGTCAACTCCAGCACGGCGTCGGGTGCGGGTGCGTTGGTCACGAACACCCCGACCCAACGCGGCTGCCCGTCGGCCGGGAGCCGGACGGGCTTGAAGGTGGTGATGTAGGTCGGCCCGAGGCTGGCGGCCGGGGACAGCAGGCGCGCGATCCGCAGTGGCGTCCCGGCCGTGAGGTTGAAGTCGCGAGTCACGCTCGCGCCGGCGGCGAGGGCCACGGGCGCGTTGGCCGCCGGCAGGAAGGCGGTGCTGGCGCTGGTGAAGGCGGAGCTGAGATCCTGTCCGCGCAGGAGCGTGACCGAGGCGAAGCGCGGGTCGAGCGGCGTGGCGCGGACGTGGTAGTCCGCGGGGGGCAGGGCGGGGAGGTCGTACCTTCCATCCGCGCCGGAGGCCGTGCCGGCAAGCACGGCGCCCGTGGCATCCTCGAGCGTGACGACCGCCCCGAGGGCCGCGCCGCCGCCGAGCCGCACCGTCCCGCGCAGGCGGGCGAACTGGGCCGCCGCCGCCGCGACTCCGTACAGTGACTGCGCGGCGGAGACCTCGTCCGGCGAGAGGCCGAGCTGCGCGTTGCCCGCACCGGGGTCGCCGCTGAAGAGCATGGTTGCGCCGCCCGCGGTGGCGTGGTTCAGGCCGAGGAGATGCCCGATCTCATGCAGCGCGATGGCCTCGACCAGGTAGCGAGACCGTGTCGGGTCCGCGAGGTCAGTGAACCAGGAAAACTCGACGCCGTTGAAGGTGATGTCGGCCTCGGCGATGGCGAGCGTGTCATCGAAGCGCCTGACCAGCGTGAGCGCCGGCAGGCCGGAGATGTCGTCCAGCCCGCCGTTGATGAAGACGGAGTTTTTCGCCCAGAAGACGGCGTTGGTGCCGTCCTGCGGGTTCACGTCCGTCATGCCGGGCACCGGCGCGCCCTCCTCGAAGCGCAGGCGGGTGGAGGGCACGGCCTGCCACTGGCCGAAGGCGGCGCGCACGGCGTCCAGCTCCGCGGCGGTGTTCGTGGCGGACCAGCCGGCGGCACTGGGCTGGAAGCGCACGGCGCGCGTGGTGCGGTTCACCGCGTTGGTCGGGACGCGTGCGTCCAGCGGGTCGAGCCACCAGCGGCGGCGGTTGCCGGCGGCGTCCGTAGGCACGACGAATGCGGCGGCCTCGCGGGCCAGGCCGGAAAGCGCGAGCAGCAGAACGGTGAGGCGGAGGCTCACGGCGCCTCTTCCTCCACGCGCCGCCGCAGCTCGCCCAGCCCTAGCGGGCGCTGATGCGGCGGGGTCACGCCGCCCTGCGGTGCGCGTGGCGAGCCCCAGTGGCCGTTGCCGGCGAGCGGCTGGCCGGCGGACTCGGTGACGGCGAAGCAGCCCTGGTCGCGGGCGACCCAGATCCAGTCGCCTGCGGAGCCGCGCCGGAGGAAGGCCACCACGCGGTCGCCCACCGCGAGCCGCACCTCGCCGGCGGATTCCACGGCCTCCTGCCCCAGAACGCCGCCGCCCTGCGCGATGGTGAGCACGTCGCCGGCCGGTGCGCCCTTCCACGCCTCGGCCACGGCCAGGCGTGTGAGCGTGCGGGGCCGGCCGGCAGTGTCGCGTTCGGCGCGGAGCTCCACCACGCGGCCGAGGACGACGAGTTCCGCGCGCGCGGCCAGTTCCCCGGGCGTGAAGACGCGCACCGGCGCGGCGTGCAGCGCGGTCGCCAGCGCCAGCCCCGCCAGGCAGCGCGACACGACGGAACGACGGTTCATGCGGCCTCACCAGTCGGCCCGGAAAAGCCGCCCGTCGAGGGCGGAGGCGGCATCGGCACGCGGCCTTGGGCGGCGAGGGCGGCGAGGATGGCCTGGGCCGCGGAGGCATACAGCGCCTTCAACTGCTCGCGGCCGGCGGTCGCGGCGGCGGCGCGGAGCGGGGCGAGGTCCACCGGCGGGCCAAAGCGGATCTCGACCCGCGCCGGCCGGGGTACGCGCCGGTCCCGGCCCCAGACCTGAAAAGTTCCCTCCAGCCAGACCGGAACGACGGGGGCCGCGGACTTCAGGGCGATCAGCCCCACGCCCGGCCGCACGGGCTGGAGGCGGCCGTCGCGCGTGCGCGTGCCTTCCGGGAAGAGCACGACGGCGCGGCCTTGGGCGAGGGCGTTCAGGACGGTCCGCAGGCCCGCCGGCCCGCCGCCGTCGCGGTCCAGGGGGATGGAGTTGGTACTGCGGATCACGGCGCCGAAAAGCCGGTGCTCGAACAGCGTGGCCCGCCCCAGGTAGGTGAGCGGCCGCCAGGTCGCGGAGCCGACGAAGATCGGATCCAGGTAGCTGGCGTGGTTGCAGGCGAGGAGGGCCGGGCCGGCCTTGGGCAGATGCTCCACACCGGTTACCCGGCCCCGGCAGAAGCCGAAGAGCATCAGCCGCCCGAACACCCAGCCGAGATTGTACACCAGGCCCGCGGACTCGCCGGGGACGGAGGAGGAGGCCGGCGCGCTCATGTGTCCAGCGCGTGCGAGTCCGCCTCGATGGCCCGCTGCACCCGCGCCCGGGCCTCGACGTAGAAGGGCTCCAGGTGGGCCAGGCTTGCTGCGGCTGGCGGGGGTTGGCCACGACGGAACTCCAGCGTGTGCGCCGTGGGCAGCTCGCGGCCCGTCGCCTCCCAGGCGGCGACGAGAGTCCGCGCCAGGCAATCGGTGAGCGCCGGCTGGCGGGTGCGGCGAAAGCGACGGACGGCGGGCGGGTCGGTTTCCAGGCGCCCGCGGAGGAAGGCGAGGTTCTCGTCGCGCCCCGGCCGGCGGACCACCTCGCCCGAGCCGTAGATGCCGCCGAGGTAGCAGTAGGCCGTGAGGACGAGCAGCCAGTCCGGCTCGGCATCGGCGGCGGGGAATTCCGCGAGCAGGTTTTCCCAGGAACGGCCGCCGGCATGGCGGGCGGACTCGACGACCAGCCGCAGCAGACCCATGCGGCCCACCCAGCCGGCGAGGTCAGCGGGAAACTGGCCGGCAGGCATGCGGGCGGAGCGGGGCGGCTGGGGTGCGGCGGACATGGCTGGCGGACCCGCGGACGCTAGTCCGTCCCCCGGCCGGCTGGCAACGGGCCGCGCAGGCCGCGCCTACAGCCGCGGCGGCGCGGGGCGGACCGGCGGCTCGAACGGAGCCACGCCCTTCGCGCGCAGCTTCCGCTTGAAGACCTTGTCGCCGCAGGTCGCGAAGAGCTCGTCGCGGTTCGCGCCGCCAAGGACCACGTTGGAAAGCCACGCGCGCTGCGGTCGGTCGAGGATGGCGTTCACGCGCCCGGCCTGGTCGCAGATCTGCACGCCCATGCGCGTGGCCACGTAGAGGCGTCCCTCGGTGTCGGCCGTCATGCCGTCGGCGCCGCTGTCCACCGCCGGGTCGGGGATGTGGAGGTGGAAGAAGGGCTGCTTGTCGGTCAGCGCACCGTCCGGCTGGATGACGAACGAATAGACCCACTGGCTGCGCGTGTCCGCGACGTAGAGCAGCGACTGGTCGGGCGAGGTGAGGACGCCGTTGGGGAAGGGGATGCCGGCGTCCACCAGCTTCCGCTCGCCCTCGTGGCTCAGGAACCAGACGCGGCGGTTGTCCGGGTCGGTGAAATAGCCGCCGCCGCGGGCGAGGCTCACGCAGTCGTTGGCCGGCGCGTCCTCGAGCACGACCTGCCGCCTGCCCGTCTCCGGGTCGTAGGACACGATCTGCTTGTCACCGTTGGCGCAGGCGTACAGCAGGCCGTCCATGCCGAAGACCAGCCCGTTGGCACCCCCGGTCTGCTCGGCGAACAAGCCGGCCTTTCCGTCGAGGCCGATCCGGTGGATGCGGTTGTTTGGGATGTCCGTGAAGAAGACCTCGCCCCTGGCGTTGACCGCCGGGCCTTCCGTGAAGCCGTGGCCGGAACTCACCTCGTTCCAACCTTCGCCGGGCAGCAGGATCTGGCTGAGCACGCCGTTCCTCGACGTTCCGGCCTTGGGCGGCGCGGGATAGTCCTTCCACAGCCAGCGCATCGCATCGGGAAAGATCGCGGCGCCCTGCCTGCCGTCGTGGCCGCCGTCGCCCCAGGCGTGCCCGACTTCCCAGCCGGCCAGTTCGAGCGCGGCGAGCAGGTCCTGGTTCGCGACCCACCAGTTGCCGCCGTAAATGTTGAGGTCGTTCGAGCCGTCCTGGAGGAAGACGCGCACGGGCTTCGGCTCCGTCTTGCGGACGAGCGTGGGATACTCGTTGCCGCCGCGCAGGCCGACGTAGGTCCCGATGGTGCTGAAGACGCGGCTGAACTGCTCCGGCCGCTCCCATGCCGCGGTGAACGCCGCAATGGCCCCGGAGCTGGCGCCCGCGATGGCGCGGCCGGCGGCGTTGGTCGTGAACTTCACCCCGTGCGTCGCCTCGAGCCGCGGCAGGAACTCCTCCGTCAGGAAGCGCACGTAGCGGTCGCCCATCGAGTCGTACTCGAAGCTGCGGTTGAAGCGCGGCAGGACGTTGGTGCTGGCCGCCTCGACCACGCCGGGGCTCACAAAGACCCCGATGATGGGCGGCAGCTCCTTCCGGTGGATGAGATTGTCGAACACCACGGGCACCTTCCACTCGTTGGCGCGGCCCTTGCCGTCCTGAAAGACCATCAAGGCCGCCGGCTGCGCGCGGTCCAGCCCGGCCGGCAGGTAGAGCGTGTACGGCCGGGTGGTGCCCGGGAACAGGCTGTTGGTCGCGGCGCGGTGCGTGCCGTCCACGAGCTCGCCCTTGGGCACGCCCTCCTGCGGCAGCGAGTCAGGCGTGAGCGGGTAGTCGTTGGCCGCGCGGGCGCCGGGAAGCAGCAGCGCCAGCGCCATGGCCGCGGCGAGGGGGAAGTAGTTGGGCATCGGGCGTTCCTCACGATGCGCGGTGGCCGGCGTCAAACCCAAGGGCTTTCTCGCCCCGGGAGCCTGCGCCGGTATCCTCGCCGAGAGACATGAACGCCGCCTCCGCCACCTACCGCGACCTGCCGCCGCTGGCCGGCCTCTGCTCCTTCGAGGAGGCCGCCCGGCCGGGCCTGTCCGTCGAGGAAAGCGTCCGCCGCCTCAAGCGCCACCACTGGGTCTTCCGGCGGCTCCACGGAATCCTCGTCGCCCGCCTTACCGCCGAGCCGGTGTACGAGCTGAAGATGGCCTTCAGCCTGCACGCGTACCTCCTCGCCGAGCACGTCGCCGCGCTGCGCCGGCGCGTGGGCGAAATGCGCGAGCCACCGCTCGGCCTCGAAGCCGTGCCGGACGCCGCGCTGGACCTCGTCCTCCAGGAAATCCTCTGCGCGCCGACCACGCCTGAGCTGCTGCTGGGCGTGTACGAAAGGGCCCTGCCCGCGCTGCTCGCCGCGCTGGAAGGTCAAGCCGCCGCGGCCCACCCGCTCGCCGATGCGCCGACGATCCGCACGCTCCGCTTCGCGCGGCAGGAACTCAAGGACATCCTTGAGTGGGCGGCGAGGGCGATGCCCTGCCTCATCGGCCCGGAACAGCGCGCCGAGGCCGCGCCGTGGCTGGCCTTCCTCGATGAGTGCCTCGTTGCGGCGGGCGGCATGGATGGAACGCAGGCTCGGCCGGGGGCCGGCGCTCCGCCCGCGCCGCGTCACTCGGAAAAGCCCTTCCGGTATGACGGCACACCGCGGCGCGACGGGCGTTTCCCCGATCCTTACAACATGGGCGTCAACGCCGAGGTCTTCCTCTACGACGACACCATGCCGCCGCAGCCCAAGACGCTGATGATGTACTACAAGCGGCTGCGCGAAATTGACGTGCCGGAGATGATGGCCGGCATCATCACCGAGACGCCCGGCAAGCCGTGGGACTATTACCGCGACATGACGCGCCAGCTCTGGGACGAGGCGCGCCACGCGATGATGGGCGAGGTCGGCTTTGTGAAGCTGGGCGTGGATTGGCCGCGGCTCGTGCGGGTCAACTTCACCTGGTCGCTCGGGCTGAACACGCAGCTCCAGCCCTTCGAGCGCCACGCCGTGCTGTACTTCATCGAGCAGGGACTGATGCCGCGCACGGGCAAGCGCTTCGAGTGGGAGGTGGCGCAGGCGGCCGGCGACCCGCTGGCGGCGACCTTCCAGGACTTCGACTGGGCCGACGAGGTGCTGCA
>JBJXFY010000210.1:0-39688 GCA_046155815.1 Limisphaerales bacterium | reverse complement strand
CCGCGCCGGCCGGCCCTCCGCCTCGCGCGCGGCGCCCAGCGCGAAGTCCAGCCAGCGGTCCACCGCGCGCTGGCTCCAGCGGATCTGCCGGTGGCGGTACGGGTCGGTCCCGCGCAGCGCGGCGAGCACGGCGTCCCAGGCCGGCCGCGGCCGCGCCGGGTCGGCAGGCGTGACCAGCGCCGCGGCCAGCGCGGCGACCCGCGCGGCGTTCATGTCCCGGCCGAAGCCGTTGTCGAAGAACGCGAGGTGCCACGCGGCGCGGTGGGCGTCGTCCGGCCGGCCGGCGAAGACCGCGGCCAGCGGCGGCAGCGTCATCTGGCCGCAGCAGGTCGGCAGGCCCTGCCACATGCGTTCTGGCGGCAGCGCGCGGGCGGAGTCGCGCTCCCCGAGCACCCAGCGCGCGGCGAGCTGCCATTCCTCCAGCCAGTCGGCGCACTGCGCGCGGAACTCCGGGTTCTCCGCGATGACCGGCCGTGCGGGCCAGTCGAGGTACGCCTGCGCGAGGCCGCGCACATCCAGCGGCCGGGCGTCCGCGCCGTCGGCGGCGCGCAGCGCGTGGAGCAGGACGAGCTTGTGCCGCGAGTCGTCCGTGACCGTGCCGGGCGGACAGTTCGAGCCCCACTGGCCGTAGGATTCGGACACCGGCCGCAACGGCGCGTACGGGCGCAGCCGGAGCCGCGCCGCCGCGGCGGCGCGCGCGGGCGCATCGAAGATTTCCTCGTCCCGCCAGCGTCTCGGCGGGTTGGGCAACGCCTGCACCTTCACGGCTTCCTGAAACTCCACCGGCCCGCCGAGCGCGTCGCCCAGGTAGGCGCCGAGCAGCAGGCCGCGGATGCGGGCGCGCACGTCCACCGCCGCGCCGTCGGCCGCCGCCGTGGCGGTGCCCGACAGCAGGGCCAGGAGAACGACGCCAAGCCGGGCCGCCCGGCAGAAGGAGTTCACGGGCCGAGTGTGGAAAGCCGTCACCGCGCGGGCCAGCCGGAAGGCGGCCGGACAGCGGTCCGGTTCGCCCGCTTCGACGCGCTTCCGGCTGGCGCACTGCGGATTCCCCCAACATCCTTCCGCCGCATCATGAAATTCGTCCTGTCCACGCACAACGTGACGCTCACCAAGGCCATCGAAGACCACGTGCTGGCCAAGATTGACAAGCTGGAGCACCTCGACCGCCGGGCGCTGGAGACCCGCGTGATCCTCGAGCACGACAAGACCCGCTCACCGGAAAAGGCCTTCAAGTGCTCGATGCGCCTCGCGGTGAAGGGGCCGGACCTGTACGCCGAGGACGTGGAAGGCGACCTCTACGCGGCGATTGACCTCGTGACGAAGAAGATCGGGCAGCAGATCCGCAAGCGGCACAACAAGGTGAAGGCGCGCAAGCACACCGAGGCTGCCGCCCTCAAGCGCAAGCGGCAGGCCACGGCCGACTGAGCGATGCTCCTGCGCGCCCGCGTCGTCCTTCCCGTCACCGCGCCGCCCCTCGGGGACGGCGCGGTGCTCGTTTCGGGCGGGCGCATCGCCGCGGTCGGCCCCTGGCCGGACCTCCGCCGCGCCTCGTCCGGAACGGTGACGGACCTGGGCGACGTCATCCTGCTGCCGGGCCTCATCAACGCGCACTGCCACCTCGAGTACACGGGCTTCGCCGGCCACCTGCCGCCGCCACGCTCGTTCACGGACTGGATCAAGGGCGTGCTCGCGCTCAAGGCGGGCTGGGGCTGGTCCGAGTTCGCGCTGTCCTGGCTCGCCGGCGCGCGGCAGATGCTGGCCTCCGGCGCCACGACCGTCGTGGACGTCGCGGCTGTTCCCGAGCTGCTGCCCGAGGTCCGCGAGGCCACGCCTCTGCGCATCGTCTCCTGCCTCGAAATGACGGGCCTCCGCCGCGGCCGGCCGCCGGAGAGGACGCTCGGCGACGCCCTCGCGCTGGCGGGCCGCCTGCGCGTCGGCCACGGGGCGGCGGGCCTTTCCCCGCACGCACCGTACTCCACCACCGCCCGGTTGGTCACGCTCGCCGCGCAGGCGGCGCGCGAGCGTGGCCTGCCCCTGACGATCCACGCGGCGGAGTCGGTCGAGGAGTTTTCCATGTTCATGCACCGCCGCGGGCCGATGCACGACTGGCTTGCGCCGCAGCGGGACATGGGCGACTGCGGCCTCGGCTCGCCCGTGGCCCACCTCGCGCGCTGCGACGCCCTCGGCCCGCACACGCTGCTGGCCCATGTGAACTACCTCGACGGGGCCGACGCCCCCCTGCTCGCGGAGTCCGGCACGAGCGTGGTCCATTGTCCGCAGAGCCACGCCTACTTCGGCCACCAGCGGTTCCCCCGCGAAGTCCTCGAACGGGCCGGCGTGAATGTCTGCCTCGGCACCGACAGCCTGCTCAGCACGCGCGTGCAGGGCCGGACGCTGCCGCGCCTGAGCCTCTTCGACGAACTCCGCGCCTGCGCCGCCGCCAAGCCCGCGCCCGAACCCGGCGCGCTGCTGCGCGCCGTGACGGTGAACCCGGCCCGAGCCCTCGGGCTCGCCGGCCGTCGCGGCGAACTCCGCCCGCACGCGGACGCCGACCTGATCGCCATTCCCTACGCCGGTGCGGCCGCCGCGGCCGCGGCGTACGCCGTCACCGCCCACGCCGGCCCAGTGGCCGCCTCGATGATCGCCGGGGAATGGGCCATGCCGCCAGCAGGACACAACCAATGACCCCCGTCGCCATCGTCACCGGCGCGGCCGGTTTCCTGGGCGCGGCGCTGGTTCAGGCGCTGGCCGAGGCCGGCTGGCGCGTTGCCGCGGCCGGAAACTCCTCCGCCCCCGAGGCCGCCGGCGACGCGGTCTGGCCGACCCGCTGCGACGTCACCGACCGGACGGCCGTGGACGCGATGGTGGAAGGAACCATGGCGCGCTGGGGCCGCCTCGACGCCCTGGTCGCCAACGCCGGCATTGCCCGTGACGCCACGCTGCCGCGCCTCGACGTGGCGGCGTGGGACGAAGTGATGGCCGTGAACCTCCGCGGGGCGTTCCTCTGCGCCCGTGCCGCGCTCCGGCCGATGCTGCGCCAGCGCGGGGGCCACCTGCTCTTCGTCGGTTCGCACGCCGCGCGCGGCGGCGGCGCGGGCCGGAGCGCGTACGCGGCGTCCAAGGCCGGCCTGATCGGCCTCGCGCAGTCGCTCGCCCGCGAGGTCGGCGGCCGGAACATCTGCGTGAACGTGCTGCTCCCCGGCGTGCTGCCCGGCGGGCTGGCCGCCGGACTCGACGCGGGGCAGGTCGCGGCCATGACGTCGTCCAAGGCCCTGCCCCGTGCCGACGATCCCGCCGAGGCCGCCCGCTTCGCCGTGCAACTGCTGGCCGCGCGCGACATCTCCGGCCAGGTCCTCGCGCTCGACAGCCGCATCCAGCCGTGGACCTAGGCACGCCCACCGCGGCCGGCCTTGCCATCCGCCCCGGCCGCTTGAAGCCTCCATCATGGTGGACACGCGGCGGTTCGACTTCCTCGTCCTCGGCAGCGGCATTGCGGGGCTGATGTTCGCCCTCAAGGTCGCGGATCGTGGCCGCGTTGCCATCATCACCAAGAAGCAGCGCGCCGACTCGAACACGAACTGGGCACAGGGCGGCATCGCCGCCGTGATGAGCCCCGAGGACTCGGTCGAGCTGCACGTCCGCGACACGCTCGCCGCCGGCGCGGGCCTCTGCCACGAGCAAGCGGTGCGCAGCATCCTCGGCGAGGGCCCCGCCGCCATCGCCGAACTGGTCGCGCTGGGCATGAAGTTCGACGCGCGCGACGAGCCGGGCGCGGCCGGCCCGGACCTCACGCGCGAGGGCGGCCACTCGAAGCGCCGCATCCTCCACGCGCGTGACGTGACCGGCCGGGAGATCGAGCGCGCGCTGCTCCAGGCCATCGCGAGCCACCCGCAGATCAGCGTCTTCGAGCGGCACCTGGCCATTGACCTTATCACGGCCGCCAAGCTCGGCCTCGCCGGCCCGAACCGCTGCCTGGGCGTGTATGTGCTCGACGAGGCGGCGCGCGGGGTCGTGGCCTTCGCTGCACCCGTCACCGTCCTCGCCACCGGCGGCTGCGGGAAGGTCTATCTCTACACGACCAACCCCGACATCGCGACCGGCGACGGCGTGGCGATGGCCTGGCGCGCGGGGGTGCCCGTCGCGAACATGGAGTTCATCCAGTTCCACCCGACGTGCCTGTACCATCCCCAGGCCAAGTCCTTCCTCATCTCCGAGGCCGTACGCGGCGAAGGAGGCGTGCTGAGGACGAGCGACGGCGCGGAGTTCATGGCGAAGTACCATCCGCTGAAGTCCCTTGCGCCACGCGACGTGGTGGCGCGCGCGATTGACGCGGAGATGAAGCGCACCGGCAGCGACCACATGTGGCTCGACATCACGCACCGGCCCGCGCCGTTCATCATCGGCCATTTCCCCAACATCTACCGGACCTGCCTGGAGTACGGCGTGGACATGACCAAGGAGCCGGTGCCCGTGGTGCCCGCGGCGCACTACCAATGCGGCGGCGTCGTGACCGGCCTCGACGGCACGACGGAGCTGCCCGGCCTGCTGGCCATCGGCGAGGTGGCCTGCACCGGCCTGCACGGCGCGAACCGGCTGGCCAGCAACTCCCTGCTCGAGGCCTTGGTCTGCGCCCGCCGCGCCGCCGCCCGCCTCCTCGCCGCGGCCGCCCCGGCACCCGTGACGGAAACGCTGCCCCCGTGGGAGGCCGGCCAGGCCCACGACGCGGACGAGATGGTCGTGGTCTCGCACAACTGGGACGAGATCCGGCGCCTGATGTGGGACTACGTGGGCATCGTGCGGACCAACAAGCGCCTCCGCCGCGCCGCCACACGCCTTGCCAACCTCCAGGAGGAGATCGCCGAGTATTACTGGGACATCATCGTCACGCCCGACCTGCTCGAACTGCGCAACATCGCCACCGTCGCCGAGATCATCGTGCGTTCGGCCCTCGGCCGTCCCGAGAGCCGCGGCCTGCACTACAACCTCGACCATCCCGCCGCCGATCCCGCGTGGGCGCAGCGCGACTCGATTGTGCGGCGCGGCACGGCCTGAAGCCGCACCCAGGCCCCGCGGCGCGGCGATGCGCCGACCGGCCGCACCACGGCGCGACCGCCGGACGAGCGTTCAGGATTCCCAGCGGCGGCCCAGGGCCGCCCGACGAGAATCCGGGCGGAAGGAACCTTCGCCCGCGGGCGGGACATCCACGGGGCCTGCGCAGTCTCGAGATCCTGTGGACTGAGATCCTGCACCCCGGACTTCGGGCAATTTCTTGGGATTCGGCGGGCATCATGAACTCCATTCCCCCGCACCGGGCAGGGATCCCGGGGCGATCACGCGGTCCGGGTCGCCAGTTCGACTCCGACCGGGCAATGGTCGCTGCCCGTGACCGCGGGGCGGATGAAGGCGGACTTCAGGCGCGGGCGCAGCGCCGGGGAGAGGAGGAAGTAGTCCAGCCGCCACCCCACGTTCCGCGCGCGGGCACCGCCCATCGGGCTCCACCAGGTGTAGTGTCCACCGCCCTTCTCGAACTCGCGGAACGTGTCGAGGAACCCGGCCCTCAGGAATTCGCCGAAGCCCGCCCTTTCCTCGGGCGTGAAGCCGTGATTCCTCACGTTGGCCTTCGGGTTCGCGAGGTCCAGCTCGGTGTGCGCCACGTTCAGGTCGCCGCACCAGACCACGGGCTTCGTCCGCTCCAGCTTCTTCAGGTAGGCGAGGAAGTCGCGGTCCCACTGCTGGCGGTACGGCAGGCGCGTGAGCTCGCGCCTGGAGTTGGGGACATAGACGTTCACCAGGAAGAAGTCCGGGAACTCGGCCGTCAGCACGCGGCCCTCGCCGTCGTGCTCCGCGTGGCCGATGCCGGTGGACACCTTCAGCGGCGGCGTGCGCGTGAAGAGCGCCACGCCCGAGTACCCCTTTTTCGCGGCGGAGTTCCAGTGCGTCAGGTAGTCGGCCGGCCACAGCCTCTCCACGTCGTCCGGCGTGCATTTCGTCTCCTGGAGACACAGCACGTCCGGCCGCTCGGCGGCGAGATAGTCGAGGAAATTCTTCCGCAGGATGGCGCGGAGTCCGTTGACGTTCCACGAGATCAGCTTCACGGCGGCAGCGTAGGCCGGGCGACGGCCACGGGACAAACCCGTGGCTGGCCTTGGCGTCGGCCAATCCCCGGACGGGCTGCGTCCCGCGCCGGGCGGGATCCGTGCCGGGCCTCGCCCGGCACGCCGCATTGACAGGCGGCCGGCCCGGCCCGCAGCCTCAGCGCCTCGTGCTGGACCGCACCGTCATCCTGAAGGCTCCGGCCGTCCGTCGCATGAATGCGATGGCCGCGGTCGCGCCGCGCCACGCCCGCAAGTGGGCCGTGGCCGGAGGGCGGGAGGAAGCACGTTGAACTGAGCAGCCAGCACGTTTCCGAAACCCGCCTAGGCCCGGCGGGTTTTTCGTTTTTCCCGCCGGTTCGCCTTCCGGACGAAGGATCCCACACCATGAACAGCGAGTCTCCCATTGCCGCGCCTCGGTCCCTCGTGACAGCGGCGTTCCTCACCGTCTATCTCGTCTGGGGTTCAACCTACCTGGCCATCAAGCTCGGCGTGGGAACGATACCGCCGGGGCTGCTGGCCGGGACGCGCTTCTTCGTCGCGGGCGCACTGATGTACAGCTTCCTGAGGCTTCGCGGCGCGCCCCGGCCGGCGGCGCGGGACTGGAAGCACGCGGGGATCATCGGCACGGCGCTGCTGGCGGGCGGCAACGGCGGTGTCACGTGGGCGGAGCAGTACGTGCCGTCGAGCGTGGCGGCGCTGATGATCGCAACCGCGCCGGCGTGGTTCGCGCTCGGCGAATGGGCACGGCCGGGCGGGAAGCGGCCCACGTTGCTGACGGCGGCGGGCATCGCGGTCGGCTTCGCGGGCGTGGCGCTGCTGCTGCGGCCGGGCGGGCTGGTCGGGCCGGGAAGCCTGCCGGGGATCGTGGCGCTGGTCTTCGCCTGCGCGGCGTGGGCGACGGGCTCGATCTACTCACGGCACGTTCCGCAGCCGGCCTCGCCGGCGCTGGGTGTGGCGATGCAGATGATCGCGGGCGGCACGGTGATGTTCGGCTTCGCGGCGGCGACGGGCGAGCCGGGGCGGTTCGCGTGGGCGCAGGTTTCCGGGGAGTCGCTGGCGGCGCTGGCGTACCTGATCGTGTTCGGCTCGTGGCTTGGCTTCACGGCCTACATGTGGCTGCTGCGCGCGAGCACGCCGGCCAAGGTCTCGACCTACGCCTTCGTGAACCCCGTCGTGGCCGTGCTGCTGGGCGCGCTGCTGGGCGGCGAGGCCATTACCGGCCGCACGCTGCTGGCGACGGGGGTGATCCTCGCGGGCGTGCTGGTGATCATGAGCCCGGCGCTGGGGCTGGCCCCGGCGCTGGCGCGGCTGGCGGGAGGCAGGCGGCGCGGGACGGACGCCGCCGCGGGCGGCGCGGCGGCGGGCCGTTGAGGCGGCCTCAGCCGGCGAGGCGGTGACGTTGGCGGAACGCCGCGGCGCGATCCGGGCTGACGAACAGCAGGTCGAGGAATTCGCCCTCCTTCACCTGCCCGTCCGGCAGCCATCGGCCGGGCGCCGTCCGGTCCGCCACGAACCCGGCATAGCCCGCCGCGCGCAGCAGGCAGTGCGCCTCGTCGCCGGCCACAAGCTCGACGTACAGGTGGTGGATGCGGCGGCGGGCGAGCAGCCCGGCCATGCCGCGCACGACCAACGCCTCGGCGCGCTCAACGTCAATCTTGGCGAAGTCCACCTCCTCCACGCCGGACCCGGCGCAGTAATCGTCCAGCGTGACGGTGGTGACCTCGAGGGTGTGGCGGGGGTCGGTGTTATGGCCATGGTTCACCAGCGACGACTGCCCGGAGTTCTGCGGGTCCGTGGACAGGTAGAAGGTAAGGTGCTGACCGGTGGTTTCGGACAGGGCGCGTTCGTCAAGGACCACGCGGTCCGTGAAGCCGTTGTCCTGCAAGGAACGGCGGATCAGCCCGGCGTTGACCGGGTTGGGCTCGAAGGCGTGGACCCGGGCCGTGCGCGCGCCGGCCGCCGCCGCAAACAACGTCCAGCTTCCCATGTTGGCCCCGATGTCGAAGAAGGAGTGCGCCTCCGCCAGCAGGCCGTGGAGGAACGGCGGCGGCATGTGCGTGCGGTAGAAGTAGTGCGTATAACCGATCGGCTCGCGGATGTTAACCCAGAGCCGGTAGCCGGGCAGTTCGGCGGCGCGGGGCTGGTGTCCCTCGAGCGCGGCGGTGTACGGGTGCACAAAGGCCCCGGCCCGCAGCCGCCGGCGCCAGTGCGGCGACGAGCAGGCGCGGACAAGCAGCGCCTCGAAGCGCCGCGGTCCGAGCGTGAGGGCGAGAGTGCGGGAGACCATCCGCGCGACCTGGGTCTTCATGTCCGGACAAGCATCCGGGCCCATGACACCCGGCGGCCGCGGTCGGCACAAGCGAAGACGTTCACGCCGCCGCCGCTTCCCGCGCGAAGATCTGCCGGATGACCTCCTCGATGGGCACCTCCTCGATGTCGAGGTCGTGCACGGGCAGCTCGTCGAGCAGGGCCTTGCATACGGGCACGACGCGGGCGCGCGGGACCTTGAGCTTCACGCCGGCCGAGGTGCGCTCGAGGACCTCGCCGTAGCGTGTCAGGTTTCTGCCCTCGGGGCACGCGCCCTCGGTGCGGACGGTGATGAGCTTGTGCTGCATGAAGCGGCTCGTCATCTCCGCCAATGGCCCGTCGAAGAACAGCGTGCCGCGGTCAACCACCACGACCCGTTCGCACAGCGCCTCGATGTCGGCCATGTAGTGGCTCGTGAGCAGGATGGTGGTGTGATGGCGGGAGTTGTACTCGCGGAGGAACTCGCGGACGCGCTGCTGCGAGACGACGTCGAGGCCGATGGTCGGCTCGTCGCGGAAGAGCACGCGCGGCCGGGGGAGCAGGGCGGCGATCAGCTCGCACGTCAGCCGCTCGCCGAGCGAGAGCTCGCGGACCATCGTGTTGAGCTTGGGTGCCACGTCGAGCAGGTCGGCCAAGTCGGCGACCGTCCGGTCGGCATCGGCCTTGGGGAGGCCGTAGATGCGGGCGTTCAGCGCGAGGGATTCGCTGGCCGGCAGATCCCACCAGAGCTGGTTCTTCTGCCCGAGCAGGAGGGCAAATTGCCGGCGGTAGCCGTCGGCGCGTTCCCACGGCACGAAGCCGAGCACGCGCGCCTCGCCACTGGTCGGGTACAGCAGGCCGGCAAGCATCTTGAGCGTGGTGGTCTTGCCCGCGCCGTTCGGCCCGAGAAAGCCGACGAACTCGCCTTCGCGGACGGTGAACGTGATGTCGCGTGCGGCGTGCACGTCCTCGTGCTCGCGGGAGAACAGACCCTTCAGCGCGCCGCGAAGGCCGGGTGGCTTCTTGTAGGTGCGGAAGGTCTTGGTGAGGCCGCGGACCTCGATGACAGGCGGGCGGGCGTCCATGCCGCGGCAGGTTGGGCGGGAACGCGCCGACGGACAACGCCGGGCGGCTACCCGCGCAGCTTGCGCTCAAGGTGGAGGACGACCTTCCGGACCTGGGCGTCGGTCTCCATGCGGTCGCGGACCTGGCGGCAGGCGTGAAGCACCGTGCCGTGGTCGCGCCCGCCGAAGGCCTCGCCGATGATGTTGAGGGTGCTGCCGAGGATCTCACGGCTCAGGTACATCGCGACCTGCCGGGGGAAGACGATGTGCTCCGGCCGCCGGCGGCCGAGGAGATCCCCGAGCCGGAGCTCGTAATGTTCGGCGACGCTGCGCTGGATTGACTCGATGGTGAGGCGCAGGCGGCCCTCCTCCGCGAGCAGGTCGCGCAGCAGGTCGCGCACGGCCGTCACGGTGAGCGCGGGCTGGTGAACCACGGCGAAGGCGCCGACGCGCGTGAGGGCGCCCTCGAGGCGGCGGACGTTGGATTGGATGTTCTCCGCGAGGAACTCGATGACCTCCGGCGGGAGCTGGTAGCCCTTGTCGCGCGCCTTCTTCCGCAGGATGGCGCAACGCGTCTCGCGGTCCGGCGGATGCAGGTCGGCGACCTGGCCCCACTCGAAGCGGGAAACCAGACGCTCTTGGAGCCCCTGAATCTCCGAGGCCGGACGGTCGCAGGCGAGGACGATCTGGCGGCGGGCTTCGTGAAGCTCGTTGAAGGTGTGGAAGAACTCCTCCTGGATGCGCTCCTTGCCGGCGAGGAACTGGATGTCATCGATGAGCACGACATCCTTCGTGCGGAACTGCTTCCGGAACCTCGCCACCTTCCCGTTTTGGAGGGCCTCGATGTACTGGTTGGTGAAGCGCTCGCACGAGATGTACGCGATCCTCGCGCGGGGATGCTGGGCGCGGACATGCTGGCCGATGGCGTGGAGGAGGTGCGTCTTGCCGAGCCCGGTGCCGCCGAAGAGGAAAAGGGGATTGTACGCGCGGCCCGGCAGCTGCGCGACGGCCAGCGCGGCGGCATGGGCGAAATTGTTGTTGCCCACCACGAACGTCTCGAAGGTGCTGAGCGGGTTGAACCTGGTGGTTTCCCCCTCCTCCGGCGGCTCGGGCACCGCGGCGGGTGCGGGGCGGGGACGCGGGGCGGGGCGGGGTGGTGCGCCGTTGACCGCCACCGGCCCGGTGGCGGGCTGGAAGCGTGCCGTCAGCGGCCGCCCGGTGGCGGCCAGCAGCGCACGGTGCACGAGGTCGGCGTAGTTCTCGGAAACCCATACGCCGAAGAATTCGTTGGGGACGGTGAGCGTCAGGGTGTCGTCACGGAGCGACACCGGGGCGAGGGGCGCAAACCACATCGCGTAGATGTTGCTGGAGGCCATGCCCCGCAGCAGCGACAGGGCCTCTGCCCACGTCGTCTTGGCCGATTCGTCTTCCATGTAGGTTGCCGCGCGGAGGTGTCGTCGGCGGTTTTATTCACGACGCCAAGACGGGCGTGCGTGATCGTTGCACAACGACGGAAAGACGGCCCGGCCGCACGCCCCGGCCCGGGCCGGAAATCTGCGGCCAAACGCCGTTTCAATCGCGATAAAAATGCGCAACATGTTTTCCATCAAATGGTTGAAATAGAGGTCCGAAATGGCCGGGCAAGGACGGGAACGGCGTTCGACCGAGCGGCGGCGTTTCGAGCGGCGGGCTTCTTAGGGCCGCGGGGCTGGTTACGCGAGCAGAACATGTTTGGCACTTGTCCCCGAGTTGTTCACAGGCTCGAAATGCTTGGAAATGACAGCCTTGTCACGATCGCGCGGCGAAAAAAGGCACCCCGCGACGGGGTGCCCCCGTGGACAATCTCCGGCTCAGCAGTCGTAGTACAGAAAGAACTCATAGGGATGCGGCCGGAGGCGCAGGGCGTCGTGCTCCCGGGTCTTGTGCTCGATCCACATCTCGAGGAAATCCTTCGTGAAGACGTCGCCCTTGAGCAGGAAGGCGTGGTCGGCCTTCAGGTGTTCGAGGGCCTCGGCGAGACTGCCGGGCATCTGGGGGATCTTCGCGTGCTCCTCCGGCGGCAGCTCATAGAGGTTCTTGTCCATCGGCTCGCCGGGATCAATCTTGTTGAGCACGCCGTCGAGGCCGGCCATCAGCAGCGCGGCGTAGCAAAGGTACGGGTTCGCCGCCGGGTCGGGCGGGCGGTACTCGATGCGCTTGGACTTGGGGCTTTCGCTGAAGGTGGGGATGCGGATGGCGGCGGAGCGGTTGCGCGCGGAGTAGGCGAGGTTCACCGGCGCCTCGTAGCCGGGCACGAGGCGCTTGTAGGAGTTCGTGGTTGGGTTGCAGAGGGCGGCGAGCGCCTTGGCGTGCTTGAGGATGCCGCCGATGTAGTGCAGCGCCATTGGACTCAGACCTGCGTACTCGTTGCCGGCGAAGAGGGGCTTCCCCTTCTTCCACAGGGACTGGTGCGTGTGCATCCCGGAGCCGTTGTCGCCGAAGAGCGGCTTGGGCATGAAGGTCACCGTCTTGCCGTGCTTCCGGGCGACGTTCTTGATGATGTACTTGTAGAGCATCATCGTGTCGGCCGTCTTCACAAGGGTGCCGAAGCGGAAATCGATCTCCGCCTGCCCCGCCGTGGCGACCTCGTGGTGCTGGCGCTCCACGGTGATGCCCAGTTCCTCCATCACGAGGCACATCTCGGTGCGGAGGTCCTGCTGCGTGTCCGTGGGCGCGACCGGGAAGTATCCCTCCTTGTGCCGGATCTTGTAGCCGAGGTTCGGCATCTCGTCGCGGCCGGTGTTCCAGACCGCCTCCTCGGAGTCCACGGAGTAGAAGCAGCCGTTGCTCTTCGAGTCGAAGCGGACCTCGTCGAAGATGAAGAACTCCGCCTCCGGACCGAACACCGCCGTGTCCGCCACGCCGGTGCTCTGGAGGTACTTCTCGGCGCGCTGGGCGATGCCGCGCGGGTCGCGGTTGTAAGGCTCCTTGGTGCCGGTCTCCGCGATGGTGCTGGTGAGCGACAGCGTCGGCACCGCGCAAAACGGGTCGATGAACGCCGTCTCCGGGTCGGGCATGGCGAGCATGTCGCTCGCCTCGATGCTCTTCCATCCGCGGATGCTGGAACCGTCGAAGCCGAAGCCCTCCGCAAAGATCTCCTCGGTCAGCTCGTTCACCGGGCAGGAGAAGTGCTGCCAAGTGCCGAAGGTATCCACGAACTTGACGTCCACCATCTTCGCGCCGGCCTTCTTGGCCAGGTCGAGTACCTGCTTGGGGGTGCTGGGCATGGGTGAAATACGGGGTTGAGGGACTGGACCGCGCGCGCGGAGGACATCCGCCGCCAACGTCCTTCAGTGGATGGTTGGGAGGCGGGATTGGCGGGGCGGTGACAAAGCGGTGGCGAGTCTAGAAACAGTCGCCCCGCCCGCAACACGATTTCATTTCGCCGCCCAACTTTTTCGCTCGCCACCCGCCGCAGCCGTGCCCGCGAGCCAGCCGAAGAGTGCAAACGCCGTCCAGGCCGTCGCCGGCAGGTACAGCCCGAACTCCACCAGCCCTTGGGCAAACCACCCCAGCAGCCCCAGCCAAACCGCCCGCTGGCGCAGGTCGCCATCTCGCCAGGCGCGCCGCGCCAGCCACGCCAGCCCGCCCGCCACGAACACCGCGTAGGCCAGCGCGCCGGGCAGCCCGGAGTCGCTTGCCTGCTGGAGAAAGTCGTTGTGCGCCAGCCGCGCCATCTCCGCCTCCGCCGGCTTGGTCCGCGCGAAGAAGTCCTTGAAGCCGCCCGGCCCGAGCCCGAACAGCGGGCGCGCCGCCGCCGCGCGCGCCGCCGCGCGCCAGTACTCGAGGCGCGCCACCACGCTCGTCGGGTCCGCCAGCCGCTCCCGGTAGCGCACCACGAAGAACGCCAGCCCCGCGACCAGCGCCACCACCAGCGCCGCCACGCGCCAGCGCCGTGCCACCGGCACCCGCCAGCCCGCCAGCGCCCCCAGGCCCAACGCCAGCAGCCAGCCCGCCTTCGAGCCCGACCAGACAAGGCAGGCCAGCCCCGCCAGGCCGAGTGTGCCCGCGGCGGCGCCGGCCAGCCGCGGGCCCCGGGATTCGAGCATCCGCCATGCCGTCACCAGCGCGACCGGCAACAACAGCAGCAGCGCCCCGGCCAAGGCGTTTGGATAGACCAGCGTTGAAAAAATCCGTCCACGCTCCAGCCGGGCCAGCATCTCCGGGGGAAGCTGCCCGCCGCTTTGCTCGATCATCATCCTGCGCGTCGCCGCCAGGCCGCCGAAATGCTGCTCGAAGCCCAGCGCGATCACGCCCGCCAGCGCCGCCGCGAGGCAGAGGAAGAACACCCGCGTCTCCGGCACCCGCGCCAGCGCCGCCAGCCCGACCGCGAAGCACACCCCGCACGCCAGAAAATGCGGCAGCACCAGTCGCGTCGCCATCGGCCAACCTGTCGCCAGCGCCGCCAACACCTGCCACCCCAGCCAGAACGCCAGCGCCCCCGGCCACCAGCGCGGCACGCCCGCCGGCCAGCGCAGCAACGGCACGGCGGCCACGAGCACCAGGGCCAGGCCGAGATGGCCGAAGCGCACCGGCCAGGCGAACGCCCGCCATTCGGCAAGGTTCCCCGGCGTCTCGATCAGAGGGTCAAGGATGACGGGATTGCCGAGCTTCAGCAGCGCCACCCCGAGCAGCAGGCCGAACAGCCCGGCCAGCGCTGCGCCCGCATGGCCCGCCGCCGGATCAGGACGTGGCTTCACAGCTTCAGCTTGAGCAGCGCCACCTCGAGCACCAGCGCCTCCTGCACGTTCGTGTGCAGCAGGCGCCGGGCCTCGGCCATGGAGGCGAGGTTGGCGTCGGCGTCCGCGGGCTGGAGCCGCCGCGCCACGACGCGGCTGTGCGGCGCCAGCGCGGGCAGGCTCAGCAGCCCCTCCGCCTGCGCGAGGCACAGCAGCCAGATGTCGCGGAGCCACCATTCGAGCGCGGCCAGCGCGTCCCCGCGACGGCGGCGGAACTCGCCCTCGATCGCCGCCGCCAGCTCGCCCTCGAAATGCTCCCGAAGGTTCGGATCAAGGTCGTCGTAACGCTCCAGCGCCGACTGCGCGCCCAGTTCCGCCGCGACCGTTTCCCGCGTCGCCTTCAGGTGCGCCAGCAGCACGTCCAACAGCCGGTACCGGTCGAGCAGGGAGCTCCCCGTCCCGGCCGCCGCCAAGGCGAAGCCTGCCAGCCAGGCCGCTCCCGCCGCGGCATTCCCGCCCGTGTCCGACAGCGCCAGCCGCTGGCAGCGTGAGCGGATCGTCTCGAGCAGCCGGTCCGGCTCGGTCGAGAGCAGCACCAGCACGGTGCGCGGCGGCGGCTCCTCAAGGGTTTTCAAGAAGGTGTTCGCCCCTTCCTCGTTCATGCGATGCGCGGCGGCCACGATGCCGAGCTTGTGCGGCGCCTCGGCCGGCTTGAGCTGCATGAGGCGGATCAGCTCCCGCACCTGCTCCACGCGCACCACGCGCGTCTTGCTCTCCGGCCGCACCCAGGCCACGTCGGGATGCTCGTCCAGCGCCACCCGGCGGCAGGCGGCGCAGGATCCGCAGGCCGCGAGCGGCAGGCCGTTGGCCGCGCGCCGGGGCGGCTGCGCGCAGACCAGGAGCGCCGCCAGGTGCCGCGCCGTGGCGGCCAGCGCCGCCTCCTCGGGCCCGGTGAAGAGCCACCCGTGCCCGAGCCGGCCGCGCTCGAGCGCGCGTTCAAGCCGCAGGGCGGCGGCCGGTGGAACCTCGGGGGCGGACATGGCGCGCGAGTTGTAACACCCCTCCCGCCCCGCTCAATAGCGCGGAGCGACCGGACGGCCGGTGCGTCCTGATTGCGGCCCCGTCGCCTTGTCGCGTCGCCCCGGCCCTGCCAGCCTGCGCCGAACCATGACCAGCAAGGCAAACAGCGTGGCGGAGTATCTGGCATCGCTGCCGGCAGACCGGCGCACGGCGATCGAGGCGGTGCGCGCGGTGGTCCTCAGGAACCTCGACCCGCAGTATGAGGAGGGGATGCAGTACGGCATGATCGGGTACTACGTGCCGCACCGGGTGTATCCGCCCGGCTACCATTGCGACCCGCGGCAGCCCCTGCCGTTCGCCGATCTCGCGGCGCAGAAGAACTACCTGTCCGTCTACCTCGGCTGCGTGTACGGCCCTTCGAAGGACGAGCGCTGGTTCAAGGCCGCGTGGGCGAAAACCGGCAAGCGGCTGGACATGGGCAAGTGCTGCATCCGCTTCAAGACGACCGAAGACCTCGCGCTGGAGGTGATCGGCGAGGCGATCCGCCGGATGCCGGCGCGGAAGTTCATCGCGCACTACGAGGCGAACCGGCCGCCCAGGGGGAAGGCCGCCCGGAAGCCGGCGAAGGGCGGTTGATCCGCCCCGGCAGGCCACGTGCGGCAGCACGGCCCACCGGCGGCGTTCAGGGCAAAAATGCGCCCATGATCACGTGGCTTTCCCGTGACGAACAGTTGTCGGCGCGCGGGACATGAAGCATGATCCGCGGCGAGGTTGTCCCCGCCCTGATGCGCACCGCCTACAACATCCTGTTCCTGGTCTTTTTCGCGCTGAGCGCGCCCTATTACTTCTTCCGGCTGTGGCGCCGCGGCGACTGGCAGCGCGGCTTTGGGCAGCGGTTCGGCCATTACAGCTCGAAGCTCAAGCAATCCCTCACGAACCGGAACGTCCTCTGGCTCCACGCGGTCAGCGTCGGCGAGGCCAACCTCGCCGCCAAGCTCGTCGCCGCCCTCGAGGCCAGCCTGCCCAACGTGAAGATGGTCGTCTCCACCACCACCACGACCGGCATGGGCCGCCTGCGCGACCAGCTCCCCAGCCACGTCGAGAAGATCTACTACCCGGTGGACCGCTGGAAGTACGTGCAGCGCGCCCACAACGTCGTCCACCCCGAGGCCGTCGTGCTCGTCGAGGCGGAGCTGTGGCCCAACTTCCTGTGGTACGCGCGGCGCCGCGGCGTGCCGGTGTTCCTCGTGAACTCACGCATCTCGGAGCGTTCCTTCCGGGGCTACCGCCGCCTCGGGTTCCTTTTCCGTGGACTCTTCGCGCAGCTCGCCGGCGTCTGCGCGCAGAGCGAGCGCGACGCGCGGCGGCTGGTCGAGCTGGGCTGCCGGCCGGAGGTGGTGCAGGTCGTCGGCTCGCTCAAGTTCGACGCCCCGCCGCCCACTGCGACGCGTCCGGTGGACGTGGAGAAAATCCTCCGTCACCTCGGCGTCCAAGCCGGCGCGCCCGTGCTGGTGGCCGGCAGCACCCACGAGGGCGAGGAGGCGGTGCTGGCGGAAATCCACCGGCGGCTCAAGGCGCGGCATCCAGGGCTGTTCCTCGTGCTGGTTCCGCGCCACCAGGAGCGCGCGCGACGGGTGGGCCACCAGCTCGGCCGTCGCCGCATCCGATACGTGTTCCGCAGCGAGTTCAGCTTCAGCCAGGACTACGTGGCCCGCCCGCCCGACTGCCTGGTCGTGAACAGCACCGGCGAGCTGCGGTTCTTCTATGAGCACGCCAGCCTCGTGTTCGTGGGCAAGAGCCTGCTCGGCGAAGGCGGGCAGAACCCCATCGAGCCCGCCGCGCTCGGCCTGCCCGTGGTCGTCGGGCCGAACATGCAGAACTTTCCGGAAGTGCTGCCGAAGTTCCTCGAGACGCAGGCGATCGTGCAGGTGTCGGACGCCGCCGCGCTGGAGCGCGCCCTTGACGAACTGCTCGGTGATCCGGCACGCCGCGCGGAGCTGGGCCGCCGGGCCGCCGGTGTCGTGGCCCAGAACCGCGGCGCGCTCGACCGCACCGTCGGACTTCTTGTGCGCGAGCTGCCGCGCCACGACGAGGAGGCCTTCGTGCCCGCCCGGCCGCGAGCCGGATCCGCGTGACATGGAAGCCATGACGGGAACCAACAGCGAAGCAGCGAAGGCGCGAAGCGGAGCAGGCTGGAAGAACGGCCGTCCGTCCGCACGGCGTGAAATCCACCGGCGCGCCCGGGCGTGCCGGTTTCAGCATGTCTGTCCTTCGCTTCTGCGCTCCTTCGCGGTCCGATCCTGTTTCCCCACATGAACGGCCCCGTGCTCGTCACCGGCGGCGCGGGCTTCATCGGCTCGCACCTCGTCGCCCGCCTGCTCGCCGCCGGCCGCGAAGTCGTGGTGCTCGATGACCTCAGCACCGGCGCGGAGGCCAACCTCGCGGCCGTCCGCGCGCATCCCGGCCTGCGGCTCGTGCGTGGCCGGGTGTCCTCCTGCGCTGAGCTGCCCGACCTCGTGCGAGGGGCGTCCTTCGCCTTCCACCTTGCCGCCTCCGTGGGCGTGGACCTCGTGGTGCAGTCGCCGCTGGCCACCATCGAGAACAACCTCACCGAGACCCGCGCCGTGCTCGACGCCGCCGCGGACCGGCGCACGCCCGTGCTCATCACCTCCACCTCCGAGGTGTACGGCCGCAGCGCGAAGGCCGTGTTTTCCGAGGACGACGACCTCATCGTCGGCCCGCCGAGCGTGGGCCGCTGGAGCTACGCCTGCTCGAAGCTGCTGGACGAGTTCCTCGCGCTGGCCTGCGGGCGCGAGCGCGGGGTGCCCGTGATCGTGACGCGCCTCTTCAACACCGTCGGGCCCCGCCAGACCGGGCGGTTCGGCATGGTGCTGCCGCGCTTCCTGGAGGCCGCGCGCGCCGGCGCGCCGCTGCGCGTCTTCGGCTCCGGCGCGCAGACGCGCTGCTTCTGTCTCGTGGACGACGTCGTGGAGGCACTGCTGCGGCTGGCCGCGCTGCCCGCGGCCGTGGGTGAAGTTTTCAACGTGGGCGGCGACGAGGAGGTCACCATCCGCGAACTGGCCGAACTCGTGATCGCGGAGCTGAAGTCATCCTCGCGCCTCGAGCTGGTGCCCTACGACGCCGCCTACGCGCCGGGCTTCGAGGACATGCAGCGTCGCCGGCCGTCGCTGGAGAAGCTGGAGCGCGCCACCGGCTTTCGCCCGCGCACGCCGCTGCGGGAGATCATCCGCCGCACCGCGGGCCTCTAACGGCGCCCGGCCGATGACGAGGCGTTTCGTCGGCAACAGTGTTCGCCATACCGGGCGGAAGGCTGCCTCTTCTTTCCAATTTCTCCGGTTGCACCCGTCCGCATCCTCCGCACCTTGCCCAAGCTAAGTCCTCCGCCATGATCCGCCTCCTCGCCACCGCGTGCGTCCTGGTCTGCACCGCCCACCTCGTCCCCGCCGCCGACTGGCCACAATGGCGCGGCCCGGACCGCTCCGGACGCTCGCCCGACACCGGCCTGCTCAAGCAGTGGCCCGAGGGTGGCCCGAAGCTGGTCTGGCACTTCAAGGACACGGGGCTGGGTTATGCCGGCCATTCGATTGCGGACGGACGCCTCTTCACCATGGGCCTGCGCGGCGACCAGGAGCTGCTGATCGCGCTGGACGCCAACGACGGCAAGGAACTCTGGACCGCGCCCGCCGGCCCGAAGTATCCCAACGACTGGGGTGACGGCCCGCGCATGACGCCCACCGTGGACGGCGACCGCGTCTATGCCATCGGCGGACAGGGCCTGCTCATCTGCGCCGGCACCGCGGACGGAAAGATTGTCTGGCAGAAGTCGCTCGTGAAGGACCTCGAAGGGCGGCTCCAGAACTGGGGCTACACCGAGTCGCCGCTCGTCGTGGGCGACCGCCTCCTCTGCACGCCCGGCGGGTCCAAGGGCACGATGGCCGCGCTGAACAAGCTCACCGGCGACGTGCTCTGGCGCAGCACGGAGCTGACGGACGCGGCACAGTATGCCTCGCCCATCCTCATCCGGCACGCGGGCCGTCCGCAGGTCGTGCAGCTCGTGGAGAAGCGCTTCTTCGGCCTCGACCCGGAGAACGGCAAGGTGCTGTGGCAGGCGGATTTTGCCGGCCGCGTCGCGGTCATCCCCACGCCCATCTTCCACGACGGGCACGTCTATGTGACCGCCGGCTACGGCATCGGCTCGAAGCTGGTGAAGCTCGGCGCGGACAACGCGGTCACCGTGGTCTATGACAACAAGGTGATGAAGAACCACCACGGCGGCGTGGTGCTGGTGGGCGACCACCTCTACGGCTACTCGGACGGCCCCGGCTGGATCTGCCAGAACTTCAAGACGGGCGAGGAGGTCTGGGCGGACAAGAGCCTGGGCAAGGGCGCGGCCCACTTCGCCGACGGGATGCTCTACTGCCTCGACGAACGCACGGGCGAGGTCGCCCTCGTCGAGGCGTCGCCCGCCGGCTGGAAGGAGAAGAGCCGCTTCAAGCTCAGCCCCCTCTCCGAGAAGCGCGCGCCCCGCGGCGGCATCTGGCCGCAACCGGTCGTCATCGGCGGCCGCCTCTACCTGCGCGACCAGGAGCATCTGTTCTGCTTCGACGTCAAGGGCTCGTAATGGCACCACCAGACGGCCGGCACCCGGCTCATCCCCCGCCGACCGCAAACCCGGCGGCCGCCTCCGCTGGGAGTTTTCGTACCGCTTGAGCCTCATCGCCAAAGCCGCCACCCACGCCGTGAACCCGGGCTTGTCGCCCGGCCCAGCCCTGCTACTGGGCGTCGCCTCCCGTGCGCCGGCACTGGCCGGCCTGCGGCATTCCCCCCCCGCACCCCGGCCGGAGATTCCCGAGGACGGATTCTATCGCGGCGAGCACCGCGTCACGTTCTGTTTTTTCTCCAGCCCGTGGGGCATCAACTGGGCTTCGCCACGCACGCTCTTCCTCTCCGCGCTGTTCAACTACTTCCACCCCCGCGACCGCAAGATCTCGCATGTGGCCGTTGAGGTTCAGGGACCGCGGCGCTTCGAGGATGCCGAGGCCCCCTTCTACTCCTTCGCGAGCATGAGCGACCGGGGGAAAGAGGTGGTGCAGAAGCTCCTGGTGGACCAGATCGGCCTCGGCATGGTCCTGTCCGACTATCCGGGAACCCTTGAAACGGCGGGCGTCCTGCAGCAGGAGATGCGGAGGAAGGTGCGTTCCGGGCGCGTCCATCGGGTGTCCTATCTCATCTCGGAGGAGTCCGCCTTCCGCCTCCAGCTTTACCTGAAGGAGTACCCGGAGAAGGGGAATGACCGGATCTACGGCGGGCTGGCCAGCCACCCGCGCTACCTCGAGGGCGCAGGCTGCGTCGCGTACGCCCGCGCCATCTCGGAAATCGTCGGCCTCGACTTGGACGCCACGCAGAGCCGCTGGCTGCGCACGGTCCGCGTCAGCCGCGCGCTGGTCGGCGATCCGCAGCAAAACAGGAGGGTGTCCGTCCTCAAGCTGGTCTGGGGCCAGCTCGCCCGCCGCTGGGCCACCCCGTCCGAGCCGCATGTGGAGCTCTCCTTCTACGACCCGGACCACATCTTCCGGCAGGTGGCGGCCGTGGCCCAGGCGGCCACCGGCCGGAAGCGGCTGCCGGCCAGACTGAGCCACTTCTCCGGGATGAGCGACCTGGTGGTCCGGCGCCTCCACCGGTCCTTCGAGCTCCTCTTCGACCGCCGGGATTCCGCGACGCCGACGGAGCCCCTTTGGTTGTCACGACCGCCGGCATTCCCTTCCTAGGCTCCCGCCCGTTTGATTCGGTACCGCCGCGATTGGAAGCATGGGCCCGCCTCGAAGCCGGTCCCCGATGGGGGGCGGATCGCCGGCCCGACCGGGACCGCCGCGCCCTCTGCCGCCACAGGCGGCTTCGGTTGCATTCCTTTTCGTTTGGTGCGTTGATCCGCGCGCTTTTCCAACCGCCATGAGCCTACTCAACTTCCTCAAGTCCCAAGCCTGGGAGATCATCCAGTGGGACGACGATTCCCGCGACACGCTCAGCTACCGCTGGCCGGACGAGGACAAGGAGATCAAGAACGGCGCGCAGCTCATCGTGCGCGAGTCGCAGACGGTGCAGTTCATGTACCTCGGCCAGTTCGGCGACACCTTCGGGCCGGGCAAGCACTCGCTGGTCACCGACAACATCCCGATCCTGTCGCGGCTCAAGGGCTGGAAGTACGGCTTCGAGAGCCCCTTCAAGGCGGACGTGTACTACCTCGTCACCCGCCTCTTCACCGGCAACAGGTGGGGCACGTCCAACCCGATCATGATGCGCGACGCCGACTTCGGCATCGTGCGCGTGCGGGCCTTCGGCACCTTCGACTTCAAGATTGTCGAGCCGCGGACGTTCCTGAGGGAGGTCGCCGGCACGGACGCGCATTTCCGGCTGGACGAGTTCCAGGACACGATGCGCTCGCGGATCATCAGCGTGTTCAGCGACGCGCTGGCGTCGGCGAAGATTCCGGTGCTGGACCTCGCCACGCGCTACCAGGACCTGGGCGAGGCGCTGCTGCCGCTCATCAACCCGCAGGTCACGGGGAAGTACGGCATCGAGATCAGCAGCTTCATCCTCGAGAACGCCTCCGTGCCGCCCGAGGTCGAGGCGGCGATTGACAAGCGCTCCAGCATGTCGGCCGTGGGGAACCTGAACGACTACGTGAAGTTCCAGATGGCGCAGGGTCTCGAGAAAGGCGGGGGCGACAGTCCCGCCGCCGCCGCGGCGCAGCTCGGCGCGGGCTTTGCGATGGCTCGCGAGATGGCCGCCTCAATGATGGCCCCGCAGGCCGCGCCCGGCGCGGTGCCGCCGCCGGTGGCCGCGGCTCCGGCCGCCGTCGCGCCGGCGCTGCTGTCGCCGGGAGAGGTGGCCCAGCAGCTCGGCGTGAGCGAGGGCGACGTGCTCGCCACGCTCGAGGCCGGCGAGCTGAAGGGGAAGAAGATCGGCAGCACCTGGCGCATCAGCCGCGCGGCGCTGGACGAGTTCTTGAAGCACTGAGCCCGGGGGGGCGCGGCGGGCCGGCGTCAGTTCCTGAACCGCCGGTGGCACGCCGAGCAGCTCCGGCCGACGGCGCGGGCGGCGGCCTCGACCCGCGCGGGATCGCCGCCGGCCTTGAGCGCGGCGTGCAGTTCCTCCGCCTCCGCCCCGGCCTGCCGCAGCAGCGCGAGGAAGTCGTCGCCCCGCTCCGCGGACTCCGGCACGCGCAGCAGTTCGCGGTACGCCTCCTGGAGCAGCAGGGCCTCGGTGGCCGGCACAAGGTCGGGATGTTTCGCCGGCGCCCGCCAGCCGGCCTGCTGGATTTCCTTCAAGTGCTCCCAGCGCCGGTCCACCTCGACCATGCCTTCCACGAGACCGGACACTTCCGCGCGCGACGTGAAGTTCGTGCCCAGCGAGGCGAGGAACTCCGGCGCGGGCGGGCGGAAGTTCACGTTGTCGCGGAACAACCCGGCGTAGTCCGCGGACGTGCCGGCCTGCCGGAGCCACGCGACGGCCTGGTTCGTGGTCCAGCCCGCGGTGGCCTGGGCGATCAGCCCGACCGCCGCCGGGCCGCGGTGCCGGCCGTGATGGCAGTGCAGGTAGATCGGCCCGTCGGCCGTCTGCGCCGCCTTCACGAGGCGGGCGGCCGTGTTCGTGGGGATGCCGTCGTAGCCGTGCGGCAGGTGGATGTAGCGGAGCCCGTACCTCGCGGCGCGTTCGACTTCCGGCTTGGTGCCGTCCACGGAGATGATCGTCTTCACGCCGAGCTTCTGGAGCGCGGCGAAGGCGGCGTCGCCCTCGGGCAGGCCGCCCGAAAAAATGCGGTCCGTGACCTGGAAGGGAACCTCCAGTTCGGGCACGTCCAGCGCCCGTGGGGCCCCCGGCTCCGCGGCCATGACGACGGCCGGACGGCCCAAGGCCGCCGCGATCATCAGCGCCTTCCAGATCACGACGGCACGCTGCGGGGTCTCCAGTGAAAAGCCAAACGGCTTGTATGGCCGGCGCTCCGGGAACTCACCGCTTCTTCAGCCGGAAGAACGCGGCCTGGCTGAGTGACAGCGGCGCGCGCCGGGGCGAATCGCCGGGGATGTCCGACCAGCCGTTCGGGTCGGCGAGGTTGCCGAAGAGGAACTGCGCGCCGTAAGCCGGATCGCTCCAGGTCAGCACGACTTCGTCGCCGTCACGAGCGATGGCGAGGCTGGGGGCTTCGGGCGGGAGCGCCAGCAGGTTCGAGAAGGGCGAGGTGTCCGTGCCCGAATCTTCGCTGAGCGTGCTCGTCACGACGAGGTGCGCGGCCAAGTTGATTCCCGCCACGTCCGTCAGGTCGAAGGCGAACGCGCCGGGCAGCGGATCCAGGTCCGCCAGGCCACCTTCGAGGAACGTCGCGAGGCGCAGGCCGATGACCGGATGCTCCGGGGCCGGCCCCGGCTCGGCGAGGTGCACGTCCACGACGGCGGCGGTGAGGCCGTTCGTGCCGGGACCGCTGAGCAGCACGGTGCCGCGCAGGAGCTGGCGCGTGGAGTTCGTCGCGAGCACGGGCGCGAGATCCGTGTCGCGGCCGAGGCGCAGGCCGGCGAGGGAGTTCTCCAGCAGCTCGAAGTACGGCCCGGTGTTGCCGACAAGATGATTTCCGCGGTGCTCGATCCGCGTGTCCGGCCGCGTGTGGCGGAAGAGGTAGCCGGAATGGTTGTGGATGCGGTTGGACAGCGCGGAGCCCGTGGGCGCGTCCGCCTCCGCGCCGACGACGGCCTGCACGGCCTGCACGCGGAGGAAGTTGCCGTTGGGCAGCGGGGTGACGCCGTCGGCGGCGACGCCGATCCAGTTGCCTTGGATGACGAGCCGTTCCGCCGGACCGTAGAACTCCACCACATCGCCGCGCATCCCGCCGATGACGTTCCGTCGCAGCGTGATCGTGCCGGCGAGGCCCGCGCCCTCCACGGCGTCGCCCTCGAGCGCGTCGCGGATGTCCTCCGGCGGCAGCGTCCTCCCGTCCGGCAGCACGCCGATGAGGTTGTCCTGCACATGGATGTCCTTGGTGTCCTCGAACTGCCCGCCGATGGCCTGGGCGACGATGACGTTGACCTCGGCCAGGTCGTCCACGCCGTTGCCGTCCGAGCCGAAGACGTGCCCGCCCTCCGTGCCGTAGGCCGCGATGGCGACCTCGCCGCCGGAGAGGATCGTCTGGTCCGGCGAGAGGCCGAACCAGCAGCCGCTCACCTGCCCGCCGGCCGCGCCGTCGCTGAAGTACACGCCGTAGTTCGGCGAGTCCTGACTGGCGAGGACCGAGAAGCCGCGGACATGGATGTCCGGGCCGACGAGGCGCAGGGAATAGTCCGGCGTCTCGCCCGTGACCGGGTCGGCGGCGAGCACGCGGCAGTCGAGCACCAGCTTGAGCACGGCGTTGTTCGTGCCCCCTACCGGCCCGGTGTTCGGCAGGGTGCCGGGCTGGGAGTAGCCGTCGATCAGCGTCCGCGTGAAGTCCAGCGTGACCAGTGGCGGAAAGCCACCCGGCGGCGCGGCGATGAAGTGCGGCCCGGCGCCCGGAACGGCGAAGCGGATCTCCAGCTCCTCGCCGGAGATGTCCTCGAGGATGAGGGCCGACTCGCCGGCGGACACGGGCCGGCCGAGGGAATCGCTGGCCAGCAGGAGCGCCTCGACCAAGGTGAGGCGGGCGTCGGGCGTGTTGTCGTTGCCGACGGAGTTGACGGTGAGTTCAAGGCCGCGACCCCATGCGGGGCCGGCCAGCAGGACGGCGGCCAGGGCGGGCAGAAGCTTCGGATTCATGGGCAGTGATAGGTCCAAGTTTGGGAAGGTACGTCGGACGGAGCGGGGCGGACGCCGGTAACGAGACCGGCGGATGGTTCAAGGATCGCGGGCGGGATTCCACCAGTCCACACCCGCCGAGGGCCGGAAGGTGTCGGTGAAGCGTCGCGCGGCGGCGTGGCCGTCGACATGGCCATGGAGGCTGACGCGGCCATGGCGGTTGGTCGCCACCTCGACCGGGCCGTCCTCGACCCAGAAATGGGCCATCAGATGGTCCACGGACCCGGCGGCTTCACCCAGCCAGACGGTGTCGGAGGGTTGGGGGATGAGGCTGAGACGCCGCCACGTCGCCGGGCGGCCGGGGTAGTCGTCGTGCTCCGGGTCGAGCTCGAAATAGACGTTCAGACCGTAGCTCCAGCCGTTGGTCCGCCGGTCGGCCGGGCAGCGGAACACGCCGCCGCGCGGGCCGCCGCGCTCCGGCTCCGCCGACAGGCCGAGGTACGGGCGCAGCGTGACGCCCCACGGCCTCACGCCGTGCGCCGCTGCCGAGTGCTGGCTGCGCGGCGGCTCGTCGCCATGATCATCGACGTAAAGCTGCAGGGCCAGTCCGACCTGCCGGACGTGGTTGAGGCAGGTCGCCGCCCGGGCTTTCTCCCGCGCCCGCCCAAGCGCCGGCAGGAGCAGGCTGGCGACAAGGGCGATGATCGCGATGACGACCAGCAGCTCGATCAGCGTGAAGCCCCGGGCCGACCCGAACCCACACGGGGCCGGGCCGGCCGGAACGCGAGATGATGCAGGAATCCGCACGGCCGGTTGGTCAGTGGCCGCGGTGATGCCCGCCGTCCATGGGCGCGAGCCGGAAGAACCCGGCCTCCTTGTCCGGCGCGACCAGGATCGTGAGCCGGCCGTCGAGCACGCCCGGCGTGTTCGTCAGCGTGGTCCACGGCGCGCCCGTGGCGGCCGGCGACCACTGGACGACGTGGTTCGTGCCGTCGGCTGCCCAGGTGAGGGCAACCTTGTGCGCGATGGCCAGCTCGGGACCGGTGGCCTGTCCGGCCACCGTCCACTTCAGCGTGAACGCGGCCGGCACGACGCCGGCCACCGGCTCGCCCGTGGCCGGATTCACCAGGAACGCCTCATATGCGGCCTCGTGCGGGCCGCCGTCGGGCGGGCAGGCGTACGCGGGATGGAACATGGTCAGGCTCCACTCGAAGACGTTCGTCGAGCCGTCCGAGCCGAACATCGGCGCCCACGTCGCGGGACCAGCCGGCCGGTAGCGGAAGACCTGCAGGCCGGGCGTAGCGGAGATCTGGCGGATCCAGATCGCGCTCCCCGCCGGCAGCGGGTCCGAATCGCCGCCCACGACGAAACCGTACTGGCGGTTGAAGGCCCAGCCGAGCGTGTGCGGGTCCAGGTAGGCGCGCCACGGGGCGTCCGCCGCGAACATCGCGTCCGGATGGCTGAGGGCGAGGGGAGTCAGCGCGGGCACGCCGGGGTCGAGGTGGACATGCAGCGCCTGGTGCGCCGCGTGGTACTCGAAGCCCACGTGGATCATGGGCCCCTGCATGGGGACGTTGGTCAGCAAGGTGTCGTGCGCGCCGGCCCGGCCGGCGAGCAGGAGCAGCGCCGTCAGCACCGCCGGCAGGCGGCGCGCGACGTGGCACGGGAAGGGATGGGAGGCGACGGGGGGTGAGTTCAGGAGGATGGACATGGTGGTTCGGGTTGACATGGCGGCTGAGATTTCATCCGCCACCGCATCGCCGATGCGGCGGCGGGGGCGAAGGCCGGAACGGGCAGCGCCATGACCTGCGCGCGCCGGCCTTTTCGGATACGAAGGGACTGGGATTGCGGACGGATGCCGCCGAAGTGCGGCGGCGGGTTTCGGAACCTGACATCACCGGCCGCAGGCGCGGCCGGCCGGGGGGAAGGGCCGCGCCGCCAAGGCGGCGCGGCGGGTCAGGCGAAACGGGGCGGCGGGACGGGCGGAGTCTCGGTGCGGGCGGTCCAGACGGCCGGCCACGGGAAGGAACCGGCTTCCGGCTCGGTGGCCGGGACCATGGCTTCGGTGGCTGCGGAAGCCGGCGTGGCCGGATCGAGCTTGAAGGTTCGCACCGGCGCGAGCGGCTGCTCCCCGCCGGCGGATCGGCCGGCCTCGACCAGTTTGCAGACGCGGCAGGGGTGCTGGCCGTCGAAGGTCCACGCGACGGCCTCGGCGAAGGAGGTCTGGCGGGAATAGGAGGCCAGCATGCCCGCCCACGCGGCCGTCTGGAGCACGGCCCAGTGCAGGCCCAAGGAAAGGGCCAGCACCATCGCCACGGTCCACTGGGCGGCGCGCCGCATCACGGCGCGAAGCTTCCGGCCGGCCACCGCTGAGTCAACGCCCAGGACGGCGGCGGCTTGACCCGGAACAAGCCCGGCCACCGCCGGCCCGCCCCGGCTTTCCGGCGAGCCGCGGGGCGGGCGGCGCATTCCGCCCCGGCGGTTTGACGGTTGGCATCGCCGCGAACAGTGTGGCGGTCGTGAACGTCCGCCGCCTCCCTGCGCTGGCCGCGCTCGCCGCCGCCGCGCTCCTGGCCGGCTGCGGCGAGAGCGAGCGCATGGCTGACCGCGCCGCGCGCGAGGGCGTGCTGCTCATCGGCAACGGGGACGACCTCACGGACGTGGACCCGCACGCGGTGACGGGCATCCCGGAGCACAACGTGATTGACGGCCTGCTCGAGGGCCTCGTGCGCCTGGACACGCGCGACCTTTCGCCGCAGCCCGGAGCGGCGGAGCGCTGGGAGGTCTCGCCGGACGGTCGGGTGTACACCTTCCACCTGCGCAAGGATGCCCGCTGGTCCAACGGCGATCCCGTCACGTCGCTGGACTTCCTCCAGTCCCACCGCCGCGTGCTCACGCCCGCGCTGGGCTGCCAGTACGCCGGGATGATGTTCGTGGTCACGAACGCGGAGGCGTATTACACCGGGCGGATCACGAACTTCGCCGAGGTCGGCTTCGAGGCGCCCGACCCGCACACCTACCGCATCCGCCTGAACGCGCCGACGCCCTACTTCCTCGGCATGATCGGGTACCACTACACTTGGTATCCGGTGCACATGCCGACGGTGGCGAAGTTCGGCGGGGAGGCGCGCAAGGGCACGCGCTGGACGCGGCCGGAGAACTTCGTGGGCAACGGCCCTTTCACCTTCCACGAGTGGCGCATCGGCCGGCACGTCATCCTGAGGAAGAACCCCCGCTACTGGGACGCCGCGCACGTGAAGCTGAACGAAATCCGCTACTTCCCCATCAGCTCGCTGGACACGGAGGAGACGGCCTTCCGCTCCGGGCTGCTGCACGTGACCTACGAGGTGCCGCGGGCGAAGCTGGACTGGTGGCGGGAAAACCGCCCGGCCGAGCTGCGCATTGACCCGTACCTCGGCACCTACTTCTACCGCGTGAACACCACGCGCGGGCCGCTCCAGGATCCCCGCGTGCGCCGCGCCCTCGCGCTGGCCATTGACCGCGAGGCGCTGTGCGAGAACGTGCTGCGCGACGGCTCCCTGCCCGCCTACCACATGGTGCCGCCGGGGATGGCCGGGTACACCTCGCCGCCGTTCGCCGCGGGCAAGGACGTGGCCGAGGCGCAGCGGCTGCTGGCCGAGGCGGGCTTCCCGGAGGGCCGGGGCTTTCCGGAGTTCGCCCTCAACTTCAATACCTCGGAGAAGCACCGGGCCATCGCCGAGGCCATCCAGGAGATGTGGCGGAAACACCTCGGCATCCGCGTCACGCTCGCGAACACCGAGTGGAAGGTGTACCTCGATAACGAGCGCACGATGAACTACGACTTCTCGCGTGCCGGCTGGATCGGCGACTACGTGGACCCCAATACCTTCCTCGATCTCTGGAAGACCGGCGACGGCAACAACAAGACCGGCTGGGGCAGCCCGCGCTATGACGTCCTCATCGCCCGCGCCGCCGCCACGGCCGACCCCGCGGAGCGCCGGCGCATCATGGCCGAGGCCGAGGCCGTGCTGGTGGCGGAGCTGCCGGTGATCCCGATCTACTTCTACGTGAAGGCGGCCCTCGTCCATCCGGCGCTGCGGGACTGGCACCCGAACCTGCACAATCTCTACAATTTCCACGGCGCGTCGTTCGACGTGGGGACGCCGCTCACGCGCCGCGACTGAGCCGCCATGCTGCGCTTCCTCGTCCGCCGCCTGCTCGAGACGATCCCGCTGCTGCTGCTCATCGCCACCGTCACGTTCTTCATGGTCCGCCTGGCGCCGGGCGGCCCCTTCTCCGCCGAGCGCGCCGTCACGCCGGAAATCCAGTTGAACCTCGAGCGCCAGTACGGCCTCGACCAGCCGCTGGGGTGGCAATACCTGGCCTACATGGGCGACCTGTTGCGGGGGGACCTCGGGCCGTCGTTCAAGTTCCACACCCACACCGTCAATGAGCTGATTGCCGACGCCTTCCCCGTGTCGCTGGAGCTGGGCGCGTGGGCGCTGCTGGTGGCGCTGGTGCTGGGTCTCGGGGCCGGGCTGCTCGCCGCGCTGCGGCGCAACACGGCGCTGGACTTCGTGCCCATGTCGCTCGCCACGCTGGGCCTCTGCCTGCCGACCTTCGTGCTCGGGCCGCTGCTGGTGCTGGTCTTCGCCCTGACCCTCGGCTGGTTCAACTCGTGGGGCTGGTACGCGTGGAGCGACCGCGTGCTGCCCGCGCTCACGCTCGGCGGGTACTACGCCGCCTACGTCGCGCGCCTCACCCGCGGCGGGATGCTCGAGGTGCTGTCGCAGGACTTCATCCGCACCGCGCGGGCCAAGGGCGCCTCCGAGGCGCGCGTGCTCCTCCGCCACGCGCTGCGCGGCGGGCTGCTGCCGGTGGTGGCCTTCCTCGGTCCGGCCGCGGCGGGCCTGATCACCGGCTCCTTCGTCGTCGAGACGATCTTCGGCGTTCCCGGCCTCGGGCAGTTCTTCGTGAAGTCCGCGCTGAACCGCGACTACACGATGGTCCTCGGCACCGTGCTGCTCTACGCGACGCTGATCGTCGCGCTGAACCTCGTGGTGGACGTGCTCCAGGCCTGGCTCAATCCGCGCGTGCGCCTCGCATGAACGCCGCCGCCGCCCCCGCCCTCACGGAGGAAGCCGAGGCTCCCTCCTCGCTCGGGCGCGATGCCTGGCACCGCCTCCGGCGCAACCGCCTCGCCGTGGCCGGCCTCGTCCTGCTCGCGCTGGTCACGCTCGGCTCGTTCGCCGCCGTGCTGCTCAGCCCCTACGGCTACACGGCGCAGAACCTCGCCCTCGGCGCCGCCCCGCCCGGCCGCGCCCACTGGCTCGGCACGGACCAGCTCGGGCGCGACCTGCTCACGCGCATGGGCTACGGCGGCCTCATCTCGCTCAGCGTCGGCCTGCTCGCGACCGCCGTGTCCCTCGTCATCGGCGTGCTCTACGGCGCCATCGCCGGCTACGTCGGCGGCAAGCTGGACGCGGCGATGATGCGCTTCGTCGAGCTGGTGTACGCCATTCCGTTCACGATCTTCGTGATCCTTCTGATGGTCTTCTTCGGGCAGCAGTTCTGGCTGCTGTTCGTGGCCATCGGCGCGGTCGAGTGGCTCACCATGGCGCGCATCGTCCGCGCCCAGGTCATGGCCCTGAAGCGGCAGGAATTCGTCGAGGCGGCCGTCGCGCTCGGCCTGCGCCGCCGCGTCATCATCGTGCGGCACATGATCCCGAACGCGCTCGGGCCGATCATCGTGTACGCCACGCTCACCGTGCCGATGGTGATGCTGCTGGAGGCGTTCCTGAGCTTCCTCGGCCTGGGCGTGCCGCCGCCGCTCAGCTCATGGGGCGTGCTCATCAAGGAGGGCGCGGAGGTGATGCGCGAATACCCGTGGCTGCTGCTCTTCCCGGGCGGCGCCTTCGCGCTCACGCTGTTCTCGCTGAACTTCATCGGCGACGGCCTGCGCGACGCGCTGGACGTGCGGGCGGCGAAGGACTGACGCGGGAATTCATCCACAGATGAACGCGGCACGACGCAGATCATCGAAGGGCGGGGCCGGCGCTTTGGGGCACCTCCATCTGCGTCCGTCTGCGTCCATCTGCGGATCCCCATCCTGATGCCCCTCCTCGACGTCCAGAACCTGCGCGTCGCGTTCCACACGCGGGGCGGCGTGGTGCGCGCGGTGCAGGACGTGTCCTTCACCGTGGACCGCGGCGAGACGCTCGGGCTGGTGGGCGAGTCCGGCTCCGGGAAGTCCGTGACCTGCCACGCGCTCTTCGGACTCATTCCGCAGCCGCCCGGCCGGATCGAGGGCGGCACGGCCCGCTTTGACGGCACGGACCTCCTCGCCTGCGGCGCGGCGGCGCTGCGCTCGCTGCGCGGCCGGCGGCTGGCGATGATCTTCCAGGATCCGATGACGGCGCTGAACCCATACCTCCGCGTGGGCGAGCAGCTCATGGAGCCGCTCTTCATCCACGGGCGCACCCCGAAGGCCGCCGCCCGGGAACGGGCGCTGCAGGCGCTGGCCGAGGTCGGCGTGCCCGAGCCGGAGGCGCGGCTGCAGGCGTACCCGCACGAGTTCTCCGGCGGCATGCGCCAGCGCGTGATGATCGCCATGGCCATGATCACGCGGCCCGACCTGCTGGTCTGCGACGAGCCGACCACCGCGCTGGATGTGACCGTGCAGGCGCAGATCCTCGACCTCATCCGTCGCGAGCAGCAGGCCAACGGCACGGCCGTCATCTTCATCTCCCCCGACCTCGGGGTCGTGGCCGGCCTGTGCGACCGCGTGCAGGTGATGTACGCGGGCCGCATCGTGGAGCGAGCGCCGGTGCGCGACCTCTTCTACACGCCGCGGCATCCGTACAACCGTGCCCTCCAGCGCAGCCGTCCGCTGCAGCACGCTCCCGGCGCCGAGCTCGAGACCATCCCGGGACAGCCGCCCGACCTGTCGCGTCCGCTGCCGGGCTGCGCCTTCGCCCCGCGCTGCGGGTTCGCCGCGGAGGCGTGCCGCGCGGAGACGCCGGCGCTGATGGAAGTTGCCCCCGGCCACGCCACCGCCTGCCTGCGCGTGCAACGGGGAGATCTCGTCCTCCCATGAGTCCCGCCCCCTTCCTCGAGCTGCGCGACGTGCGGACGCATTTCCCCGTCGAGCGCGGCGTCGTCTTCCGGCGGCGCACCGGGACCGTGCGCGCGGTGGACGGCGTTTCCCTCGACCTGCGGGAGGGCGAGATCCTCGGACTCGTGGGCGAGTCCGGCTGCGGCAAGTCCACGCTCGGCCGCACCATCCTCCAGCTCGTGCGGCCGACCGCCGGGGCCGTCGTGCTCGCCGGCCGCAACCTCGCCACGATGCCCCCGGCGGAACTGCGGATGGCCCGGCGGGATTTCCAGATGATTTTCCAGGATCCCTACGCCTCGCTGAACCCGCGCATGACGGTCTTTGCCACGCTGGCCGAGGCCCTGCGTGCGCACCGCAACGTGCCGGCGACGGAGCTGCCCGGGCGCGTGGCCGCGCTGATGGAGCAGGTGGGCCTGGCGCCGCGCTTCCAGCGGAAGTACCCGCACGAATTCTCCGGCGGCCAGCGGCAGCGCATCGCCATCGCCCGCGCCCTCGCCGTCGGGCCGCGGCTCATCGTGGCCGACGAGCCGGTGCGCGCGCTCGACGTCGCGATCCCGGCGCAGAGCATCCACCTGCTGGCGAAACTCTCGCGGGAGCTGGGACTGACGCTCGTCTTCATCTCGCACGACCTCGCCGTGGTGAAGCACATCAGCAACCGCATCGCGGTGATGTACCTCGGCCGGATCGTCGAGCTGGGGCCGGCGGCGGACATCTTCTCGCGGCCGGCGCATCCCTACACGCGCGCCCTGGTCAGCGCCGTGCCGCTGCCGGACCCGGACCGCGAGCGGGCGCGGGCCCGCGTGATCCTCGCGGGCGACCCGCCCTCGCCGCTGAACCCGCCGGCCGGCTGCGCCTTCCACCCGCGCTGCCCGTATGCCGAGGAGCGCTGCCGCGGGGAACGCCCGGAACTGCGGCCGCACGACGGCCGGGACTTGGCCTGCGTGCGCGCGGGGGAGATCTGAGGGCCGCCCGGCGCTACACCTGTTCCGGCACGACGTAGGGCTTCCGGTACTCGCGGGTCAGCAGGCGGTTGGCCGCGTCGTTGCCGGCAAACCGCTCGGTCTTCGGGTCCATCGTCAGGCCGGCGCCGAGGGCCAGTCTGTCCTCGTCCAGGTTGATCTCGTTCCTCCGCAGATGCTCGACCATGCGGTCGTACGCCTCGTGGAGCCCGCTGAAACCGGCCAGCCGCTCGCGGGCCTCGCCGGGCTTCATCCGGCTGCCCAGCAGGTACGAGACGTTGCCGGTGTGGCAGAGCGCGCTGGAGAGGTGGCCCTCGAGGATGTCGGCGGTGAGCAGAGCCGGCTTCCGCGCGCGCACGGCCTCGATCCAGTTCTCGTAGTGGTTCTTCGCGCCCTTCCAGCGCTTCAGCTCCGTGCCGGTGGTGTCCAAGGCGACGGCTTCCGAGTAGGAAGGCACAAGGACGTGGCCGCCCTCGCAGTGGATGACGACCGCGACGGAGCCGCCCATGAACTTGTCCATGCTCTTGGTCCAGAGCGCGTCGGCCTGGCTGGCCCTGTCCTGGGGCAGGCCGCGCACCTCGAAGATGAGCGGCGCGCGGTCGTAATGGTGGTACACCACCTGCGTATTGGGGGTCTGGCCGTCGTCCACGTAGCCGAGCCGGCCGCCGGCGCTGATGACGCGGGAGGACAGCTCCTGCTCGCCCAGGAACCAGCGGGCGATGTCCATCTGGTGGATGCCCTGGTTGCCGACGTCGCCGTTGCCGGTGTCCCAGACCCAGTGCCAGTCGTAGTGGAGGTTCTGCCGCATCAGCGGGACCATCGGCGCGGGGCCGCACCAGAGGTCGTAGTCAATCCCCGGCGGGATGGGCGTCGGCGCGGTGACCTTGCCGATGCTGCGGCGCGGCTTGTAGCAGAGGCCGCGCGCGAGGGTGATCTTGCCGAGGTTGCCGGCCTGGACCCACTCGACGGCCTCCTTGATCGCGTGGCTCGAGCGGCTCTGCGTGCCGGTCTGGACCACGCGGTTGTACTTGCGCGCGGCGTTCACGGCCTGGCGGCCCTCCCAGACATTGTGGGACACGGGCTTCTCGCAGTACACGTCCTTGCCGGCCTGGCAGGCCCAGACGGTGAGCAACGCGTGCCAGTGGTTCGGCGTCGCGGTGGTGACGACGTCAATGGACTTGTCCTCGAAAAGCTTCCGCATGTCCGTGAAGCCCTTCACGTCCTCGCCCTTCTCGTTGCGCTTCTTCACCTCGGCGTCGAGCACCTTGCCGTCCACGTCGCACAGGCCCGCCATGCGGACGCCGGGGATGCCTGACAGGCCGCCGATGTGGTCGCCGCCCCGGCCGCGGAAGCCGATGACGCCGACGCGCACGGCCTCGTTCGAGCCGAGCACGCGGTTCCAGGACGCGGCGGACAGCACGGCGGCAGTGGTGGCGGTGCGCTTGACGAAGGACCGGCGGGTCAGGGAGTTCATGGGACGGATTTCGGACGGAACGGAACGGCGGGGCAATTCAAAAGGACGGCGGCGGGCCACGCCGCGGGCAGGCCTTCAACCAGGGCCGCCGCGCAGCCGGAACGCCCCCGGTGTCACGCCCAGCTCGCGCTTGAACGCCACGGTCAGGTACTCCGGATGCGCGAAGCCGCAGCGGGCGGCGACCTCCGCCGCGGACAGCGCGCCCTGCCGCAGCAGCGCCTGCGCAAGTTCGAGGCGCGTCCGCAGAATCTCCTCGTGCGGCCGGCGGCCCAGCGCGCGGCGGAAACGCGCGTAGAAATGGCTCCGTGACACCCGCAGCTCGCGGGCCAGCCCGGCAGCCGTCAACCCGTCGCAGGCGCGCTCGCGGATCAGCCCGCAGGCCCGCGCCACCAGCGGGTCGTCCACGGCGGTGACTTCGGTCGAGCGCCGCGTGGCCACGCCGGCCGGCGGGACGAGGATGAGCGTGTCCTTCGCCACGCGCCGGCCGGACATCCAGGCGTCCAGCAGCGCCGCGGCGCGCCGGCCGACTTCCGGCGCGTCGTCGCACACGCTCGTCAGCGGCGGGTCCGCGAGGCGGCAGGTTTCCTCGTCGTTGTCCACGCCGATCACGGCGAGCTGCTCCGGCACGCCGAGGCCCTCCGCGCGGCAGGCATCGAGCAGGCGCAGCGCGAGGCGGTCGCTGGCGGCCATTACGGCGGCCGGGCGGGGCAGGCCGCGCAGCCAGGCGCGGAGCCGGCGCTGGTTCGCCTCCCACGCGGCGAGGCTGGCGTCGTCATCATCCGCGCAGGCGAACGTCTCCGGCCGCAGCTTCGCCCTACCCAGGCGCTCCGCGAAGCCGCGCCGCCGCCGTTCCGACCACAGCGCGTCCGTCAGGCCGGCGAAGGCAAAGTGGCGGAACTGCCGCGCCAGCAGGTGCTCCGCCGCAAGCCGGCCGATGGCCTCCTCGTCGTTGCCGACGTGCGGCAGGCCGAGGTCCAGCCGGTGGCCGAACAGCTCGATGGCCGGGAGGCGCGCGTGGCGCAGCGCCGCCGCCACGGCTTCGTCCTCGATGAAGGCCAGCACGCCGTCGCCCTGCCAGTCGCGCAGCCAGTCCGCGCTGTAGCGGCCCGAGGCGCGCGGGTGCAGCGTGAGCGACCACCGGCCGTGCGTCTCGACGTACCCGGCGATGCCGCGCAGCACGCCGCGGCCGTAGGCGCGGCTCTTGTCCACGCACACGGCCACGCGGCGCCGGGCGGCGGGAGGGGCGGCGCGGCGGGGCACGGGGACGGTTTCCGCGGGTGTGGACAAAAACTCAATTTGTTTTGCACCCAAGTGCATTGCCGCACCGGCGGTTCGGTGGCAGTCACAGGGCGTTCATGCGTCCGTGCGCCGCGCTCCCGAGCCTCGCCGTGCCGGCCTTCGCCGCCGCCCTCCTTGCGGCGGACCAAGGGCCGGCGGCGGAGCCGGGCTTCACGCCGCTGCTCGCCGCGCCGGCCGCCGCGGGCTGGACGCAGTTCCGCCCCGGCGGCTTCACGCTGGAGGACGGGGTCGCCACGGCGCACGGCGGAATGGGCCTGTGGTGGTATACGAACCGCATCTTCACGAACTTCGTGCTGCGCGGCGAGTTCGTGCAGGAGCAGCCGGCCGCGGATTCCGGCGTGTTCGTGCGCTTCCCTCCGCCCGGCGACGACCCGTGGATGGCGGTGAAGCGCGGGCACGAGCTGGAGATTGGCGACCCGGAGCCGGAAAAGCCGGCGTGGCGCACCGGCTCGATCTATCCGTTCGCGGCCTCGGCCGCGGCCAACACCCGCGCCCCCGGTGAATGGAACGAGTTCGAGCTTCTCTGCACCAACCAGCTCTACGAGGTGCGCCTCAACGGCCGGCTCGTCACTTCCTGGACCGACCCGGAACGCCGCACGGCCTCCGGCCACCTCGGCCTGCAGAGCTACGACGACGGAAAAACCGTGCGCTTCCGCAGCCTGCGCGTGAAGGAGCTGCCGTGAGAATGCCCGCCTGGCTGCTCTGGACCCTGCTCACGCTCGCCGCGTGGGGAGGCTGGGCCTTCCTTTCCCGCCTGCTCGGCAGCGCCCTGACGGCGGAGCAGAACCAGGCGCTTTCGACGCTGGGCTTCCTGCCGGTGCTGGCGCTGCTCGCGCTGTCCGGTCGTGGACGGCTCCGCCGGGCCTCGCGGCGCGGGCTGCTGCTGGCCCTCGCCGGCGGCGTGGTCTCGTGCCTCGCAAACATCCCGTATTATGCGGCCGCCGCTCGGGGCGAGCGCTTCGCCTCGGTGATCTCGCTGGTGGCCCTGGCGCCGGTCGTCACCGTGCTGCTGGCGCTCGTGCTGTTGCGCGAAAAACTGGGCGCGGTGCAGGCGGCTGGGCTGGGGCTGGCCTTCGTCGCCATCTGGCTCTTCAACGTCTCCGACGGCGCCGGCCTGCTCTCGCCGACCGTGGTGGTGGCGCTGCCGCCGATCCTGCTGTGGGGCCTGTCCGGATTCCTCCAGAAGCTGGCCACGCAGGATACCTCGGCGGAGGCCGCGGCGCTGGTGTACCTCGGCGCGTTCGTGCCGATGGGCGTCTGGTACGCACTGCGCGAGCCTTGGCCCGCGGAGGTCACCGGCCGCACCTGGGCGCTGGTGGTGGCGCTCGGCTTCCTGCTCGCGTTCGGCAACTTCGCCGTGCTCGCCGCCTACGCGGCCGGCGGCAAGGCGGCCGTCGTGGCCCCGCTGGTCAACCTCTTCCCGCTCGTCAGCATCGGCCTCGCGCTGCTGCTGCTCGGCGAAAAGATCGGCGCCCGCGAAGCGCTCGGCGTCGCCGTTGCGCTCGCCTCGGTCGCCGCGCTGTCGCGCGAGCCGGTCGTTCCGCATTCCCCAATCCGCCATCCTCATTCCTGACCATGCCTTCCCCCCTCACTGAACTCCTGCAGTCCGGCGTCGTCCTCGGCGATGGCGGCTACCTCATCGAACTCGAGCGCCGCGGCCACGTGGACAGCGGCTCCGGCCGCGAGAAGGTCGGCACCGGCCGCGGCAGCGGGCAGTTCACGCCCGAGGTCGCCATCGAGAACCCCGGCGCGCTGCGCGAGCTGCACCGCGAATTCCTCGGCGCCGGCTCGCAGGTGCTGCAGGCGCTGACCTTCTTCGGCACGCGCGAGAAGCTCGGCCGCGCGGGCTACGGCGCGGACACGGAGCGCATCAACCACGCCGCCGTGAAGCTCGCGAAGGAGATTGCGGGAAGCAGGGCCCTCGTGGCCGGCAGCGTCTCGCGCACGCAGCTTACCGAGCGCGAGGGCATCGGTTCGCTCGACAAGTCGCGCGATCATCTCGCCGAGCAGATCCGCATGCTCAAGGACGCCGGCGTGGACTTCCTGATCCTCGAGACCTTCTTCCACCTCGCCGAGATGCGGGTCGCCTTGAAATGTGCGGCCGACGTGGGGCTCCCGGCCGTGGCCACGATGAGCTTCCGCCCGCTCGTCACGCAGTGCACCGACGGCCACCCGCCGGCCGAGTGCGCGCGCGTCATGGCGGACCTCGGCGCCGTGGCCGTGGGCGCGAACTGCGAGCAGGAGCCGGCAAGGATGCTCGCGCTGCTCCGCAAGATGCGCGGTGCCGTGAACGTGCCGCTGGCCGCGCAGCCCGCCGCCTTCCACACCACGGAGCAGTGCCACTCGTTCACGCGTCTGCCCGCGTTCCCGGACGACCTGGAGACGATCCAGGTCTCGCGGCGCGAGTTCTTCGAGTTCGGCAAGCAGGCGCGGAGCGAAGGCATCGGCTACGCCGGCGGCTGCTGCGGCTGCAACGCGGCCTACATCCGTGCCCTCGCCCGCGGCGTGGCCGGCGCGGGAGGCGCGGCATGAACGTCCAGGTCTCCGCCACACCCGATGCCGCCAACACCGCCGCGGCCGACCTCCTCGCCGCGTGGCTCGCCGCGCCGGACACGCGCCAGGTCATGCTCGCCGCGGGCAACACGCCGCTCGCGCTGTACCGCCTCGTCGCCAGCCGCGGCCTCGCGCTCGCGCATCTCCACCTCCACGCGCTCGACGAGTACGTCGGCGTGCCGCCGGAGGAACCGCGCAACTGTGCCAACCTCATCCGCCGCACGGCCGCCGAACCGTGGGGCGTGCCGGCGCAAAGGTACTTCACCGTCAGCTCCGTCGAGGCCGACGCGCTCGCCAGCGTGCAGCGGCACGAGGCCCGCATCGCCGCGGCCGGCGGGCTGGACGTGCTCGTGCTCGGCCTCGGGCAAAACGGCCACCTCGGCTTCAACGAGCCGGGCAGCACCGAGGAAACAGCGGCGCGCGTGCTGGATCTCGACCCCATTTCCGTGGAGGCGAACCGGCAGTGGTTCGGCGGCAACTACGCGCCTGCGCGCGGGGCGACGGTGGGCATGAAGACGATCCTCGCGGCGCGCCGCATCCTGCTGCTCGCGTTCGGCCCGCACAAAACCGGCGCCCTGCAGGCCATGCTTGAAGGGCCGCGCACGCCACAGTGCCCCGCCTCGCTGCTCCAAGGGCACCCGGCCACCGAGGTTCTCGTGGACACCGCCGCGGCGGCCGGCGTGCGGAGCGCCGTCCTCCGGCCCGGCGGATGAAGGGAATCCACCACGAATGAGCACGAACGGACACGAATCCGGCGGCGGCACGCCTTCCCCGCTCCCGTCGCTGCCTTCGGTTCAACACGCCCTCGGCTTCGACCTCGGCGGCACGAAGATCGCCGCCGGGCTCGCCGCGCTGCCTGGAGGCCACGTGCTGGCGCGCCGCGTGATCCCCACCGGCGCGGAACGCGGCGGCCGGGCCGTGCTCGACGATGTCCTTCGCCTCGCGCACGAACTCGCCGCCGAGGCCGCCGCGGCCGGCGCCTCCGTCCGCGCCCTTGGCCTGGGCGTCTGCGAACTGGTGGACTGCGCCGGCCGGCCGGCCAGCGCCAACTGCCTGCCGTGGCTGGACCTGCCGGTGCTGGACGAGCTTTCGGCGGTGGCCCCGGCGTGCTTCGAGGCCGACGTGCGCGCCGCCGCGCTGGCCGAGGCCCGCTTCGGCGCGGGCCGGGCTTTTTCCCAGTTCCTTTACCTCACCATTGGCACGGGCATCAGCGGCTGTCTGATGCTCGATGGCCGTCCCCACCTCGGCGCGCGCGGACTCACCGGCACCTTCGCCAGCAGCCCGCTCAGCATGCCAGGCGAAGCCTGCGGCCGGACGAACCGCCGCACCCTGGAGGAAATCGCC
>JBJXFY010000135.1:0-8232 GCA_046155815.1 Limisphaerales bacterium | reverse complement strand
CAAGCGTGGAAGTTTTTCCTGAAGCGGTTCGGCTTCCACAGCCGGACGAAGTGAAGGCCGCCCCGCCCCGCCCACCCGCCGACGCGTCCGCGCCGCGCAAGATCATGCTGATCGCCGGCGAGCCCAGCGGCGACCTGCTGGCCGCGGAGTTCGTCGGCGCGCTGCGTACCGCGCTGGCCGCGCGCGAGCCGGACCGTCCCTCGCCCGGCTTCTTCGGCGCAGGCGGACCGGCGCTGCGCGGGGCGGGCGCGGAACTCGCGCTGGACCTCACGCAGCACGCCGTCATCGGCCTGAGCGACGTGCTGCGGAAGTACCTCGAGTTCCGCCGGTTTTTCCGCCTGTTGCTGGACCTCGCCGCCGCGCGGCGGCCGGACGCGTTGGTGTGCGTGGATTTCGGCGGCTTCAACCGCCGCTTTGCCGCCGCGGTGCGGAAGCGCAGCTCCGCCACGGGCTGGCGGCCGAAGCTTGTGCAGTTCGTCTCGCCGCAGGTCTGGGCTTCGCGTCCTCGCCGGGCGCGGACGCTGGCGCGCGACCTCGACCTGCTGCTGGCCATCCTGCCGTTTGAAAAGGCGTGGTACGCGGAACGCTTTCCCGGGTTGCGCGTCGAGTTTGTCGGGCATCCGATTCTGGACCGCCATCCGGACGCGGCCGCGCACCGTTCCGGCCCGGACCGCGCTGGGGCTGCTCCGCTCGTGCTGCTGCTGCCCGGCAGCCGGCGGGGCGAGATCGCACGCCACTGGCCCGCCGTGGCCGGGGCGGTGGAAGCCATGGCCCGTGCCCGGCCGGACGCACGCTTCCGCGCCGTGCTGCCGCGGGAGGAACTCGTGACGCAGGCCCGTGCCCTCGCCGCGCCGGCGGTAGTGGAGTTCGCCACGGGCGCGGACGCCCTCCGCGCCGGCCTCGCCGGGGCCGCCGTCGCCCTCGCCTCAACCGGAACCGTCACGCTCGAATGCGCGGTTTACGGAGTGCCGACGGTGACGTTTTACCGCACGTCCGCGCTCACCTACGCCGTCGGCCGGCGCCTCGTGACCGTGAAGTCGCTCACCATGCCGAACCTGCTCGCGGGCGAGGCGGTGTTTCCCGAGTTCGTGCAGCACGAGGCCACGGCGACCGACCTCGCGGACGCCGCGCTGTGCCTGCTCGACGATCCCGCCCGCCGCGCCGCGATGCGGCGGAAGCTGTCCGCCGTGGTTGCGCAGCTGGGCGGTCCGGGCGCAGCCGGCCGGGCTGCGGAGGCGGTCGCGGACCTTTTGGGCGGGCCGCCCTCCTGAAGCTGTCGCCACCCCCGGCGGCCGGACGGCTTCCCGCCGCCGGCGGCCTCGTGCATCCTCCCCGCATGTGCCCGCCCTTCGTCCTCATCCTACTCCTCGTCCTCGCGGTTCAGCCCGCCCGTGCCGCGGACGCCGACGGCTTCACGCCGCTCTTCAACGGCCGCGACCTCGCGGGCTGGGTGAACGTGAACTGTGCGCCGGAAACCTTCACGGTGCGCGACGGGATGATCCACTGCGACGGCATCCCCACCGGCGCGCTGCGCACGGAACGGCAGTACGAAAACTTCATCCTCGAGCTCGAGTGGCGGCACCTGAAGCCGGCCGGCAACGCGGGCGTGTTCGTCTGGGCCGGGCCGCTGCCGGCGGTCGGGCAGCCCTTCCTGCGCGCCATCGAGGTGCAGGTGCTCGACCACGGCTACGGCACGTCCGACTGGTTCACGACGCACGGCGACGTCTTCCCGATCCACGGCTCGACGATGAAGCCCTTCGCGCCAAGCAAGGGCGACCGCAGTTTTCCGAAGGAACTCCGCAGCCACGGTTCGCCGGAGTGGAACCATTACCGGATCGTCGCCTCGAACGGCGTGCTGCGCCTCGCGGTGAACGGCGCGGAGGTGTCCGGCGGCACCGACTGCCACTGGCGCAAGGGCTACCTCGCCCTCGAGTCCGAGGGCGGGCAGGTGGACTGGCGCAACCTGCGGATCAAGGAGGTGCCCTCGACGAACCCGCGTCCGGACGAGGCCGCGCCGCCCGCCGAGCCGTGGACCAGCCTCTACGACGGCCGCAGCCTGCGCGGCTGGACAACTTCGCCCGCGGGCGAGGCGAAGTGGAAGGCGGCCGATTGGATGCTGCGCGCGGAGGCCGGCGCGCCGCCGGACACCGCGCTCTGGACCGAGCGCGAGATCGGCGACGCCGAGCTGTTCTTCGACTGGAAATGGGCCGCCCCGCCGCCGGACCGCGTGCCGCCGCTGGTGCTGCAGTCGGCCAACGTGAATGAACGCGCCGAGCTGCCGGCGCTTGACGCCGCGAAGACGAACGCCTGGAACCGCCTGCACCTCCGCCGCCGGGGCACGACGGCCCAACTCACGCTGAACGGCGCGCCCGCCGGCGAGATCACCGTGCCCGCCGGCCGCCTGGTGCCGGGCCTGCGACCCGGCGCGGTGACGACGGAGTTTGCGAACGTGTTTGTGAAGTGAGGCCGCCTGCGTTCAGGGGCCGATTTGCCGTGGCAGGCCTGCCGCCTCAGCCCGTGCCTGGGACCGGACGCCGCCATACGTACCGCAGCAGCACCGCCCGCAGCACCGCCGTCACCGGGATCGCCAGGATCGCGCCCAGGATGCCCCCGAGCACCGTCGTGCCCACCATCAACGCGATGATGATCGTGAGCGGGTGCATGCCCACGCGGTCGCCGATGATTTTCGGCTGGATCACCCAGCCCTCGATGCCCTGCACGATGGCGAACACCAGCAGCACCAGCGCCGGATGCTGCCAGTCCCCGAACGCCACGAAGGCGATCACCAGCGCCGAGCCGCAGGTCACGATCGCGCCGAGGAACGGGATGATCGTCAGCACGCTCGCCATCAGTCCCAGCAGCAGCGCGTACGGCAGCCCGATGGCCAGGAAGCCCACCGTGTAGAGCACGCCGTCGCACAGCGCCACCAGGACCTGCCCGCGGAAGAACACGATCAGCGCGTCGTTGATGTTCTCCACCAGCCAGATCAGCTCCGTCTTGAACCGCGAATCGCTCACCGGCAGGTAGTCCGTCCAGTGCTCCGAGATGCCGCGCTTCTCGAGCAGGAAGAAGAAGACGTAGATCGGCACCAGCGCGAGGCCCGCCAGCAGGCCCAGCCAGGACGCCACCCGGCCCACCTGCCCGAGCAGCCAGCCGAGGAAATCCGGCACCACCGCCGCCAGCCACCCGCCCGCGCTCTGCAGGGACTGCGGGTCCAGCGCCTTGTGCCACCACGGCGAATCCGCCGTCGCCGGCGGCAGCAGGCTCACCAGGTTCGTGGCCGCAACGGGCGGCGAGTTGGCCAGCGCCCCGGCGGCATGCGCGGTGACGTTCGTGGCGGCCCCGGGCTTCGCCCCGGTCAGGATGTTCGTGTCGCCCGCGGCGTGCGGCAGCAGGTTCAGGAAACCCTCCGGCAGCAGCCGCGCCAGCGGGGCGGGCGGGTGGTTGATCCAGGACTCCACCCGCGCGCGTCCCAGTTCCACATAGGCCGGCAGGCGGCCGGCGAGGTCGCGCGCCTGCACCACCGCGCGCGGCACGACGCTGCCCAGCGCGCCCACCACCACGAAGAAGCCGAAGGCGAACACCAGCGCGATGGCCCGCCAGCGCGGCACCCGCCGCGCCTCCAGCCAGTCCACCACCGGGTCCAGGATGAAGGCCACGACGGCGGCGATGGCGATGGGCAGCAGCACCGGCGTGAGCGCCTTCAGCGCCAGCCCCACGCCCCAGAGGATCGCGCCGAGGACCGCCAGCGAGAGCGACACCGCCGCCAGCGTCAGCGCAAACCAGATCACGCGCGCCTGCTTGGCCGTGGGGGGCGGGAGGCTCATCGGCGCCAGCCTAAGCCCGGCCCTGCCCGCGATGGAACTGCCAATCTGGCTTCCTGCGAAAGCGGGGTTGTGGCGGCGACGCCTCGCCGCCGAGGGTGTCCGCGGCGCCCCGCCGCGGATGGCTGCCGCCATCACCGCCCCGCGCGCGCCAGCCGGAACGCCGCCATCTCCTCGCTGTTGCGCACCAGCAGCACGTCGCCCGCCAGCACGGGATGGTTCCACGTCTTGCCCCGGATCGCCGGGAAGCGCGCCAGCTCCCGGAACCCGTCCGGCATCGCCGACACCAGCGCCAGCCCGCCCTGCTCGCCCAGCACCAGCAGCAGATCCTGGTCCGGCAGCAGCAGGAGCTGGCCGCTGCCGTACCGGCCGTCCTTCCACTGGCGCTCGCCGCCCTCCAGCTCGATGCAGGCCAGCAGGCTGCCCTCGATGCCGAAGGCGTGGCCGCGGTGGACCACGAAATCGCTGAAGTACGGCTTCAGCCCGCGCGACGTCCACCGCTCGGCCACGGCCCATCCGCCCGGCCCGCGCGTGACCGCCAGGCGGCGCAGGCCGAGGCCGCCCGAGGGGCCGCCGGTGGCGAGCAGCAAGTCCCCGTCCGCCGTGAGCGCCGGCTGCACGATGGCCGCCCCGTCCCAAGCATGCTCCCACAGCACCGCGCCGTCGGCCGGCGTCACGCTGAGCACACCGGCGTCACTCAGCAGCAGCACCTGGTCCACGCCGCCGAGCGACAGCCGGTGCGGCGAGCTGTAGCCGCCACCGCGCTCCGGCCCGGACCACCGCGGCTGGCCGGTCGCCGCGTCGTACGCGGCCAGCCGGCCCGCCGCGGCCACGAGCACCACGTCCCCGGCCACCAGCGGCGAGCCGGCGAAGCCCCACATCGGCGTCTTCATGCCCGTGTCCGCCGCCACGTCACGCGACCACAGGCGCCGGCCGTCCGCTGCGTCGAGCGCGTTGAGCAGGCCGGTCGCGCCGAGGGCGTACACGCGGCCCCGGCTCACGGCGGGTGTCGCGCGCGGACCGGCGCCGGCGTTCGACTCCCAGAACCGCACCGCGTCCGCGTGCCGCCACACCGGTTCACCCGTGTCCAGCCGATGGCCGACGACCAGCTCCTCCTCGCCGCGCTGCTCCTGCGTGTAGAACAGCCCGCCCGCCACCGCGAAGGACGACCACGCCGGCCCCACCGGCCGCCGCCACAGTTCAGCCGGCGGGGCATCGGACCAATTGGTCGCGATTTGCACGCCGCCGCGGACCACGCCGTCCCGCTCCGGCCCCCGGAACCCCGGCCAATCCGCGCCCGTCGGGAGGGGCGAGCTCCCGCGAGCCTCGTCCGTTCGGAGGGGCGAGTTCCCGCGAGCCCCCGCCTCCGCGCGGAGGGGCGAGAGGGGCGAGTTCCCGCGAGCCTCGGCAAGCAATCGTTCCTCCGCCGACGGCGACCAGCGCCAGTGCAGCTCCGAGCCGCCCGCGCCGGAGATGCCATCCGTCCGCACCAGCGTGAAAAGGCCGCACGCCAGCAGGAGCGTCGCCGCCAGCGTGACACGCCGGAAGCCGGCCGGCCGGCCGCGCGTGACCACGGCCCACGCGACCAGGGCCACGCCCAGCACCGGGATCGCGTACAGCGGCAGCATCAGCCCCATCATCCCCGTCGCGACGGACGGATGGACGAGGCGCGCCGTCGCCGCCACCGCGGCGATCATCAGGGCCACGGCCCCGAGGCGTTCCACCCAGGCCGCGCGGCTGAAGAAGACCCACCAGACCAGGATCACCAGGCCGCCCGCGAGGCCGCCCAGCACCGTCACCATCATCGCGTCCGGCACGACCAGCGGCAGGACGAACCGCACCAGTACGATCAGCCCCGCCGCCACGACGCCGGGCCACAGGCGGAGGGGCCGCCGCGGGGAGGGTGTCACAGTCATCGCCGAGGCTTCCATTTAATGGCGGATCCCATGCCGAGCGGCCTTGGCCACCTAACGACCCCAAGCTGAGCGACAGCCCCGGAGCGGGGGCATCGCGCGGGAAGGGGGTGGGTGAATGAAATGGGATGTGGAGCGTAAAGGTGGCGGGGCTGTTCGCTCCAGCGCACTGGTTAGGCGGCTATTGGGCGTGGTCAATCAGTGCATTCAGAAGCCCCGCGATGCGCTGCCGGCCAAGTTCGTAGCGAGGCTTGGGCCTCCAGTTGTCATAGGTTCTTGGGTTGAGCGATTCCGGGCGCTCTGCACTCTCATCGCGGCACTCAATGTCCTGCCGTGTCAGGCCGAGGTATTTGGCGATCACAGCGTTGAAGGATTCGGGGCTGGAAATGTCGCGCTGAATGGCAAGGCAAGCCTCGCGCACGGCCCTGATAGAGAGGCCATGTTTCGACACGATGGCGTTGTCTCTCGCCTCGATAACTGGGCGAATGATGTTGGTGATGCGGGTTCGGAAATCGTGAAGGCGGCTTTCTCTGCTGCTGGTGGCAGCGTGCTTGCGGTTGGCCATGTCGCGTCTAGTGGCCCAATAATTGTTGAGTCGCGTAACAGCAATCCAGCCAATCAAGACAACCAAAATGGCTACCATCTGATTCGTGTCCATTGGCTGACTGCGGCGTGGTGGTTTATTGCCAATTTTTTGGCTGGCGGATGTCTTGGTCTTATGTGGGATGTTAGGTGCGGGCGATTGGTGCTGCCGCCTAACGATAAAACTCAGCGACCGACTGGCGACGTGCGTCAAGCGGGAGAAAGACTTTGAAAAAACCAAGAGCCCTGAGCGGAAAGCGCCCGAGGCGGTTCGCTGCAGTGACATGGTTCGGCTCTTCAGCGTTCATCAGCTCTGTCCCCTCTCTTAACGAGGCCGACGGTGAACCACAAAGCAACGGAGAACAGCAATACCGCACCGAGCCCTACGAACCCCGTCAGTCGCGACAGTGGACCTGCAAAGCTCTGAATCAAGCTGGTGGCTTTGTGGACTTCGATCATGCCGTTTTGGGTGTCACCTGGTCGAATTAGGCCAAGCGTGCCAAAGATCGCGTAGCCCATGTTGTTGTAAAAGAGGACCGCGAAATACAGCGCGCAGACCCATAGAGCAATGACCTTGGTCTTCATGCGGTTCTTATCGCCGAACGTAAGAGCTCACCGACCGCCGCTGGAAGCGAGCACTGGCAGCGAATCCAGCGTCCGATGAACCGGGGCGCCAGCAACCGAAACGAGGAGCGGCGGTTCGAGTGGAGCGATTTTGTTCGGCCGTTCAGCGTGTGACATACTCACTCAATATCAAGACTGCTTTGCCGCTCTGAGTATCAGCGATGCGTCGTAACCCCGCAACGAATGCGTCGAGTGCGCCGGCCTCAGATGCCAACTCGGCTGAAACTGTCCAAAGTTCCTCCGCACGATGCTCGGTGGCTGCGTCCGTCCCAAGCCTGAGATGGCAAGCGATACGTCCAGAGCTACCGACGGGATAAAAGCGCAAGCTCAGAAAACCAATCGGGCTGTCCTCGCGACCAGCCTCAAAAGAAACCTCACCGCTACAGGTCTCGGCTAAACGGGAAAGTCGGGTAGCGAATCCCGCAATGTCGTCAAACTGTGTGTAAGCAGTGGCTCGCGCACTCCAATGACGCGAAGTAAACGAGGTCTCAAGCTGAACCATGCTCCCATCAACATAAACCGCCTCGACTTTCAGATTGCGTGGTGACTCGGTGTCCATGTGACGAGTGGTGTGGCCGAACGTCCAAGCTCACCCACAGACACGAAGCCTTGGCGCGGGGCGTGCTCCGCACGACCCGTGACAAGGTTCCGCGACGTGCGCCCTTAGGCGCACCCGCGGAATGTCTGTTGGGTGCAGCGCCTTGTTCGGCTTTTTTATCTTATGATTCAAGAATGGTTTTCAATTCAAGGTTTTTCTTCTGAAGAAATCTTTTCATGTAACTACCAAGAAACACATTCTCTGCAATCACACCTAGTAAGCCTAATGGAGCTGATAATAGTAAAACGTCTTTTTTAATAGTTTTATTTTCTTCAATTTCTGAAAAATGATGCTCGTGGGAGAATGACTTAAATATGCCATGAATCATTTCATCTCTAAAGTAGTGTGGCCGTTCCATGTGAGTTATTCTAACGCGCAAGCGTTGGGAAATACCAAAATGAATTGCCTCCCATTCCACTTCTTGTCCAAGCTCAATTAGTCCCTCGGTAACTCCAGAAATAGCACGCTCACTGTGATGCTTCTGAGTCGATGTGTGAAGGGTGATATTTCTTTCTGCATCAAAGAGTTTCTCTATCGGAACCTCAAAAGTGGTCTCTACCTCAATGCGTTTCATATTATTGCCGAACAGTGATTCAACCGCATGCGGCTGATCCCGGGTTTTCCGGGGAACAACTGCGGTTCGTGCGGTTGTTCCAAGGGAAACGCCGGGGAACAACCGCAGACGGTGCGG
>JBJXFY010000209.1:0-4419 GCA_046155815.1 Limisphaerales bacterium | reverse complement strand
AGGCGCTGGCGGCGGGGCTGCCGGTGGTCACAAGCGCCTGCAACGGCGCGGGGGAAATCCTGACGCCGGGCGAAACCGGCACGGTGCTGGCCGATCCGTCCGACGTGCCCGCGCTGGTCGAGGCCGTCCTGCGCTGGCGCGACCGAAGGCGTGTGATCGTGAATCCGGACGCGATCAGCATGGAGCGCAACCTGCGCGAGACGCTGGCCGTGCTGGAATGCGCGGCGGCGGAGCGTCGGCCGCCAGCCCGGCGCGACGCGGCTTCCGCCTGAAGGTGCGGCAAGATGCCGGCAGCACGCCGTCCGAGCCGCCGCTTGGAAGGCCGGCTTGTGACTCGCGCCGCCGGCGGCCACGCTGCGCCCGTGACGCCGCTGCCCATCTCCGTCTGCATGATCTCCGGCGCCGAGGCCGGCCGGATCGGGCCGGCGCTGGCGAGCGTGGCCGGCTGGGTGGCGGACGTGCAGGTCGTCCTGAACGAGGAGGTGGCCGACGGCACGGAGGAGATCTGCCGCGCGCACGGCGCGGCGGTGCAGCGCCGGCCGTGGGCGGGCTACGTCGCGCAGATGCAGGCGGCCGCGGAGCTGGCCACCCGGCCCTGGGTGCTGGCGTTGGACGCGGACGAGCGGGTCTCCGCGGAGTTGCGCGGCGAGATCGAAGCCGCCTTCCTGCGTGGCCCGGACGCGGCTGTGGCCGCCTTCTCCATGCCGCGGATGACCTGGTACCTCGACCGCTGGATCCGCCACGGCGACTGGTACCCGGACCGCAAGGTCCGGCTGTGGCGCCGCGGGCAGGGGCGCTGGGCGGGGCAGGATCCCCATTATCACCTCGAAGTTCGCGGCCAGGTCGTCCGGCTGCACGCGGCGCTGCTGCACCTGAGTTTTCCGAGCCTGGGGCATCACGTCCGCAAGATTGACCGGTATGGCGACCTCTACGCGCGGGCGGCGGGCGGGGCTTCGCTCGGCGCGCTGGCGGTGCGGCCGGCGTGGCGGTTCGTGCGCGGTTACGTCATCCGAGGCGGTTTCCTCGACGGCCGCGCCGGCTTCATGGTGGCCATGATGACGGCCTTCGAGGCGTTTGTGCGCCATGCGAAGCGGATCGAGCGCAGTTCCGGCCAGTCGCCGGAGCCGTCCGCCGCCGGCCCGGCCGCGGGCGCGGCGTGAGAGCCTGTGACGCCGGACTGGTTTTCCGGGGCGGCCCGGGGTGAGACTGCCGGGGATGCGCGAGCGCGAACGTTTCCTGGTTTTTGGCGAGCCGGTGATCGGTGAGGAGGAGATCGCCGCCGTGGTGGCGACGATGCGGTCCCGCTGGCTTGGGACCGGGCCGCGGGTGAAGGAGTTCCAGGAGCGCTTCGCGGCGTATGTATGCGCGAAGCACGCCGTGGCCACCAATTCATGCACGGCGGCGCTGCACCTGGCGATGGCCGCGAGCGGCATCGGGCCGGGGGACGAGGTGATCACCTCGCCGATGACCTTCTGCGCGACGGCCAACGCGATCCTCCACTGCGGCGCCCGGCCGGTGTTCGTGGACTGCGATCCCGGGACGGGCAACCTCCGCCCCGAGCTGGTCGAGGCGGCGGTCACGCCGCGCACGCGGGCCATCCTGCCCGTCCATCTGGCGGGGCTGCCGTGCGACATGCCGGCCATCATGGACATCGCCGCGCGGCGGGGCCTGGAGGTGATCGAGGACTGCGCGCACGCGATCGAGGCGCAGGTGGCGGGCCGCCACTGCGGCACCTGGGGCCGGGCCGGCTGCTTCAGCTTCTACGTCACGAAGAACCTCACCACGGTGGAGGGCGGCATGGTGGTCACCGATGACGAGGAGTTCGCCGCGCGCGTGCGGGTGCTGTCGCTGCACGGCATGAGCAAGGATGCCTGGAAACGCTTCTCCGACTCCGGCTACGTCCACTACGAGGTCGCGGAGTGCGGCTACAAGTACAACATGACGGACATGCAGGCCGCTCTCGGGCTGTGCCAGCTCGCCCGGGTGGATGAGTTCCTCCAGCGTCGCACGGAGCTGTGGCGGCGATACCAGGTCGGGCTGGCCGGGCTGCCGCTGCTCCTTCCGCCGGACCCGCCGCCGGGAGCGGACCACGCCAGGCACCTTTTCGCGCCGCGGCTGGACCTGGACCGCGCCGCGCTCACCCGCGACGAACTGCTGGCCGCGCTTCAGCGACGCAAGATCGGCGCCGGCGTGCACTATCTTGCGCTCCATCACCACCTTCTCTACCAGCGGCTCGGCTACCGGTGGGGCGACTTCCCCGGGGCCGAGTTTGTCTCGGACCGCACCTTCTCCCTCCCCCTGTCGCCGGCCGTGTCCGACGCGGACGCGGACGACGTGATCGCCGCGCTCCACGACAGCCTGGCAGGGGCCGCCTGATTCCGGCGCATGAACTGGATCCGCTGGCTCAGCAACCGTGCAATTCTCAACCGGCTCGAAAACTGCCGGGAAGGGCCGCGGGCGCGGGCCCTGCGGGCGCTCGGTGTCGTGCTGGGCGCTGACAGCACGATCCGCGGCCCGTTGCAGCTCGTGAACTGGCGGCCCAAGGAGCAGGGCCGGCAGCTTCAGGTCGGGCACTCCGTGTTCATCGGACCGGACTGCCTGCTCGACCTCAAGGACCGCATCGTGATCGGGGACCGCGTCACGCTCGCGTGCCGGGTCATGCTCATCACCCACTGGGATGCCGGGCGCTCACGCGTGGGCGCGGCGCGCCCCCCGTGGCGGGCGCCGGTGCGCCTGAACGACGACGTGTATGTCGGGGCCGGTGCGACGCTGCTGCCGGGCGTCACGCTGGGCGAGGGCTGCCTGGTTGCGGCGGGTGCGGTGGTGACGCGCGACGTGCCGCCTGGCGCGATCGTGGGCGGAGTGCCGGCGGGTCCCCTGCAGGCGACGGGGGAGCGGGTGCCGTGAACCTTGCGCCGGTGGTCGCCCACTCGACTCATCCCTACCTGCTGATGGGGCAGTCTTGGATCTACCACCAGATCGCCTTTCTGCGGCGCTGGGTTCCCGTCGTGCTCACCCGGCGCACGGTGAACGTCGAGACCTTCCCCGTGGAACGAATCCATGCCCTGCATGCCCGGTCGCGCCTGCGGGTTGGGCTGGAGAAGCTGGCGGCGATGGCGCTTGGCTACCTGCCGCTGCACCGCCGGGCGCTGGGACGTGAGCGGGCGCGGCTCCTGCACAGCCACGGCGGCCTGCGCGGCATCGCAGACGCGGCGCTCGCGCGCGCCATGCGGTTGCCCCACGTGGTGTCCTTCTATGGTGCGGACATCTGGCAGGGATCCCGGGACCCCCTCGTGCTGCGGGGTTTCCGGCGCCTCTTCGCCTCGGCGGCCTGCTTCCTTGTCGAGGGCCCGGCCATGCGCCGGAAGGTGATCTCGCTGGGGTGCCCGCCTGGCAAGGTGCGCGTGCACCACCTCGGGATTGCGCCGGAAAAGGTCCGGTTTCTGCCGCGCACGCCTCATGCAGACGGCGAGGTGCGCTTCCTGCTGGCGGGGCGGTCGCTCGAGAAAAAGGGGCACCTGCACGGCGTCGAGGCGTTCGCCCGCCTCGCGGCGCGGCACCCCGCGGTGCGACTCGTCCTCATGACCTGGGGCGACGGCCCGGAGGCCGACGCGGTGATGGACCCCATCCGCCGGATCATCGCCGCGCAGGGTCTGGGCGAGCGTGTCGAGATCGTCGGCCAGCAGCCCTACGCGGAGTACCTCGAGTCCACGCGCCGCTGCCACGTCTTCGTGAATCCCAGCGTCCATGCCGTCAATGGTGATGCCGAAGGCGGCTTCCCCGTGACGCTGACGGAGATGCTGGCCTCCGGCATGCCCGTGGTGGCCAGCGACCACTGCGACGCGGCAGAGATTGTCCGCGATGGCGAGACCGGGCTGCTCGCGCCCGAGCGAGATCCTGCCGCGCTTGCGGAGAAGCTGGAGTGGCTGCTCGGCCATCCGGGGGACTGGCGGCGGCTGGCGGAGAATGCCCGGCGGCTGGTCGAACGGGAGTACGACGCGCGCGTCCAGGCCGGGCGGGCCGAGTCGATCTACGACGAACTGACGGGTGGCTGAGCCGGCGCCGCCGACAGCCGCGGGGCGTCGGCCGGGGCCAGCATCCGGTCGCAAGCCGCCAGCACCCCCTCCAGCGGCACCTCGTCCGTCCGCCGCCGCTTGAGCGCCTCGGCCTCGTCATGGCTGGCCGGAAAGTCCGGGCGCGGGCCGGCCACCACCACCTCATGGGCCACCCGCCAGGGCCGCCAGAAGCCGACCACGGACGGCCCGAAGATCGCGACCGTCGGGCACTGGCATGCCGCCGCGAGGTGCATCGCCGCGGTGTCCACGCCGACGAACAGCCGCGCCCGCCACAGCAGGCCCGCAAGCTCCGCCCACGAGGCCGTGCCGTCCGTGCTCACCGCCCGCGGTCCCAGCGAGCGCA
>JBJXFY010000118.1:0-7049 GCA_046155815.1 Limisphaerales bacterium | reverse complement strand
GTCCTCTCCAAGAAGGACTGGCTCGCGGCGCAGCTGGTGCGCCAGCAGCTCGCCCGAAAGCACCGGACAGCCTGGCGGCACGGCAGCCGCATCCTGCTGGAAGGGGCGGAGGTCGAGCTGCGGGTGGATGCGGGCGGTCGGGAACTCGCGCTGGGCGGCGAGCGCGTGCGGCTGCACGCGGGCGAGGTCGACGAGCTGCGTCCGGCAGTGCGGCGGCACTTGGTGAAGCGGGCGAGGGCGGAGCTGCCGCCGCGGGTGCTGGCGGAGGCGGTGCGCCACGGCCTCCGGGTGGCCCGGGTGGTGGTGCGTGACCAGAAGTCGCGCTGGGGCTCGTGCTCCCACCGGCGTGAGATCTCGCTGAACTGGCGTCTGCTCCAAGCCCCCGGCTTCGTGCGCGACTACCTGATCGTGCATGAGCTGATGCACCTGCGGGAGATGAACCACGGCGCGCGCTTCTGGGCTCACGTCGAGGCGGCCTGCCCGGGCTGGCGCGAGGCGGAGGCGTGGCTCAAGCGCCACAATGATGTGCTGCGGGACGGAAGGTAGGGACGAGGACCTGGCCCAGGTTCCAAGCTCCAAGTCCCAAGGAACTGCCCGACCGGCGCTGAGATCTCAATCCGGGTCTTCATCTTCCTCTCAATCCCCGGCTGGGACGGCACAGATTTGGATGACGAGGACGAGGAAGTTTAAGGACAAGGTGAGGACGCTGCCCGGGCGGCCGGCGGTTTGACCCGGCCCGGGTCGCCGCGCATGGATGGCTCGTGACTTCGCGCGCGGATGTCCCGCCCCTGCTGATCCTCGCCCGGACGCATTTCGCGCAGGGCTGGCGGCGGCTGCGCGGGGCGGCGGGGCGCTCGCGGCTGCTGACGGCCGTGATCGCCGTGTTCTTCGCGGGGTACGTGGCGGTGTCGTTCTTCCTGTTCCACCGCGCGCTGGTGTTCGTCGGCCAGTTCCCCGGGCTGGGGCCGATGCTGACGGAGCGGATGCTTTACCTGCTGTTCGCGTTCCTGCTGTTCCTGCTGCTGGTCTCGAACCTGGTGATCACGTACTCAAACCTGTTCAAGAACCGGGAGACCCAGTTCCTCATCACGCTGCCGCTGTCGGCGGGCACGGTCTTCCGGTGGAAGTTCCTCGAGTCGGTGGCGCTGGCGTCGTGGGCGTTCCTGCTGCTGGTCGCGCCGCTGCTGGCGGCGTACGGGCTGACGCAAGGGGTGGCGTGGCACTTCTACCCGCTGGTGCTGCTGGCGCTGGCGCTGTTCGTGGTGCTGCCGGGCGTGGCCGGGGCATGGGCGGCGATCCACGTCGCGCGGCACCTCGAGCGGCGCTCCTTCCAGGCCGGTCTCTTCGCGCTGCTGGCCCTGCTGCTGGTGGGGCTGAAGTGGTACCTCCAGCCGCAGGCCATGACGGACGAGGAGCTGGAGACGCGCGTGATCACCGTGCTGGACGCGCTGCTGGCGCGGACGCGCTTTGCGCAGTTCCCGTGGCTGCCGAGCTACTGGCTGACGGCGGGCGTGATCCACTGGGGCGAGGGTGCGCTGCGCGGGGCGGTGTTCTTCCTGCTCGTGCTGGCGAGCTACGTGGCGCTCTTCGGCCTCCTCGGGCTGACGGGCCTGGGCCGGCCGTTCTACGAGGCGCTGTCGCAGGCGCAGGGCCGAGGCGGCTCGTGGCGCGACTGGGTGGCCGCCTGGCGGCGGGGCGGAAGGCCGCCGGCCAAGGAGCGCCCGGTCGGGGCGCCCGGCTGGCTCGAACGCTCGCTGGCGCGGCTGCCGGGCCTGCCCGGCGATGCGCGGGCGCTGGTGGTGAAGGACGCGCGGATGTTCTGGCGGGACACCGCGCAGTGGGGCCAGAGCATGATGCTCTTCGGCCTGCTGGCGGTGTACATCCTCAATCTGAGGCAGTTCACGGCGCAGCTCACGAGCGGTTTCTGGCTGCACATCGTCGCGTGCATGAACCTCGGTGCCGGCGCGCTCAACCTCGCCACGCTGACCACGCGCTTCGTGTACCCGCAGTTCTCGCTCGAGGGCCGGCGTGTCTGGATCGTCGGGCTGGCGCCGATGGGCCTGCGCCGCGTGGTGCTGGCCAAGTTCTGGGCCGGCGCGTCGTCGTCGCTCCTGATCACGCTCGGTCTGATGCTGCTGTCCTGCCGGATGCTTCAGATCGAGCCGGCGCCCACGGCGATGTACTGCGGCGTGGTGGTGGTGATGGCGCTCACGCTCAACGCGCTGGCCGTCGCGCTGGGCGTGCTGTACCCGAACTTCGCGGAGGAAAACCCGAGCAAGATCGTGAGCGGGTTCGGGGGCACGTTCTGCCTCGTGCTGAGCTTCCTGTACGTGCTCGCGTGCGTGGTGCTGGTGTGGGCCGGCTCGCCGTGGGCGCGCTTCCAGTGGCGCTCGCCCGAGCTGATGTGGGCCTGCTGGGCGGCCTTCGTGGCCCTGTCGTTCGGGCTGGGCTGGGGTCCGCTGCGTGCCGGACTGAGGCGGCTCCGGACGATGGAACTGTAGCAGGGTGGTGCCTTCGTCCCATTGGCCCCGGGCGCGAGGATGAGGACGAGCACGAGCACGATTGAAGGCCGCCGCTTGAACTCCCGCCCAACCTCCCGCACACAAGCGCCGTCATGTCGCTGCTCCGCACGCCCCTTTACGAAGCCCACCGCCGCCGCCACGCCCGCCTCGTCGAGTTCGGCGGCTGGGAGATGCCCGTCCAGTACTCGAGCATCCTCGACGAACACCTCTGCGTCCGCCGCGCCGCCGGCGTGTTCGACATCTGCCACATGGGCGAAGTGCTCGTGAGCGGCGCCGGCGCGGAGGCCTTCCTCAACGCCACCCTCACCAACGACGTCCGGAAGCTCCCCGTCGGCCTCGGCCAGTACACGCTCATGGGCCTGCCTTCCGGCGGCGTCGTGGACGACCTCTACTGCTACCGCCTCGCGCCCGAGGAGTACCTGCTCATCATCAACGCCAGCCGCATCACGCACGACGAGGCCTGGCTGCAACGCCGCCAGCAGGAAACGGCGCCGGGCGGCGCCCCTTTCGCGCTGCGCAACGTCTCGGATGACTTCGGTGCGGTCGCCGTGCAGGGGCCGCGGGTGGCGGAGTTCATCGAGCAGGTGTTTCCCGGCCCGTCGCACGCCGGCGTCACGGCGGTGACCGCGACGCAGTTGAAGAAAAACCAGATCGGCGCGTGGACCTTCGCCGGCCAGCGCGTCTGGCTCGGGCGCACGGGATACACGGGGGAGGACGGCTTCGAGGTCATCGCCCCGGCCGCGGTGATCGAGCAGGTGTGGGAGGCCGTGCTCGCCGCGGGCCACGGCGCCTGCGCCCAGCCGTGCGGCCTCGGCGCACGTGACACGCTGCGCACCGAGGCGTGCTTCCCCCTTTACGGCCACGAGCTCGACGAACAGACCACGCCGATGGAGGCCGGCCTCGGCTGGTTCGTGGCCCTGGACAAGGGCGATTTCTGCGGCCGGGACGTGCTGGCGAAGCAGAAGGCCGAGGGCGTCACGAAGCGCTGCGTCGCCTTCAAGATGCGCGACAAGGGCGCCCCGCCCCGGCCCGGCTACCCGATCCTCGCCGGCGGGCAGGCCGTCGGCCAGGTCGTCAGCGGCACGCAGAGCCCGACGCTCGGGATCGGCATCGGCCTCGGCTACGTGCCGCCCGCGCACGCGGAGCCGGGCACGGCGCTCGAGATCGAGATTCGCGGACGCCGCTGGCCGGCGGAGGTGGTGAAGAAGCCCTTCTACAAACGCGCCGGGGCGTGAGCGGGCCGCGGGCGGCTGGCCGGCACGGCCGCCCGCGGCGGCGGCGCCCCGCTGAGGTCGGATCCGGCCGGATGCCGGCGACAAGCCTTTGAAACTTGGAGCTTGGACCTTTCCCCGCCCCCCGGATAATCCACCGCGCATGAGCACGCAGGTTCCCGACAACCTCCGCTACGCCAAGTCCCACGAGTGGGTCCGCCTCGAGGGCGACGTGGCCGTCATCGGCATCACGGACCACGCCCAGCACGAGCTGACGGACATCGTCTTCGCCGAGGTGCCGGCCGCAGGCCGCGTGGTGAAAGCCGGCGAGGCCGCCGCCGTGGTCGAATCCGTCAAGACCGCCAGCGACATCTACGCGCCCATCGGCGGCGAGGTGGTTGCCACCAACGCGGAGCTGGCCGCCAACCCGGCGCTGGTGAACAGCGACCCGTTCGGGGCCGGTTGGTTCTTCAAGCTCAAGCCCGCAAACCGCGCGGAGCTCGAGGCCCTGCTTACGCCCGCCGCCTACCGCGCGCAGATCGGCGGCTGAAGCACGTCCCCAACCCCCTCCCCCTCCCACATGGCCGGCCAAGGATCCACGGGCAACGTCATCGCGGCGCTGTGCAGCTTCTTCATCCCCGGCCTCGGCCAGCTCATCCAGGGCCGGCTGCTGATGGCCGTGATCATGTTCGTGCTGGCGGCCGTGCTGTGGGTCGTGCTCTTCGGCTGGGTCATCCACATCTGGTCCATCCTCGACGCCGCGCTGTTCAAGCCGAAGGGGTGAGGTGCGGGGGGAGCAAAGGCGCTCCGCGGATCACGCCTTCGCGATCAACAGCCTCAGCACGTAGGGCAGGATGCCTCCGTGCTGGTAGTACTCGATCTCGATGGGCGTATCAATGCGGCAGCGGACGCTCACGTTCTCCACGCGGCCCTCTTTGCGGGTGATCTTCAGCGTGAGATCCTGCTGCGGCCTGAGGTCCGCGCCGAGGCCGATCACGTCGTAAGTCTCCGTGCCGTCGAGCTTGAGGGTCTGCGCGGTGGCGCCTTCCTCGAACTGCAGGGGCAGCACGCCCATGCCGACGAGGTTGCTGCGGTGGATGCGCTCGAAGCTCTGGGCCACCACGACCTTAACGCCGAGCAGGGTCGTGCCCTTCGCGGCCCAGTCACGGCTGGAGCCGGTGCCGTATTCCTGGCCGGCGATCACGATGAGCGGCGTGCCGGCGGCGATGTATTTCATCGCGGCGTCGTAGATGCTCAGCTTCTCGCCGCCTGCCGGGCCGGAGGCCGGCGCTCCGAAATACAGCGTGTTGCCGCCCTCCTCGCCGCCGAGCATCAGGTTCTTGATGCGGACGTTGGCAAAGGTGCCGCGGGTCATCACGCGGTCGTTGCCGCGGCGGCTGCCGTAGCTGTTGAAGTCCTCGAAGGTGACGCCGTGCTCGAGCAGGTAGCGGCCGGCGGGCGAGGTCTGCTTGATCGCGCCGGCGGGCGAGATGTGATCCGTGGTCACCGAGTCGCCGAAGAGGCCGAGGGCGCGCGCGCCGGTGATGGGCCGGATGCCGCCGGGCGTGAGCGGGAAATCGGTGAAGAAGGGCGGCTCCTGGATGTAGGTCGAGGCGCGGTCCCACTCATAGACCTCGCCCGTGCTGGAGGGGATTTCGTTCCACTTCGGGTTCTGTGCGGCGAAGTCACTGTAGAGGCGGCGGAAGACCTCGGGCCGGAGGGCGCTCTGCATGGCGTCGCGCACCTCGGCCAGCGTGGGCCAGAGGTCCCGGAGGAAGACGGGCGCGCCGTCCTTGCCCGTGCCGAGCGGCTCGGTGGTCAGGTCGAGGTCCACGCGGCCGGCGAGGGCGAAGGCCACGACCAGCGGCGGGGACATGAGGAAGTTGGCCTTGATGTTCTGGTGGACGCGGGCCTCGAAGTTGCGGTTGCCGGAGAGGACGCTGGCAGCGACGAGGTCGTGCTTCACCACGGCCTCCTCGATGGGCGCGGCAAGCGGGCCGGAGTTGCCGATGCAGGTGGTGCAACCGTAGCCCACCGTCTGGAAGCCGAGCGCGTCGAGGTAGCGCTGCAGGCCGGTCTTCTGGAGATAGTCGGTGACGACACGGCTGCCGGGCGCGAGGGAGCTTTTCACGGCCGGGTTCACGGCCAGGCCCCTTTCCACGGCCTTCTTCGCGAGCAGCCCGGCGGCGAGCATGACCGAAGGGTTGCTGGTGTTGGTGCAGCTCGTGATCGCGGCGATGAGCACGGAGCCGTGGCCGAGCACGGACTTTGGATTGGCGACTTCCGATTTCCGATTGAAGTCGGCGGCCGGCTTGCCGAAGCCGTTCTCCGTGACGGGCCGGGAAAAGGCGGCGATAAACTCACCCTTGAGCCCCGGCAGCTCGATGCGGTCCTGCGGTCGCTTCGGGCCGGCCACGCTCGGCACCACCGAGGCGAGGTCGAGCTCGATGACCTCCGAGTACTCGATGTCGCCCTTCTGCGGGATGCCCCACAGGCCCTGGGCGCGGTAGTAACTCTCGTAGGTGCGGCAAAGCTCCTCGCTGCGGCCCGTGGCGCGGAGGTAATTCACGCACTCCTCGTCAATCGGGAAGAAGCCCATCGTGGCGCCGTACTCGGGGGCCATGTTGGCGATGGTGGCGCGGTCCACCACGGGCAGGGCCTTCGCGCCGGGGCCGAAAAACTCGACAAACTTGCCGACGACCTTCGTTTTCCGGAGCAACTGGGTGACCGTCAGGGCGAGGTCCGTGGCGGTGACGCCCTCGCGCAGCGCGCCGGTGAGGTGCACGCCCACCACGTCCGGCGTGAGGAAGTAGACCGGCTGGCCGAGCATGCCGGCCTCGGCCTCGATGCCGCCCACGCCCCAGCCCACGACGCCCAAGCCATTGATCATGGTGGTGTGCGAGTCCGTGCCCACCAGGGTGTCCGGATAATGCACGGCGCCCGAGCTCAGCGCGCCCTTGGCGAGGTACTCGAGGTTCACCTGGTGGACGATGCCGATGCCGGGCGGGACGACCTTGAAGGTGTCGAAGGCCTGCATGCCCCACTTGAGGAACTGGTAGCGCTCGCGGTTGCGCCGGAACTCGAGGTCGAGGTTGCGCCCCAGCGCGTCGGCGCTGCCGGCGAAGTCCACCTGCACCGAGTGGTCCACCACGAGGTCCACGGGCACGAGCGGCTCGATGAGCCGGGGATTTCCGCCAAGCCTGGCCACGGCGCTGCGCATGGCGGCGAGGTCCACGAGCAGCGGCACGCCGGTGAAGTCCTGGAGCACGATGCGCGCGACCACGAAGGGGATCTCCGCGGTGCGCGGCGCGTGCGG
>JBJXFY010000115.1:0-21496 GCA_046155815.1 Limisphaerales bacterium | reverse complement strand
TGGACGCCGTGCATGTGAACGTGGCCGAGTTCAAGGACCGGCTGGCCGAACTGATCGCCATCGCCGAGCACGGGAATGAGGTCGTCGTCTGCCGCCGGAACAAGCCGGTGGCCCGGCTGGCCGCCGTCGAGGCCAAGCCCAAGAAGATTAACCGCAGCCGGCTCGGATCCATGAAGGGCACGGTGCAGATTCTGAGCGACCTGACGGAGCCGTTCATCCCCGAAAGCGAGTGGGAGATGCTGAAGTAGCATGGCCCTGCTGCTCGACACCTGCGCCCTGGTGTTCTTTGGCGAGAACACGGGCGACCTTTCGCCGGCGGCCGTTGAGGCCATCCGTGATCCACAGGAGGAAATCTTTGTCTCCGCTCTCTCCGTCGCCGAGCTGCCCTGCGCGCAGGAACGCGGTCGGGTCAAGCTGCGCACCCACTGGAAGCGGTGGTGGAACGAGATCCTAGATCTGAACGGCTAGGACGTCCTATCCCTCACCGCCGACATCATGGCCGAGGCCTGGAGCCTGCCCGGCCCGGTGCATGGCGATCCCGCCGACCGCCTCCTGATCGCCACGGCGCGGCTGGCGCGGATGACAATCATCACGACCGACCGGAAAATCCTCTCCTACCCCCACGTCAGCAGCCGGGGCTGACGTGGCGGCGACATGGGGGCCCGGCCCGCGGTCCGCGCCGCCTTCCAGGGCGTTGGACCGATTCCCGGCAGCGCCTTTCGGAAGTGCGCTTCTGAGGCGGGCAGAAAGGAAATGGAAACCATGCGGACGCTCGACGACACGGCGCAGGTCGCGGAGGAACTCCGCTTCCTTGCGCCGCGCCGACCGGGCCACAGGCGGCCGGGCCGCCAGCCGTTACTGGAACCGCAGCCGCCGCCACAGCACCGCCACTGCCGTCCAGCCCACGGCCGCCAATGCGAACCAGGCGGCGGCCGTCCCGGCGTGCCCATACAACGCCGCGCCCAGGCCGAAGAGCACGCCGTACACGCCCGCCAGGCCGGCAAACACGCCACCCAGCGCCACCGTGAAGTCGTCCCGGCGTGCGCCGTCGTCGAGCGTCACGCCCTCGGCGCGGGCACGCGCGACCACCGCGCGCCAGCCCGGCCCGCCCGGCTGGAGGCGGCGGTAGAACTCGCGCAGCTTCGCCTCGCCGGTGGGCTTCGTGACCAGCGCGGTGATGAACCAGGCCGCCGTTGTGAGGCCCACGCCGATCAGCATCTGCACCGCCGGCTTCAACCCGAAGCCGCCGGCGAAATGGAACCCCACCGCGACCAGGAATGACGCGACCATCGCCACGATCTCCGCGGTGGCGTTGATGCGCCACCAGTACCAGCGCAGGATGTAAATGAGCCCGGTGCCGGCGCCGATTTGCAGCAGCAGTTGGAAGGCTTGCAGCGCGCTCTCGAGCGTGAGCGCCACCACGCAGGCCAGCACCATCGCGGCGAGCGTCGTCCAGCGGCCCACGCGCACGAGATCGCGTTCGGTCGCGTCCCGCTTCATGAAGCGGTGGTAGAGGTCGTTCACGATGATGGACGAACCCCAGTTGAGCTGGGTGGACATCGTGGACATGTAGGCCGCGATCAGGGACGCCACGACCAGCCCCATCAGGCCGCTCGGCAGGAACGTGAGCATCGCCGGATACGCGAGGTCGTGCCCGATGATCGCGGGGTTTACGTTGGGGAACTGCGTCCGGATCGAGTCCAGCGTGGGAAACACCGCCACCGACGCGAGGGCGACCACGATCCACGGCCAGGGGCGGATCGCGTAGTGCATCAGGTTGAAGAGCAGCGCGGCGCCGGCGGCGTGGCGTTCGTTCTTCGCCGCCAGCACGCGCTGCACCACGTAGCCTCCGCCGCCCGGCTCCGCGCTGGGGTAGTAGGAGGCCCACCACTGCACCGCGAGCGGGATGAGGAAGGCCGTGAGCGCCAGCTCCCAGGGCGTCTCGCCGGGCACGGGGAACACGGGCAGCAGCTTCGCCACCTCGGGCCGGGCGATCAGGTTCGACCACCCGCCGACCTCGGGCAGGTTCACGAGGAACAGCGCCGCGGCCACCGCCCCGGCCATCGCGACGAGGAACTGGATCAGGTCCGTCAGCAGCACGCCGGTCAGCCCGCCCGCGCTGCTGTAGGCGACGGTGATCAGGGCGGCGATGAGGATGCTCTGCAGCGGCGACAGGCCGAACATGATCGCGCCGATCTTGATCGCGGCGAGCGTGACGTTGGCCATGATGATCGTGTTGAAGAACACGCCGAGGTACACGGCGCGGAAGGCCCGCAGCACCGCGGCCTCCTTCCCGGAATAGCGGAGCTCGTTGAACTCGATGTCCGTCAGCACCCCCGAGCGCCGCCACAGCCGCGCGAAGAACATCACCGTGATCATCCCCGACGGCAGGAAGGCCCACCACGCCCAGTTGCCCAGCACGCCCTCGGTGCGGACGATGTTGGTGACGAGGTTCGGCGTGTCCGTGGCAAAGGTCGTGGCCACCATCGAGAAGCCGAGCAGCCACCAGGGCATCCGCTGGTCACCGAGGAAGTAGCTGCGGAAGCTTTTCCCCGCCGAGCGGGCCACGAAGAGGCCGATCACGAGGTAGATGGCGAAGAAGCCGCCGATCACCAGCCAGTCCAGCTGCACGAGGCGCATTCGCGAGCGTGGCGCAGCCGTCGGGAAAAAAACAGCGAAGACGCGAGGGGGCGAGGACGCTGCCCGGACGAGGCGCCTCTCCTGCACCGGCATCGCCGCGGCGTTCCGGGTGCCCCGGCAGGTCCTTCGCTGCTTCTCCCCTCCCGGTTTGCCGGCGCGCGGTGCAGGTGATAGACCATCCCAACCATGTGGCAGCTGCTCCGCGAGTTCGTGCTTTTCCTCCGCGAGGAAAAGAAGTGGTGGCTCGTGCCGCTCATCGTCGCCCTGCTGCTGCTCGCGGCGCTGATCCTCTTTAGCAAGAGCTCCGCGCTCGCGCCGTTCATGTACCCCTTCATGTAGGCCGGGCCGATGCGCCACCTCCTCGGCCTCTCGGCCTTCTACCATGACTCCGCCGCCGCCCTGCTGCGCGACGGCGTGATCGTGGCCGCCGCGCAGGAGGAGCGCTTCACCCGGCGCAAGAACGACGAATCCTTCCCCGCGCAGGCTGCCGCGTACTGCCTCCGCGAGGCCGGGATCGGCGAAGGAGACCTCGACGCCGTCGTCTTCTATGACAAGCCGATCCTGAAATTCTCGCGGCTGCTGGAGACCGCGCTCGCCATCGCGCCGCGCGGGTTCGGCGGCTTCGTCCGCGCGCTGCCCGCCTGGCTCGGCGGCAAGCTCAACCTCCGCGCCACCCTGCGCGAGGAGCTGCCCGGCCTGCGGCGGGACTGCCGCCTGCTCTTCACCCAGCACCACGAGGCCCACGCGGCCAGCGCCTTCCTGCCCTCGCCCTTCGCCTCGGCCGCCATCCTCACCGTGGACGGCGTGGGCGAGTACGCGACGACGACGATCGGCCGCGGACGAGGCAATGAATTCGAGCTGCTGAAGGAGCTGCACTTCCCGCATTCGCTCGGGCTGCTGTACTCGGCCTTCACGGCGTACTGCGGGTTTCGGGTGAATTCGGGCGAGTACAAGCTCATGGGCCTCGCGCCGTTCGGCGAGCCGCGCTTCGTGCCGGCCATCCGCGACCACCTGCTCGAACTGCGCGACGACGGCTCGTTCTGGCTCAACCTGGAGTTCTTTGACTTCCTCGCCGGCGCGCGCATGACCAACGGGCGCTTCCACGACGTCTTCGGCGGCCCACCGCGCCGGCCCGAAGAACCGATCACCCCGCGGCACTGCGACGTGGCATGCTCCATCCAGGCCGTGGCCGAGGAGATGATGCTCGGCCTCGCGCGCCACGCCCGCGAGCTCACCGGCTTGGAGAACCTCTGCCTCGCCGGCGGCGTCGCGCTGAACTGCGTGGCCAACGGCCGCCTGCTCCGTGAGGCCGGCTTCCGGCGGCTGTGGATCCAGCCCGCCGCCGGGGATGCCGGCGGCGCGCTCGGGGCCGCCCTCGCCGCGTGGCACCGCGACCTGCCGCGCCACGCCGACGGCCGCCGCGACGCGATGCACGGCGCGCTGCTCGGGCCGGCAGTCTCCGACGCGGAGGTCCAGGCGGTGCTGGACCGTGAAGAGGCGGTGTACGAACGCCTTCCGGATGACGACGTGCTGGTGAACCGCGTCGCGGCGCTGCTGGCGGACGGCAAGGTCGTGGGCTGGGTGCAGGGGCGGATGGAATTCGGCCCGCGGGCACTGGGCGCCCGATCCATCCTCGGCGATCCGCGCTCCCCGGCGATGCAGGGCATGATGAACCTGAAGGTGAAGTTCCGCGAGTCCTTCCGGCCCTTTGCGCCCGCCGTCCTCCGCGAACGGGTGAGCGAGTGCTTCGAGCTGGACTGTGATTCGCCCTACATGCTGCTCGTCGCGCCGGTCGCCACTCACCTGCGGCTGGCTCCGGCGGCGACCGCGCAGGGATTGGACCGGGTGAAGGAAATCCGCTCGAAACTGCCGGCGGTGACCCATCTGGACTATTCCGCCCGCATCCAGACCGTGACGGCGGAGGATCATCCCCAGTTTCACCGGCTGCTCACGCGTTTCTCGGAACTCACCGGCTGCCCGGTGCTGGTGAACACGTCGTTCAACGTCCGCGGCGAGCCGGTCGTCTGCACGCCGGACGACGCCTGGCGCTGCTTCATGAACACGGAGATGGACCACCTCGCGGTCGGACATTTTCTGCTCGACCGAACCCGCCAGCCGCGGCGGGAGGTCGCGCGGCCAGTCGCGCCCGGCCCCGACTGAACCGCATGAAGCTCCGGCTCAAGGAAGACCCGCGCGAATGGCGGACGTTCGGCCTTTCGCTGGCCGGGGCGCTGGCGCTGCTGCTCGCGTTGCTGGCGTGGCGCGGGGTGCTGCGCTGGCCGGTCGTGTTGCTGCTCCTCTCCGGGCCGGCGGTGCTGGCGGCCGCGGCGTGCCTGGCACCGCGGGCGGTGCGGCCGGTTTACCGGGCGGGCATGCGTCTGGGCTTCGCGCTGGGGCAGGTGGTGGGCCGCGTGCTGCTGGCGCTGCTGTTTGGGACGGTGGTGACGCCGCTGGGCGTGCTGCTGCGCGCCCTGGGCAAGGATCTGCTCCGGCTGCGCCGGCCGCGGTCAGGCGAGACCTGCTGGCGGCCGGCCCGCCGAAGGAGCGATCTCGACCGCATGTTTTGACCGGGGCAGGGCGAGGGTTCAGCCGAAGGAGGCCCGGGGTGCCGGTTTCTGCGGGAGGAATCAGGGCCGCGTCACCCGGCTGGCCGGGGTGAATACGCCGCTTCCAAGCTGGGGTTGGGACCGACGGGCGGCGTTGGGCGCGGGCCGGCTAGCCTCCATCCCGCAGCACCAGCACCGGGCAGGGCGCGTGGCGAACGATCTTCTCGGCCACGCTGCCCAGGTAGGCGGGGCCACGGCGATGGTCGCCGTGGTTGGGCACAAGCAGGAGGTCTGCGTGGCGGCGAAGGGCTTGGTCCACGATCTCGCGCCAGGCGCGGCCAAAGCGCACGATCTGCTCGGTGGGCACGGGCGGCGCCAGTTCCGCCGCCGTGGCGGCCAGCGCGGCGCGCGCCGCGGTCAGGCGGTCGTCGTCCGGATGGGGTTCGCCGACGGGAACGTAGTCCAGCGGGGACAAGGCGGGGCTGGGCTCGACAACGTGCACGAGGATGAGCCGCGCGCCGAAGCTCTCGGCCAGCGCCCGGGCGCGGCACACTGCGCGGCGGGAGGCGGCGGAAAAATCCACCGGAACGAGGATATGCGCGGGCCGGAAGGGCGGAGGGTCGCCGCAGCGGACATCATGTTCCTTGGGCGACGACCGGGCGGGGGCGTTCATGGCGTCATGCTCCGAGGGCGGCGGTGTTGCGGCCGGGGAAAAATTCGCGCTCGGGCCGGGGTTGCCCCACACTCCGGCACGCCGTCGCGACATGGAAGCCACCGACCAAGACCGGCTGATCGAACGTCTCTCCAAGTCCCGCATCTTTGCGGACTACCAGCGTGCCTTTGCCGAGGCCACCGGCCTGCCGCTGGCGCTGCGACCGGTGGAGGCGTGGCAGCCTGTCCATCAGGGCAGCCGCCAAGAGAATCCCTTCTGCGCGCTGATGGCGAAGACCAGCCGGACCTGCGCCGCCTGCCTGGAAGTGCAGGAAAAGGTGGCTGAAAACCCCGGTGCCGGACCGTGCACCGTCACCTGCTTCGCCGGCCTGAGCGACACCGTCGTGCCGCTGCGTTTCGGACAGGAGCTGGTCGGTTTCCTCCAGACCGGGCAGGTCTTCGTGGAGCGGCGGCCGGAGCGGGCCGACTTCGACCAGACGGCCCGGCAGCTGCTGGATTGGGGGCTGAAGACGGACTTGCGACAGGTGGAGGAGGCCTGGTTCCACAGCCGCGTGGTCAGCCGCGAACAGTACGAGGCCATGGTCCGGCTCCTCTCCATCTTCGCCCAGCACATCGCCATCGTCGGCAACCAGGTGCTCGTGCAGGAGCGCAACGCCGAGCCGGCGGCCGTGGTCCGCGCCAAGCGGTACATTGCGGAGCATCAGGCTGATCCCCTGTCGCTCGGCGAGGTCGCCCGTGCGGTGAACACGAGTTCCTTCTATTTCTGCAAGCTCTTCAAGAAGGCCACCGGCCTGAACTTCACCGAGTACGTGTCGCGCGTCCGCGTCGAGAGGGCGAAGAACCTGCTGCTGAATCCCAACGCCCGCGTCAGCGAGGTGGCCTACGAGGTCGGCTTCCAGTCGCTCACTCACTTCAACCGTATCTTCCGCCGCCTCGTCGGCCAGTCGCCCACCGACTACCGCCGCCGCCTGCCGGGGTCGCAGTTCAGGTGAGTGCTGCATCGGGGGTGCGGTCAGGGCAGGCAGTGCGGGCAGGCGCCCGACGCGGCCGGGCTGAGCCAGGGGATCCCGAGAGCGAGGCCCCGGAGCACCAGCAGTCCTCCCACGACGCCCACCACGGCCGGCACGGCCGCCGTCAGGCGCAGGCGCCACGCCACGGGAATGGCCCGTCCGCCGAGGCCCAGCGCCAGCATCATGGGCACCGTGCCGAGGCCGAAGACCACCATGTAGAGCGCGCCCGCACCGGCGCCTCCGGCCGCGAGGGAGGCCGCGCCCGCCGCGTAGACGAGACCGCAGGGCAGCAGGCCGTTCAGCAGGCCAAGGAGGCCGAGCGAGGGCAGGCCGGGCCGCCGCAGCAGGCCGGCCAGCGATCGCTTGAGCCAGCCCACCACACGCAACGCCGGCACCGCCGCCCCGCCGGCGCGCGGCAGCAGCCAGACGCCCGCGATCAACAGAAGGCCCGCGGCGACGGACACGCCGCGCTGCACCCCGGCCAGCGCCAGCGAACCTCCCGCCAGCCCCAGCGCCCCCCCGAGCGCGCCGTAGGTGACCAGGCGTCCCCCGTTGTAGGCCAGCCGGCCCGCCACGAACCGCGCCCGCCCGCCCCCGCCCGCCGGCAGGGCGAGCGCCAGCGGCCCGCACATGCCCGCGCAGTGCACGCTGCCAGCGAGGCCGAGGAGGAGGGCCGTCCAGAGCATGGCGGGTTCAGCGGTGGCCCGGCGCGTCAGCGTGCCGGCACCGGCACTCCCGGCACGACGAGCACTTCCTCGTGGAGGTAGTCTGCGCCGGCATGGGTCCACGCGAGGCGGGCGCGCCAGAGGCCGGGGGCCAGGGTGGCGTCGAGCCGCTGGCGGCCGGTTGGGTCGGGATGGAGGGCGAGTTCATGGTCGAGGCGGGCATCGGCGGGTCGGTAGAGTCGGAGGGTGGCGGCGGAAAGGGTACCGGCGTGGGCGGGGGGCAACTGGAGGCTCAGCCGACCGGCGTCATCGAGCGCCACGATCGGGGCGGTGGCGAGCGCCATCGCGCGGCCGTGGCCGGCGTGGCGCGCATCGTGCTGGAGCTCGGCCTCGTAGTAATCCGGCCGTACGAGGTCGAAGCGGAGCCGGGCGGCGAAGATGCCGAAGCCGACCACCAGCAGGACAAAGAAACCGAGGAAGCCGGTGATGGCCCACGGCCAGGGGTTCCAGGAAGGCGTGGTGGCGGGAGCGGTGGGCGAGTTCATGGCTTCAGCGGCGGGGACCGACAAAGGCGGTCTTCACGGTCTCGATGCGGCGGTCCCCGGAATAGACGCCGACCTTCAGCGGCGTGGTTGTGCCGGCGAGCTGGTCGGGCGCGAGTTCCACGAGCACCGAGGTTTCGGCCAGTTTGCCTCCAGCCACGGTGAAGTTGGTCGCGCCCATCACGGCCACGCGGGCGGGGAGGTTCTCCACCTGGAACCGGATCGGCAGGTCGCGCATGGTCTTGTTCACGACCTTGACCGTATAGAGGTTGCTGATGCGGCCCTCGGGGGTCTGCTGGAAGAGGGCGCCGCGCGCGCGGAGGAAGATCGTCTCCACGTCGGAGCGCGTGAAGACGAGGATGAGGAACAGCCCGATCAGCGCGGCCAGGACGGCGGCGTAGAGCTTCATGCGCGCGGTGAAGCGCTGCGGTTGCCCGTGCTCGATGCCGTTGAGCGAGGCGTAGCGGATCAGCCCGCGCGGGCGGCCCACCTTGTCCATCACCGTGTCGCAGGCGTCCATGCAGGCGGTGCAGTTCACGCACTCCATCTGGAGGCCGTCGCGGATGTCGATGCCCGTGGGGCAGACCACGACGCAGCGCCGGCACCCCACGCAGTCGCCGTGGCCCGCGGCCTTCCGTTCCGCCAGCGGCTGCTCGCGCTTCCACGGCGCGCGCTGCTCGCCGCGCTTGTGGTCGTAGGCCACGATCAGGCTGTTCTCGTCCAGCAGCGCCGACTGGAAGCGGCCGTAGGGGCAGATGAAGGTGCACGCCTGCTCGCGGAACCGCACGAAGATGCCGTAGAACAGCATCGTGAAGAGCGCCATGAAGGCCAGCCCCACAAGGTGCTCCCGCGGCGGGTCGGTGATGATCTCGAGGAGCCGGTCGCTGCCGACGATGTAGGCGAGCAGCGTGTTGCCGATGACGAAGGAGAGGCCGAGGAAAACCCCGTGCTTGACCGTCTTGCGCCAGATCCGGTCCCAGTTCCACGGCCCCGCGTCGCGGGACTTCTGCGCCGGCGCGTCCCCCTCGATGAGGTACTCCAGCTTCCGGAAGACCATTTCCATCATGACGGTCTGCGGACAGGTCCACCCGCACCAGAGCCGGCCGAAGGCGGTGGTGAAGACCATGATGCCGGCGAAGAAGATCAGCATGGCCACCGCGAAGATGATCGTGTCCTCCGGCCAGAACAGCTGCCCGAGGATGGAGAAGCGCCGCTCCACGATGTTGAACATGAGCAGCGGGTTGCCGCCGATCCGGATGAACGGGCCGGCGAACATGATCCCGATCAGCACCCACGACATCCACGTGCGCCAGCGGTACCAGCGGCCCGCGGGGCGGTGGGCGTAGATCCATTTCCGGTTCCCCTCCTTGTCCGCCGTGGCCAGGTGCTCGCGGAAATCCTCCCAGTTCACCTCGCGCGCCGCCTCGTGAAAGGCGGGCGCCGGCGGGGGATCATTTTCGGCGGCTGGCTTCATGGCGCATCCTGACTCACGCAAACTCACTCGAATTCATTCGGACCGGCAGCCGGCGCCTGGTCCTCGCGAGGCTTCGGGTTCGGCGGGTTGGAGCCGCGGAGGGTGTAGATGTGGCTGGCCACGGCGGTGATCTCGGCGGGCTGGAGCACGCCACGCCATGCCAGCATGCCTTTGTCGGGCACGCCGTTCAGGAGGATTTTCACGGTGTCCACGTAGTTGCTGCCGTGGCTCCAGTAGTCGTCCGTCAGGTTGGGTCCGACGAGGCCCCCGCCATCCTCGCGGTGGCACGGCGCGCAGTAGGTGATGAAGCTCAGGCGGCCGCGGCTGAGCGACTCCGGGTCTCCGAGCGGCACGAGCGCCTCGACCTGCGCCTCGAACTTGGCCTGGAAGGACTGCTTGAGCGCCTCGCCCTGCTCAAACTCCTTCTGGAACGCCGCGACCTGGAGGTCGCCCATGCGGAAGACATGGTAGTAGAGAAGGTAGCCGGCCGAGAAGGCGATGGTCAGGTAGAAGAGCCACACCCACCAGCGGGGCAGGTTGTTGTCCAGCTCCTGGATGCCGTCGTACTCGTGGTCGAGCAGCAGGGGTTCCTTGGGGTCATTCATGGGAGGTCTCCTCGGGCAGGGAAGTTTCGTCCGCCAGCGGCAGGCGGCCAGCCTCGTCCGCCGCCTGGCGGCGCATGGCGAGCGTGCGGACCACCGCCGCCGTGAAGACGAGGAAGAACAGGCAGACGGACACCGCGCCGTAGAGGCCGATGCCGCCAATGTCGCGCAGGACGTCCTTGATCATGTCGGGGCGGGTTCAGGGTTGGAGGCCGGCCACGGCCGGGGAGGCCGTGCCGGGGGTCTTCGCGTCGGTGCCGAGCCGCTGCATGTAGGCGATCAACGCGAGGATCTCGGTGTCGGGCGGATGGTTGCTGATGGAACCCTGCGCGAGGTTCGCGAGGACGCGTGCGGCCTGCGCGGCCAGCTCCGCCTGGGCGGGACCGTGCTCGAAACCGGCGGGATAGGGCACGCCGACCCGCCGCAGTGCCTTGAGGCGGGCGGGCAGCGAGTTGGTGTCCAGCTTCCGGTCGAGCAGCCACGGATAGGGGGGCATGATGGAGCCGGGCGACGTCGAGCGCGGGTTCTCCATGTGGTTGAAGTGCCACGCGTCGGGATACTTGCCGCCGATGCGGTGCAGGTCCGGCCCGGTGCGCTTCGAGCCCCAGAGGAAGGGATGGTCGAAGATGAACTCACCGGACTTCGAGTAGTCGCCGTAGCGCTCCGTCTCGGAGCGGAAGGGGCGGATCATCTGCGAGTGGCAGCCCACGCAGCCCTCGCGGATGTAGATGTCGCGCCCGAGCACCTCGAGCGCCGTGTAGGGCTTCACCGAGGCGATGGTCGGGACGTTCGACCGGATGAGGTACATCGGGATGACCTCGACCAGTCCGCCGACGAGGATGGCCACAGCGGTGAAGAGGGAGAACAGGACGGGCTTGGACTCGAGCCAGCGATGGCCGCGCTTCGAGGGCGAAGCGGCCCCCCTCACGGGGGCCGGGGCCTGCACCTCGACCTCGGGGACGAACTTCCCGGACTTTGCCGTCTTGTAGAGGTTGTAGGCGCCGATGGCGGAGCCGATGATGTAGAGGGTGCCGCCCACCGCGCGCAGCCGGTACATGGGGATGAGCTGCAGGACGGTCTCGAGGAAGTTCGGGTAGCGCAGGAAGCCCTCCGGCGTGAACTCCTTCCACATCAGCCCCTGGGTCACTCCGGCCCAGTACATCGGGATGGCGTAGAACATGATGCCCAGCAGCCCGAGCCAGAAATGCCAGTTGGCCAGCTTCACCGAGTACAGCCTCGTGTTGTAGAGGCGCGGGAAGAGCCAATAGAGCATCGAGAAGGTGAAGAAGCCGTTCCAGCCGAGCGCGCCGGTATGGACGTGGGCGATGGTCCAGTCCGTGTAGTGCGAGAGTGAGTTGACCGCCTTGATGGAGAGCAGGGGGCCCTCGAGGGTGGCCATGCCGTAGGCCGTGAGGGCCACCACCATGAACTTGAGCATCGGCTCCTGGCGCACCTTGTCCCAGGCGCCGCGGAGCGTGAGCAGGCCGTTGATCATGCCGCCCCACGAGGGGGCCACCAGCATCACGCTGAACACCATGCCGAGGGACTGCGCCCAGTCCGGCAGCGCGGTGTAGAGCAGGTGGTGCGGACCGGCCCAGATGTAGAGGAAGATGAGCGCCCAGAAATGGATGATGGACAACCGGTAGCTGAAGATGGGCCGGTTCGCCGCCTTCGGCAGGAAGTAGTACATCAGGCCGAGGTAGGGCGTGGTGAGGAAAAAAGCGACGGCGTTGTGGCCGTACCACCACTGCATGAGCGCGTCCTGCACGCCGGCATACACCGAGTAGCTCTTGAACCAGCCCGCCGGCACGGCGAGCGAGTTGCCGATGTGCAGCACCGCGATGGTGATGGCGGTGGCGATGTAGAACCAGATCGCCACGTAGAGGTGCTTCTCGCGCCGCTTGAGGATGGTGCCGAAGAGGTTGATGCAGAAGGCCACCCAGACCACCGCGATGGCGATGTCGATCGGCCATTCCAGCTCCGCGTACTCCTTCGAGGTGGTGAGCCCGAGCGGCAGCGTGATGGCGGCGGCCACGATGATGCCGTTCCAGCCCCAGAAGTTCACCCAGCTGAGGCGGTCGCTCCACATGCGCGCCTTGCAGAGGCGCTGGAGCGAGTAGTAGATGCCCATGAACATGCCGTTGCCCACGAAGGCGAAGATCACGGCGTTCGTGTGCAGCGGCCGCAGCCGGCCAAAGGTCGTGTAGGCCAGGTTCAGGTTGGCCTCCGGCCAGAAGAGCTGCACCGCGGCCAGCAGCCCGGCGACGAAGCCGACCAGGCCCCAGATGATCGTCGCGACCGCGAAGGCGCGGACGATGCGGTTGTCGTAGCGGAACGTTTCAATGTTCATGCGTGCTTCGGGAAGAACGGGTCGTTGGCGGCGTCGGTCGCGGCGTGCCCTCGTCGTCCGCCAGCATCCGCAGGGGCGGCGTGCCGGTGTCCTCGAACTGGCCCCGGCGGACGGCCCAGACGAAGGCCCCGAGGAAGCCGCCCGCGACGAGCAGGCTCAACGGGATCAGGATAAGGATGACGCTCATGGCCGCGACACGTCGGTTGGCGGAGACTGGTCCGCGTTTGTCATCGGCAGCGGCGCCAGCGGCGAGCGCCGTGCCAACCAGCCGGTCAGCCCGGTGGCGAAGGCCACCACCGTCACCGAGCTCACCGGCATCAGGATCGCGCAGACCACCGGGGACAGCCGGCCGGTCACCGCAAAGGAGAGGCCGATCACGTTGTACAGCGCGGAGACCACGAAGCCCGCCCGCACCACGCCGGCCGCCTGCCGGGCGAACCGCAGCAGGGCGGGCGTCTGCGGCACCTGCCGCGCGTCGAGGATCACGTCGCTGGCGGGCGAGAACGCGCCCACCTCCTCGACCACGGCCACGCCCACGTCCGCCTGCCGGAGCGCCCCGGCGTCGTTCAGGCCGTCACCCACCATCATCACGGTGCGGCCGCCCTGCTGGAGCCCGCGGATGCGTTCCAGCTTCTCCAGCGGGCTGCAGCCGAAGCGCAGGTCGGCCGCCGGGCCGAACAGCGCGGCGAAGCGCTCCCGCTCCCGCGGCTGGTCGCCGCTGAGCAGGTCGGCGGTCACGCCGGGCGGCAGTTCCTCCACCAGCCGCTCGGTCCGCGGACGCAGGCCGGCCCGCACGGCAAACGCCCCGCGCCAGGTTCCGTCCAGCGCCAGATGCACCAGCCCGGCCGCCGCCCCCGCGCGGGTCTCGTCGCCGGCGGAGGAGCCGTGTTCCCGCAGCCACGCCGCCGAGCCGAGGACGACCCGGCGGCACCCGACCGTGGCCGCCAGCCCGCGGCCGGCCCGCTCGGCGAAGTTGTCCACCGCCACCGGGGGATTCTCCCCGAGGTCGGCCGCGATGCCCCGCGCCAGCGGGTGGCTCGACGCGCCCGCCACCGCGGCGACGACGGCCCGCTCCGCCCCGTCCAACGGCGCGCCGTGGAACACCACCTCGGCCGTGTGCGGCGCGGTGAGGGTGCCGGTCTTGTCGAAGACCACCGCATCCACGCGGGCGAGGGACTCGACCACCTCGCCGTTGCGGAGGAAGACGCCGCGGCGGGCCAGCAGGCGCTGCGCGGCGCCGAGCGTGAAGGGCGCGGCCAGCGCCAGCGCGCACGGGCAGGCCACGATCAGCACGCCGGTGAAGGAGTGGAGCGCGCGGCCCGTCTGGCCGGACGTCGCCCAGAAGGCGCCCGCCGCCAGCGCGATGCCCAGCACCAGCCAGGTGAAACGGCGGCTGTAGTGGTTGGTCAGCGTGTTGAAGGTGTCGTCCCGCTGCTTGCGGAAGGCATCCTGGTTCCACAGCGACGTCAGGTAGCCCTGGGACACGGGTTTGAGCGTGGTGACCTCCACCAGCCCGCCCAGCTGCCGGCCGCCGGCGTGCAGCCGGGCGCCGCAGGCCGGCACCACGGGCTCCGCCTCGCCGGTGACGAAGCTGTAGTCCATCACCGCCTCGCCGGTTTCCAGGCGCGCGTCGGCCGGCACGAGATCGCCATGCTGGAGGCGCAGCCGGTCGCCCACGCCGAGCTGCGCCAGGGCCACCCGCTCCGCCCGGCCGTCCGGCCCGACGCGCTGCACCGCCAGCGGGAAGAAGTCACGGTAGTCCCGGTCAAACGCCAGCCGGTCATAGGTGCGCTGCTGGAACACGCGGCCGCACAGGAGGAAGAACAGCAGCCCGGCCAGCGTGTCGAAGTAGCCTTCCCCGGTGCCGGACAGCACCTCCCACGTGCTCTGCAGGAAGATGGCGGCGATGCCGAGCGCGATGGGCACGTCCATCGTCATGCGCCGACGGCGGAAGCTCAGCCAGGTGCTGCGCCAGTAGTCGCCCGCGCTGTAGAGCAGCACCGGCAGCGACAGGAGCAGGCTCATCGCGCCGAAGAGCCGCCGGAACGCCGGGCCATCCAGCGCGTCGAGGCCGAAGTACTGCGGCAGGCTGAAGAGCATCGTATTGCCGAACACGAAGCCCGCCACGCCCACCTGCAGCCACAGCCGCCGCGGCACCGGCCGCCGCCCGCGCCCGTCCAGGTGCGCCAGCCGCAGGTCCGGCGGGTAGCCGATCGAGTCCAGCAACGCCGCGACCTCGGAGAGCTTCAGCCGGTCGTCCGCGAACTCGACGGCCGCCTCGCGCCGGGTGAAGTCCACCCGTGTGCGGCCGATCCCGGGATGCAGCCGGAACAGGTTCTCCAGCAGCCACACGCAGGCCACGCAATGGATCGCCGGCAGGTGGAAGGTGACCCGCGTCGTCCGCCCGTCCGTGAAGTCCACGAGACGGTCGCGCACCGTGGGATCGTCCAGGTAGTCAAAGCGCCCGGCCTCCGGATGTCGTTCCACCCGCCGGCCCGGCGCCTGGTGGAGCGCGTAGAACTGCCCCAGGCCGTTGTCCTGAAGCAGTTCGAAGACCATCCGGCACCCGGCGCAGCAGAAGGCCGGGCCTTCCGGGGCGGGCGGCGGGCACGGGGTGCCGCAGTGCTGGCAGGCCACGCGGGCGGGCGCCGCCGCGCGGTCCGTGACCGGCAGCGGTTCCGACAACGTGGTCGTGCCCGAAAACATCGGACGCCAACCTGCGGCCGGGCCGCCGCCGCGGCTCAACATCGCTTGCCGGAACCCGCTCCCCGCTTGTCATGGCCCGCCATGGGCGCCCGAAGCCGGGGTCCTGGGAGTCCGGCGGATTCAGCAGGTGGCCGCCGGCCAGGACACGGAGCGGCCGGTTCAAGCCAGGTTTCACTGGTTGAACCGCCGTCCTTCCCCGGGGCGCCTTGCTTTTGGCGGGCGTTTCACGATCCTCCCGGCCGCAACCGCATGAAGAATCATCAAAGCCTTGCGGCGTCCGTGCTGGCCGCCGCCGCCGTCCTGCCGCTCGCCGCGCAGGAGACCAACGCCCCCGCCGCGCCGCGCCGCTGGGAGACGACCGCCGCCGCCGGTGCCACCGTCACGGCCGGCAACAGCGACACGGTTCTTTTCACCGCCGATGTGAACACGCTCCGCAACTGGGAGAACGACAAGCTGACCGCCGGCCTCAGCGGCGGCTACGGCGAGGACAACAGCGAGGTGAACAACGAGTTCCTACGCGCCTTCGCGCAGTACAACCGCGCCCTGACGGACCGCTGGTACGCGTACGGCCGCCTCGACTTCCTTTACGACGGCATCGCGGACATTGACTACCGCTTTTCCCTCAGCCCCGGTATCGGCTACCACCTCATCAAGAACGACCGCACGACCCTCTCCGCCGAGGCCGGTCCCGGTTACGTCTGGGAAAAGGTCGGCGGGATCGAGGACGATTATCCCACCATCCGTTTCGGCGAACGCTTCACCTTCAAGATCAACGACCGTGCCCGCCTCTGGCAGTCGTTCGAGTTCGTTCCGCAGATCGAGGACTTCGGGAACTACTTCCTCTCGGGCGAGCTGGGCATCGAGGCCGACATCACGAAGCGGATGAGCCTCCGCGTGGTGGCCAGCAACCAGTACCGCAGCGAACCCGCGGACGGCCGCGACGAGAACGACTTCCGCCTCGTCGCCGGAGTCGGCTACAAGTTCTAGGCCGGCGCAGACCGCCGTCGCCGCAGGGCGTCCCGGACCGGGACGCCCTCTTTCATTCCGGCAGGTAGGTCACCAGGCCGATCAGTTCCTGCCCCGCCGCCGTCAGCGTCCACGTCTGGCCGCGCTTCACCACCAGCCGCCGGCAGCCGTGCCGGCCCGCGACGGCTTCGTTCACGGACAGCAGCCGCCTCTGCACCGGCCCGGCAAGCTCGCCCTGCGCGCGCGGCATCAGTCGGAACGGCACGCCGTTGAAGCTGAGCGACATCTCGAACGCGGCGATGCCCTCGCGTTCGGCCCGCGGGTTGCGCTGCACCAGCGGCGCGTACCGTCGCAGGAAGGAAAACTTGCCCGCCGGCACCAGCACGCGGAACAGCTCGTCCTGCCCGCGCACATGGTCCGCCAGCGAGAAGCCCCGTCCCGCCGCCCGCTGCGCCCGATACAGCGCCTCCGGGTCCAGGCCTGCCAGGTTCCGGCCGTGCCACAGCCCGTGGTCATTGCGCTGGCCCGGCAGGTTCTCGCGATGCCAGCGGTTGAACGCGTCGTTCAGGAGCAGGTTCACCTCGAAGTGCAGGTGCGCACGGTCCTTCGTGATCGGAGTCTTCGTGTTGGTGCTGCGCCCCAGCGTGCCGAGGCGCTGGCCCTGCCCCAGACCTGCGCCCACGCGCACCCCGTCCCCGATGTCGCGCAGGTGCGCGTACAACGTGAAGACCTCCAGCCCCTCCAGCCGGTGCCGGAGGATCACGTAGCGTCCGTAGTTCGAGAGGCCCGCCTGGGCGTTCACGTAGGCCACCGTGCCGGCCGCCACGGCCAGCACCGGGTCCGTCGGCTCGCCCGTGCGGTCGCGCTGCACCGTCAGGATGTCCAGTCCCTCGTGCATCTGCCGGCCTTCCGAGCGCACGCAGCCGAAGCGCCCGCTGTTCCAGTCGCGGCCCGGCACCGGCGCGAAGAAGGCCGCCGGCCCGGCCGGCCCGAAGAGCGCGCGGTTGGCCGTGGGCAGCAGGAAGGCCTCCGCCCCCGCGGCCGCCCGGATGGCGAGCATCCCCGCCAGCAGCAGCAATCCAGGCCGCATCAGATGTCCGGGTCCGGCAGGTTTTTCTTGATGGCCTTGGTCAGGCCGCGTACCAGCCGGTCCAGTTCCTCGGAGCTGGCGTCCGGCGCGAAGACCAGGATGCCCTCGGCATTCCGCCGGGCGATCCTGGGCGCGCCCAGCCAGCGGGCCTCGTCGTCAAACTGCGTCTGCACCACCAGCCGCCGGCCCACGCCCGTGGAGGTGTAGTTTTCGAGCAGCCGCTTCCCCATCCGGTTGAAGGTGATCCGCAGCGAGGGGCCGCCGCCCTGGTCCACCACCTCGACGATCTTCATGTGCGCCTCCGAAAGGATGGGCAGCTTCTCGATCGTGATGCTCATCGGGCTGCTCCGGCCCACCTTGGCCTCCATGGCGCGCTGCGTGGTGTCGCGCGGGGACTCAAAATAGATGCGGAGGAACTCGGGATCCTTGGGTTTCTTGGACTTTTTCTTCTCGCCCTCGGCGGCCGACGCCAGCAGGCCCGCCAGCAGGGCGAGCCATAAAATCGGAAGAACGGGGTTGAACCCCCGCCGTGCGGTTCGCAGCATCCCGGCAGCGAAATCAACGCGCCCCGCGTTGGCAAGCGACTTATATGGGCAAGCAACTGAACAAAATGGAGAAACGCCGCCGTCGCACGCGCTACAGCGCGCGCAAGAAGGCCGCCGCCAAGACCAAGGCCCCGAAGGCCTGATTCGTCGGCACTGTTCCCGGGCCCGTCCCGCGTCCTGCGGGATGGGCCTCACCGCGCGGGCCCGGCGAGTTGTGAGCAATTGTTCACCCCGCCGCCATCCGTCCGTCACCCGCCTGTCCAAGGCTGGCACCGATGAAGAAGGTGCTCATCCTTACGGCCGGCTTCGGCGACGGCCACAACGCCGCCGCCCGCAGCCTGCGCGAGGCCCTCGAGCTGGTGGATGAAGACGCCGCCGTCGAGGTGCTCGACCTCCTCGACGCCGCCTACGGCCGCCTCAACACCCTCGCGAAGCAGGCCTACCTCGGCATGGTCCGCTACACGCCCGCGCTCTGGGGCGGCGTGTACCACCTGCTCGACACCGCGCCCGAGTTCATGACCGGCGGGGGCTGGACCCGCCTCCGCAAGGCCCTGGCTGAAGTCCTCGAACAGTCGCGCCCCGACGTCGTCGTCTCCACCTACCCGGTGTACAGCCAGGCTGCGCATGAGCTGTACCGCGACCACGCCGACCGCGGCTTCCGCTTCTACACCGTCGTCACCGACTCGATCACGGTGAACGCCGCCTGGCACCGCGCGCCCAGCGACCGCTTCTTCGTCGCCAACGACGAGACCGCCGCCGTCATGCGCGCCGCCGGCGTGGCCGCGGACCTGATCGAGGTCACCGGCTTCCCGGTGAACCCCATCTTTGCCACCGAGAACGTCCCTGAACTCGAGCCCCCCACCGCCGGCCGGCCCGTGCGCGTGCTCTACATCATCAACACCGGGCGCGCGAAGATCGGGAAAACCTTTGACCGCCTGCTTGAAGACCCGCGCCTCCACCTCACCGTCACCGCCGGACGCGATCCGGAGCTGAAGGCGAAGCTCGTCGAGCGTGCCAAGCCCTACCGTGACCGCGTCTCCGTCCTCGGCTGGACAAACCAGATGCCGCGCCTGCTGATGACGCACCATCTCGTCATCACCAAGGCCGGCGGCGCCACCGTGCAGGAGGCCATCGCGGCGCGCTGCCCGCTCGTCATCAACCAGACCATCCCCGGCCAGGAGGAGGGCAACGCCCGCCTCGTCGAGCAGGGCGGCTTCGGCGTCGTCGCCGACGGGCGGAAGGAGACCGTCGCCGCCGTGCAGGACGCGCTGGCCAAGGACGCCCGGCGCTGGCTCCGCTGGCGCGAGAACATCACCCGCGTCAGCCGGCCCGACGCCGCCTTCCGTATCGCCGAACGCATCCTTGAGGAGAACGACCAGCCGGGCCGCTGGCGCAAGACCATCCCGTTCTTCACGCCCACGCGCCGCCCGTCCCCGCCGCTCCCCGCCGACGGCGCCGCGCCCGCCGCGGCCCGCGCCGCGCGCCCGCTGCTCTGTGACTTCCACACCCACACCAACTACTCGGACGGCAAGCTCACCGTCGCTGAGCTGGTGGACTTCTACGGCCAGCACGGCTTCGACTGCCTCTGCATCACCGACCACCTCGCCGACCCGCGCCGCCTCATCGGCAAGCTCTCCAAGCTCAGCCGCCTCACGCTCAACCCCGCGCAGCTCGACGAGTACTTCGACGTGATCCGCCGCGAGGCCGCGCGGGCGTGGCGGAAGTACGACCTGCTCGTCATGGCCGGCCTCGAGTTCAACAAGGACGGCTACACGAAGAAGTCCTCCGCCCACCTGCTCGGCATGGATTTGAAGGCGCCCATTTCGCCGGCGCTCGACCTGCCCGAGACCATCGCGCACATCCACGCGCAGGGCGGCCTCGCCGTGGCCAGCCACCCGCACATCATGAAGAGCGAGTGGGGCAAGAACACCCTCTACCTCTGGGACAATCAGGACACCTACGCCCCGCTGCTCGACGCCTGGGAGATCGCCAACCGCGACAACATCTTCACCCCGGTGGGGCACAAGCGGCTGCCCTTCCTCGCCAACAGCGACTTCCACAAGCCCAAGCACATCTACTCGTGGAAGACGCTCCTCCACTGCCAGAAGGACCCCGAGGCGATCAAGGAATGCATCCGCCGCAACGACGGCGTGGCCATCACCGTCTATCGCGACGGCGACGGCCACCGCAACCGCGGGCGCGATGCGAAGCCCGAGCCGGCCGCCGGGCCGCGCGCGGAACTCGCGCTGGCCGGCTGAGCCGCCGCGGCCGGTCCGCCAAGAAGTCGTCACTCCGCCGTAGCCTGCATGTTGCTGGCGGTTCCGCCCGGCCTGCTTCCAGCATCCGCCGGATGGAAACGGCTGCCCCGCTCACGAACGACTGGCGTGTCTGCCGCCTGCTTGATCTGCGCCACCTTCCCGTGCGGCGCCGCGTCAACCTCCCGCCCGGCACCGACGGCCCTTTCTGGGTGCTCCAGCGTGCCTGCCTCCCCGAGTCCCCTGAACCGGAGGAGTTCCTGCTCACCCGCGACGGCCGCTGGCTGTCCCTCACGGTAGCGGCCTGCCTGGACGAGGACGACCACGACCGTCTCGTGATCTTCACCCGCGCCGCCGAGGTGATGGCAGTGCTTGCGGGCCTCGGACCGGAGGCCAGCCTCGCCGGCGGCCGGGAGCGGCTGGAAGTCGCCGCGGCGCCCTGATGCCCGCGCCGCTGCGGGAGGGGGCCTTCAGCGCGCCGGCGTGGCGGCCGGCTGCGCGCTGAACAGCGCCCAGCCGATCCATCCGCCGCCCTTCTTGAGTCGTTCCTCGCCGCCGCGCACCTCGCGCAGCTTGACCGGGAAATCCTGCCCGAAGCTGATCTCCCTCACGCCCATCAGCGCGCCGGCCGCCTCGTGGAAATCGAACGCCGGGCGGGCGTCGTCCTTGGCGATGTCCCCGGGTCCATAGTTGAACAGGCCGAAGATCTCCGTTTGCCCGCCGGCCTCGGTGAGCCAGCGGACGCCCTTGCCCTCGTGCTTCACGCCCAGCGCCCAAAGTTTGCCGCCGTGGTTGCGGATCAGCGGGGCCTCGCCGGAGCCCTCGGGATTGAGCTGCCGCGCCCACAGCGCCTGGCCGGGCTGCCGCAGCTCGATGTGCGAGGGGCAGTCGGTCATGAAGATGTCGCCCGCGCCCGTGCCCAGCACGCGCAGGTCGCAGCCCTCCACGACCAGCGTTCGGGTGCGCGAACGGTTCTCGACCGCCGGCGGCCGGCCGCCGAAGGCCTGAAGGTTTTGGAACTTCACCACCGGAGCGGAGGCCTCATCCACGACGAACCGACCGGTCTCGCCGCCGATCAAGCGGCCAAAGCCGAGACCGAGGATGTGCCGCACGCTGCCATGGACGCGCACGGTGCCGTCCACGCTGTAGTGGTTCGGGTCGCCGCCGCCAATGCCGCGGAGGTACACGGTAGATTTCCCGGCCGCGGCCGCGGCGTCCACGGCGTCCTGGATGGCCTTGGTGTCGTCCTGGTTGTCGCCGGCCTTCGCGCCGAACTCGTGCCCGCCGACCCAGTTGGCGCGGTTCGTCTCCCACGGCACCAGCGGCTCCGGCTTGATGGGGAGCCGCAGGCCGCGCGCGGGCGTGTCCTCAAACAGCCGTGTGGCGGGATGGGAAAGATACTCGTCGAACCGCGCCGCGGCGACGGAGCCGCC
>JBJXFY010000113.1:0-5091 GCA_046155815.1 Limisphaerales bacterium | reverse complement strand
CCGGCTGGAGAATCCAGCGCCAGATGTTGAAGTAACCCGGAATCTCCGCGCCCGTCGTGTCGCGCACGGCGAGCTGCGGAATCTTCACCAGCCCGGACTCGATGGCGTCCATCAGGCTGAAGTCGCTCACCACCCACGGGAACGGCCGGTTCGTCTGCTGCCCCACGCGGCCGAGGAAGTAGGGTGTGGCCGAGAGGTCCACGCAGAAGTTGATGCCTCGCAGCTTCTGGATGCGGTCCAGACCATCAATCCACACCGTGGCCTCCTTGAAGAATTCCTCAGCCTCGTCGTCCCCGCCGAACTCATCCTCCTCATTCTCGTCCGGCTCCTCCTTCTTGATGCGGTAGGCGTGATGCGCCTCGTCGTTCAGCACGAGAATGTTCTGCTTGCCGCCCACTTCGCGGCCGAGGATGCGCTCCAGCAGCTTCGTGTCGCTCTCCACGTAACGCCGGCTTCGCACCTTGATGGCCATGTCCTGCTCCGGGTCGCCTTCGACGAGTTCGAGCAGTCCGTTGGCGAGCTGTTGCCGGACGGTTTCCCGCGTGAGAAACCGGGTGCCCCGTCTCGTGTCGTTCTTCTCGCCGATGCGGATGGTCTCGGTCGTCAGGATTTCGCGTCCGCGCTTCACGACCCTGGCCGCATCGCCCTCGTTCACCGCCTGCGGCTCGAAGACGTGCCAGTTCATTACCAGCAGCTTGCCCTGGCGCAGGCGCTCCATCAGATGGCCCGGCACCAGATCGCGGGTCCGATACAGGCTGGCATCGCCCAACTGCGGGTCCAGTTCCCGGCAACGGTCGCGGATGGTCACGTTCGGCACGAAACCAATGCCCAAGATGAAGCACAAGCGGGGACAGGTGCCCGCAGTTCCAACGCGCTGCCTTGCCCGCGCGCGCTAACCGGCCAAATACTCGCGCCAACGCCATGCGCCTGCTGGTCATCGAGGACGACGAGAACATCGCGCGCTTCCTGCAGAAGGGACTGCGCGAGGAGGGCTTCGCCGTGGACGTGGCACGCGACGGGGAGGAAGGCGCGCACCTGGCCCGGGAAGTGAACTACGACCTCATCACGCTCGACGTCCAGCTCCCGAAGCGCGACGGCTTCGAGGTGCTGCGCGACCTGCGCAGCCGCGGCGTGCGCAGCCGCATCCTCATGCTCACGGTGCGTGGCGCGGTGGAGGACAGCGTGCGCGGCCTGGAGGGCGGCGCGGACGACTACCTGAAGAAGCCCTTCGCCTTCGCCGAGCTGCTGGCGCGCATCCGCGCGCTGCTGCGGCGCAACACGCAGGAGGGGCCGTCCATGCTTTCCGCCCAGGACCTGGTGATGGACCTGCGGACGCGCCGGGTGACGCGCGCGGGCGAGCCGGTGGTGCTGTCGGCGAAGGAGTTCACGGTGCTGGAGTACCTGCTGCGGCATCCCGGCGAGGTGATCAGCCGGACGCGGCTGGCGGAACACGCGTGGGACGAGAACTTCGACGCCTTCAGCAACGTGATCGACGTCACGGTGTACCGGCTGCGGGAAAAGATCGATCGCGACCTGCCCTGCAAGCTGATCCACACGGTGCGCGGTGCCGGCTACGTGCTGCGGCCGGTCTGACCCCATGGCCCGCTTTCCCGGCCGACTGCAGCCCGCGCTGGCGGCGGCGCTGGTGCTGGTGCTGGGCGTGTACGGGGCCGGCATGTACGCGCGCCTCGGGCAGGAACTGGAACGGACGGCGCGCATCGAGCTGGAGTTCACGGACACGCTCGTGCGCGAGCGGGCCGCGGCGCTGGCGGGCTCGGTGCTCCAGGCCTTCACGAACAGCCCGACCCGCCGGCCGACCCCCGGGGCCCTGCGGCTGGCGCTGGACCGCCGGCTGCCGCCGGAATGCGACGGCCTGCTGATGCAGGTGTCGGATCCCGCCGGCCGGTCGCTGGGACGCTCGGGCAACCTTCGCCAGGCGCTGCCCCTCGATCCGGCCACCATCCAGCTCGCGGAGACCGCCTCCGGCGAGGTGCTGTTCTTCAATCTGGACGGCGGCGAAGGGCGGCGCCTCCGAACCGCCACCGCGGCGGTCGTGGAGGCGGCCGCTGCCGGACGCACGCATGCGATCGTGCAGGTGGCGCTGCCCGCGCCCGACCCGGCGGCCCGCGCGCGGTGGTTCACCTTCGGTTTCGTGATGGCGACGCTGCTGGTGATGGCGCTCATCCTGCTGGCGGTGCAGTGGTCGCTGGCGCGGTGGTTCCGGCCGCTGCGCAGCCTGGCGGTGGCGGCGGACGCGGTGGACTTCCAAGGCGTCGAGCCGAGGCGCCTGCCCGTGCCGCTGCAGGAGGACGATCTCGGCCGGCTCGCGCGCACGATCAACCGCCTGGTCGAGCGGCTGGCCGCGGCGCAGCACCTGCAGGAACGCTTCGTGGCCGATGCCGCGCACGAGCTCGGCACGCCGCTCACGGCGCTCTACGGGGACATTGACGTGACGCTGCGCCGCGCCCGCTCGCCGGAGGAGTACGTCCAGGTGCTGGAACGCTCCCGCGCCGAGCTGCAGCGCCTCGTGCTGCTGATGGAAAACCTGCTGGCCCTGGCCAAGGCCGACGCCGGCCGGGCCAGCCTCGAACGCATCCCGCTCGACCTGCGCGAAGTGGCCGAGAACGTGCGCGAGCGCCTCCAGCCCCGCGCCGACGAGGCGCAGGTGACGCTGCGGCTGTCGGGGCTGGAGAAGGCGCAGTTCGATGGCGACCCGCTGGCGATTGACCAGGTGATCTTCAACCTCGTGGACAACGCCATCCGCCACACGCCTCCGGGCGGCGAGGTGCATGTGAGCCTCGAGAAAACACCGGACTACTGGCGCATCCACGTGGCGGACACCGGCGAGGGTATTCCCGCCGCGCACCTGCCGCACGTCTTCGAGCGCTTCTACCGCGTGGACCAGGCCCGCGCCCGCGCGCGCGGCGGGACCGGCCTCGGTCTCGCCATCGTCAAGGCCATGATCGCCGCGCACCGGGGCACGGTGTCGGCGACGAGCGAGCCGGGCACCGGGAGCCTCTTCACGGTGTCTTTGCCCCGGCATTTCTGGAAGTCCACGGCGTCGCTTGCCCTGCGGCAGGTTCCGCCAGGGCCGCCCACCGCGCGGCCCGCGCCCGCAGCCAGATGACAGTCATGTCATCTGCGGTTCACGTTCGTGTCATGTGGACAGGGTATATACAAGGGCATGAACCCCTGTGCGATGGACATGCCCCCACCGTGGCTTGGCTTGGAGATCTCCGGGAGCAAGTCCCCTGCTCCAGAACCCGGCTCGGTACGTGAGAGGTTGCTTTGGATGACCGCGCCGCCTTGGGCCGCGGCCGGCCTGGACTCTGGGCCCGCAGTGATTCCGGTGCGCGTTGGGCGGTTCGAGGTGCCTGCCTGGATTTGTCCGGTGCGGGTCGGGGAAGTCTCCAATGACTCCGTGGCGGCGTGATCGGACGAGGGCCGTCCGTTGTCCGTGATGGGTCCGGCGGAATCAGGGCCGGGGCTGGCGCCCGCGTGTGGGGCGTGGCGCGCGAGGGTTGGTGGGAGCGTTCAGGGGTTGTCGCTTCAAGCCAACTTCGTCTGCAGCGTGCCAAGTGCGCCGCCCCGACCCTGATTCCGCCGGTTCGTTCAGTCTTCCAGACGCTCGTTCAGGAGCTGCTTCGCCCGCCGACCGACCACCCAGACCACGGCCACCGTGGCGAGGATTCCCCCACCGAGCAGCAGCCACTGCCACCAGGTCTTTGACTCGCCCTGCACGCTTTGCCGCGCCACGGTGCCCAGGAACACCACCCCAAGCGTGCCGGGGATCATGCCCACCGCCGTGCCCGCCACGAAGGCCCCCAGCCTGACCTCGGTGAGCGCGAGCAGGTAGTTGACCACGAAGAACGGAAACGCCGGCGACAGCCGCGACAGCGCGACGGTGGTAAAGCCATTCTCGCCCACGGCCCGGCCCAGCGCCCGGAACCACGGGTGCCCGCCAAAACGCGCCATCGCCCACGGCTGCGCCAGCGTGCGGCCCATCATGAACGCCGCCGCTGCCCCGAGGTTCATGCCGATGAAGATGAGGAGGAAGCCCTTCCACAGCCCGAAAAGCGCGCCGGCCGTCACGCAAAGGATGGAGGCCGGAATCACCAGCAGGCAGAACACCACGCACAGCCCCACCAACGCCAACGGCCCCCACGGACCGAGCGCGTCCACCGCCGACGCGATGCGCGCCAAGGTCTCCCGCGGAGGCCCGGAAAAGACCAACGCCCCCAACGCCAGAAGCACGATGACGATGAACACCACGCGCGGCCAGGCGGCGGGGGCTTTGGTTGGCGGTCGTTCGTCCACGTCGGTCCATCGTGCCCAGGAGCCGGCGGCGGTGTCCATCCGGGAGCCACGGTGCGGCGACACGCGGCGACTTGGATTTGTCGGCACCCGGCGCTCCCTTCTAGCCTCAGGCCATGAATCCCCCGACGGGCCCGGCGATCCGCGAGGCGACCGACGCCGACTTTCCCATCATCGCCGCCCTCGCCCGGCGCATCTGGCAGGCGTGCTTTGGGGACATGATTTCCCCCGGGCAGATCGAGTACATGCTCGGGATCCGGTATACGCCGGAAGGGATGCTCGCCGCCACGGCGGAGGGCCGGATGACCTACCTGCTCGCCGAATTCGACGGCACGCCGGCCGGCTTTGCCGCGGACGGCCCCGGGGCCTCACCCGGCGAATGGAAGCTCCACCAGATCTACGTCATCCCCGAGCGCCAGCGCGCCGGCGTGGGCCGAGCCCTGATGGGCGCGGTCGCGGAGCGCGCCCGCCGCCACGGCGCCATGACGATCGCGCTCACGGTGAACAGGCGGAACGAGCGCGCCCGCCGGATCTACGAGCGCGCCGGTTTCACGATCCGCGAGGCGAAGGTCTTCGACATCGGCGGCGGCTTCGTGATGGACGACTATGTGATGGCGAAGCCGCTCACGCCCGAGTCGCCAGCCATTCCCTCAACCGCGCCAGCGCCCGGGCACGGTGGCTGATCCGGTTCTTCTCCGCCTCGCCCAGCTCCGCAAACGTCTTCTCCCCGCCCGCGTCGTCCGGCAGGAACAGCGGGTCGTAGCCGAAGCCGTGCGC
>JBJXFY010000112.1:0-10587 GCA_046155815.1 Limisphaerales bacterium | reverse complement strand
GGGACGCGACGGCCGGCGAATGGACCACCGAGTGGCTCCAGACGAACCAGATTCCCAAGATGGTCCGGTTCCTCCTCGGCACCGGCCAGCGCATGGACGCCTCCGGCCAGCCGATGAACTTCCAGGTAGCCACGGTGGAGATCCCCTCGCAGGCCGTGCCGATTGATCTGGTGGGCGGCGGGCCGCGGATGGCGGGAAACACCGGAACCAACCAGCCCGGTCCCGGGTCCAACGTGCCCGGCGGCGGAGGCAACCCGCGCGGCCCCGGTCGGGGCGGGGGCAATTCCGGCAGCGGCGGCATCAATGACGGCTTCGGCGGGGACAGCGGCAGCTTTGGGCCCGGCACGGGTGGCCGCGGACCCGGCAACCGTGGCGGTGGCGGCACAGGCGGCGGCCGGGGTGGGGGCGGCGGTGGTGGCCTGCCCGGCCCGCGATGACCATGCGCCCCGCCACGCCCCATCCCCGCCGCCGTGAGGGCGGCGTCGCCCTGCTGCTCGTGATGAGCGTCGTCTTCGTGCTCGCCGCGCTGGCCGCCGGCTTCGCTTGGTCCATGCGCGTCGAGGGCGTGCTCGCCCGCAACTTCAACCAGGACGCCGACATGGAATGGCTCGGCCGCTCCGGCGTCGAGTTCGCCAAGTGGTGGCTCTCCGCCGAGATGCTCGGCGGCGAGGGCCGGCAGTTCGATTCGCTCAACCAGGGCTGGGCCGGCGGCGTCGGCTCCGCCACCAACGAGATCCTCGCCGGTGCCTCGCTCACCGGCAACCAGCTCGGGCGCGGCCGTTTCTCCGTGGCGATCACCGACATGGAGCGCCGCCTGAACATCAACCGCGCCGACCGGATCGTGCTCGAGAACGCCCTTGCCCTCGTCGGCGCCGACGCCACCTCCGCCGGCGTGATCGTGGATTCCATCCTCGACTGGCGCGACGCCAACGGCGACCCCGGCGTGGCCGGCGCGGAAAGCGACGACTACTACCTCCGCCTTGACCCGCCCTACTACGCGAAGAACGGGCCGATTGACCACCTCACCGAGCTGCTGCTCATCCGCGGCGTCACGCCCGAAATCTTCTGTGGGCCGAACGCGACCAACGGCCTCGCGCGGGACCACGTCCTTGCCCAGCACCGGCTCCAAAACCCGGACGAGATTCTCCCCACGCTCGGGCTGGCGGACCTCTTCACCTCGGTGTCCGGACCGAGCATCAACCTGAACACCTGCTCCCTTGAGGTGATTCAGCTCTCCGGCGTTGACCCGACCGTGGCGCAGATGGTGCTGAACACACGCCGCGGACCCGACGGCTTGGACGGCACGGAGGACGACATGCCGTTCCCGCAGGTGGGCCTCGCCCCCTTTCCGCCGGAGTACCAGAACGTGCTGCGCCTTTTCGGCGTCCGGAGCCTGGTGTTCGAGATCATCGTGACCTGCGAGCTGAACGGCGAGACCCGCAGCTACCGCGCGCTCGTCCGCCGCAACAACCAGCGCGACATCCAGACGCTGCTGTTCCACCAGCTCTGAACGAACGGTCCTCGCGACGCCCCGTCAGCCGGACCGGATCGAGAATCGGGCGTTCTTGCCGAGGCTGGTGTCGCCGGCGGGCCAGAGGGCGGACTTCGGACTTCGGACTTCGGGCCCTGCACCTTAGAGTTTCGCCCATGTCCCGCGTTCCCCGCGTCGCCGTGATTGGCACCGGTTCCCTCGGCAAGGAGCACGCCCGCCTGTACGCCGAACTCGCCGCCGCCGGCGAAGCCGAACTGGCCGGCGTGTTCGACACGAATCCTGAGGCCGCCGCGCGCGTGGCCGGCCGGCATGGCGTTCCGGCCCTCCCTTCGTTCGAGGCCGCGCTCGCCGCCGCCGAGGCCTTCAGCGTGGTGACGCCCACGGTCACGCACTTCGACCTTGCCAGCCGCCTGCTCTCCGCCGGCCGCCACGTCCTCGTCGAGAAGCCGATGTGCGACACCGCGGCCGACGCGGCGCGGCTCGTGGAGCTGGCGCGCTCGGGCGGGGTGGTGCTGCAGGTCGGCCATGTCGAGCGCTTCAACCCGGTCTTCACGTACCTGCAGGAGGCCGCGCCCAACCCGCGCTTCATCGAGGCGCACCGCCTCTCGCCCTTCCCGGCGCGCAGCACGGACATCGGCGTGGTGATGGACCTGATGATCCACGACCTCGACGTGGTGCTGGCCTTCGTGCGCTCGCCGGTGACGGCGGTGGACGCGGTGGGCATCCCGGTGCTGAGCCGCAGCGCGGACATCGCGAACGCGCGGCTGCGCTTTGCCAACGGTTGCGTGGCGAACCTCACCGCCAGCCGCGTGAGCGCGGAGCGGCTGCGGAAGATACGCGTCTTCAGCGCCGGGCCGCCGCCGGCGTACATCTCGCTCGACTACCGCGCGCAGGAGGGCTTCCTGTACCGGCTCGCCGACGCCCACGCGGCGGAAAGCTCGTTGCTGCACAAGCTCCTGCATGCCCGGGACAGCGCGGTGGTCAGCGAGTTCGCCGGCCGGAAAATCCTGCGCGAACCGGTGCCCATCGCGAAAGACGAGCCACTCAAGCTGGAGCTGCGGCATTTCCTCGCCTGCGTGGGCGCCGGCCGCACGCCGCTGGTGAGCGGCGAGTCCGCTCGCGAGGCGCTGGACCTGGCCTTCGAGATCACGCGGCAGGTGGAATCCGTTGCCGGCTAGGGCAGCGCGCCACTGCCGGGACAGGCCCCGGCGGCGTCACCGGCGAAGCTGGGCCGCCACGGCGCGCCGCATCTCGAGGTCCGCGTCGCGGCGCTTGAGGTCTTCCCGCTTGTCGCCGAAGTCCTTCCCCTTCCCGACCGCGAGCGCGACCTTCACACGGCCGTTCTTCCAGTAGAAGGAGAGCGGCACGAGGGAGTTGCCCTTCACCGCCGCGTGGCCGTGGAGCTTGCGGATCTCGGAGCGGTTGAGCAGCAGCTTGCGCTTCTGCTTCACGACATGGTTGAGGCGGTTGCCGAAGGTGTACTCGTCGATGTGCGCGTTATGCAGCCAGACCTCGCCGTTCTCGACGCGCGCAAAGGCATCAGCAATCTGACCCTTGCCGGCGCGGAGGGACTTGACCTCGGTGCCGTGGAGAACCAGGCCGGCCTCGAAGGTCTCCAGGATGTGGAAGTCCCGCCGGGCCTTCGGGTTCGTGAGGATGTCGTGGGCGGCCATGGCGGCGGAAATGAGAACGCCCCGCCGGACGGGCGGGGCGTGCGGGGCGGAACGCACCGCCGCGTCTAGGCGGCTGGCGCGGCCGTGGCCGCGGCGGCAACGGACGAACGGCGGCGGCGAGCCGGCTTGGCCTCGACCTCCGTCTCCTCGATCATCTCAAAGGTGACCTTGTCCTCGACAATCTCGGTGAGTGCGATGTCCGCCAACCCCAACCCGGCGGTCTCGGCGATCAGCGGGCGCGAGGTGGCACCGCCGCCGGAGGCGAGCTGGCGCACGCGCCGCGAGACGAGGTTCACGAGGAGGTTCGGATTGCCCACCTTGTCGAGGGCCTTTTTGACCAGTTCGGCTTTCACGCGGATAAAAATGCAATCCCCTGAAAAGGGTCCGGAAGGTGGACGGGGAAGACCGGGGCAGCAAACATTTTTCTCCGGGGCAGGCAGGGCGCCACGGAACGCCCCGGCTCCAGATGGAGTCTCAGGGCCGGCTTCCGGCGAGGCCCGGAGCTTGGTGCCTGGATATCGGGATTCGCCACCCCCTCACCCGGCGGGTGCTGCGGGCAGGCGGTGGGTCAGCCGGCGCAGTTCAGTCACGGGAATGACACCGGTCTGGACCTTGGCCCAGCCGGCCTCGCGCAGCGGGCGCCATCCCTCGCGCCGCGCGGCCTCGCGAAGCTCGCCGGTCCGGACGCCGGGGCGGATGAGGTCCGCCAGGACATCGCTGACGTTGAAGATCTCGTAGATCGCCACACGCCCGCGATAGCCGCGGCCGTCGCATTCGGGGCAGCCGCGGCCGTGGGAGCTGCGGACTTCGGCGGGGTCCAGGCCCAGCACGCCGGCCATTTCGTGCCGCAGCGGCTCGGCCAGCTCCGTGTCCGGGGCGCGGCAGGCCGGGCAGACGCGCTGGGCGAGGCGCTGGGCAATGCTGCACACGAGCGACGAGGCGACCAGGAACGGCTCCACGCGCATCTCGAGCAGCCGTGTGACGGCGCTCACGCTGTCATGGGTGTGCAGCGGGGAAAGCACCAGGTGGCCCGTGAGCGCCGCGCGCACGGCGATTTCGGCCGTCTCCGCGTCGCGGATCTCGCCGATGAGCACCACGTCCGGGTCGTGCCGCAGCACGGAGCGCAGGCCGGCGGCGAAGCTCAGACCGATGTCGTCCCGGACCTGGATCTGGGCGATGCCGGCCAGCTGGTATTCGACCGGATCCTCGATGGTGACGATCTTGCGGCCGGTGTCGTTGGCGGAGTGCAGCGCGGCGTAAAGGGTGGTGGTCTTGCCACTGCCGGTGGGGCCGGTGAGCAGGACGAGGCCCTGCGGCAGCTGCATGAGCTCGCGCAGGAACGCCTCCTGCTCCGGGTCCATGCCGAGCTCGGCGGGGTCCAGGAGCAGGTTCTGCCGGCCCAGCACGCGGAGGCAGACGGCCTCGCCGTGCTTCGTGGGGATGACCGAGACCCGCAGGTCGTACTCGTCCGCGCCGGTCTTCATCGAGATCCGCCCGTCATGCGGCAGCCGGCGCTCGGAGATGTTGAGGCCGGCCATGATCTTGAGCCGTGAGACGACTGCGCCGTGCAGCTCCCGGAGCGCCGCCGGCACAGGCACGGCCTGGAGGATGCCGTCCACGCGGTAGCGCAGGCGGATTTCGCTGTAGTAGGGCTCGAGGTGGATGTCCGTGGCGCGGAGCCGCAGCGCCTCGGCCAGAAGCTGGTCCACCAGCGCGGAGATGGTGGCGTCCACGGCCGCACCGCCCACACCGCCGGACACATTGAAAACCGTGTCCGGGCTGGCGTCGCCGCCGTGCTCCTCGCGCAGGCGCTGCACGGTCTCCGCTCCCAGGCCAAAGCGCCGTCGGATGACGTTCTGGATGGCCGTGGGCGTGGCGATGGCGTAGCGCACCCGCCGGCCGAGGAGCTGCCTCAGATTGGCTGCCTCAACCGGCCGCGGCGGCTCGGCAACGGCGAGGGTGACGGTTTCCGCGTCCACAGCCAGGGGCAGCGCCCGGTAGTGGAGAACCAGCGTCTCGGGGATGCCCTTCAGCTCGCGCTCGCCCGGCGGGTGCTGCTCCGGGTCCACGCGTTCCAGGCCGAGCTGCGCGGCCAGCGCGTCGGCCACCTCCGGTTCGTTGAGGAGGCCCAGCTCGACCAGGGCGCGGGCGGAAGTCGCACCCGTGCGGCGTTGGAGGCGGTGGACCTGCTCGAGCTGGGCCGCATCAAGCCGGCCTTGTTCGGCCAGCCAGTCGGCGAGTTCGCGGCGGGGCGTGGTGGTTTCCGTGTTCATTTCACCGGCACCTCGACGTCGTGCGGCGCCCGGAAGGGCAGCTTCAGCGTCTTGCCGGACGCATTGGTGACCGTGAGGTCAGCCTGTGCAATCTCCGCGACAATCCAGCCGCCGGCAACCTCGTCGCCCGGGCGCACGAGGCGCGCGGCCTCGCCGACGCGGACCTGCGCGAGTCGGGCGCCGCGCGACGTTTCCATGTGGCCCTGGTAAAGCATCGCCACTTTGATCGTGGTCGGCGGCGGGGGCGCGACGGGCGAGGGCGGCGGTCGGATGGCCTCGGTGAAGAAGGGCGAAGACCGGGCCAAGTTGGTCGCCCAGGGCACCTCCACCGGCGGCGAAAAGAGACGCCGCAGGTCGTCGGCGGCGCGCAGGGACGGCGCAGAGTCGTTGCTGGCGGGCGGCGGCGCGGCCGGCAGGACGGGCGGCGGCGGGGAGGTCAGCACGGCGACCAGCAGGGCTCCCAAGACCAGGGCCAGGGGCGCAGCGATCCAGTTAAGGCGGACAGGGCGTGCACTCATGGCGGGACGGCGCCGGTCGGCACCACCAAGGACACCACCAGCTCCACGTTCACCTCGTCCGGCCGCTCGAGCGCAGTGCGACGGACCAGCAGGTGATCCAGCAGCAGGGCGGGTTGCCCCGCCAGCCCGGAGGGAAAGCCGGCGGCGTCGGCCTCCGCCGGAATGAGCGTCAGGGCGGCCAGCAGCTTCATCGCGGCGTCCGCGGGCCCCGTGAAGGCCATGAAGGCGCGGACCTCATCCCAGCCCGGCGAACCGTCGAGCGGGCGGCCCGGGGTGTCCGGCACGCCGACGTCATGGATGGCGACGACCTGCGCGGCAACGGCGGCCCGCACGAGCCGCGAGACCAGCTCGAGCTGCGCCCACTGCAGTTCCGGCCGGACGAAGTCGGGCGAATGCCGGGGGAAGCCGCCGGCCACCCCAGCCCCGAGGGCCACCTTCGCCTCACCGGCGGTCCGGCCCAAATCTTCGAGGCGGCGTTCGGTCTCGTTCTGGAAATCGACAAGCTGGAACGGTGCTTCGACCCGCTCGCGAAGCGACGCCGGAAGCGCCAGCCGCGCCTGCGCGACGACAGCCGCGGCTGCGATTTCCTCGCCGGCGGCGCGCAGTCCGGCCAGCCGGGCGGCAAGACGCTCCGGGGAGACGTGGTTCGTCAGACCGGCCTCGCCCGCCGCCAAGGCCAGCCGGCGGCGGAGGTCGGCCAGCGGGCCCTCCTGCTCAGCGAGGCGCGCCGCCAGCCGGCGCTCGACCGCCACGTAGACCACCGCGAGCGCGAGCGAACCGAGCAGCACGAAGGCCAGCGGCCGTGACCAGATGCGTTTCATGGCGTCCGGGTTCGGGCGCCCGGGCCGGAGGAAAAGCCACGGCCGGGCGCCCGCGGCAACCCATTCGTGGCGGACTTGGACGGCAGCGCGATCGGCGGCAGAAGGTCCGTGTCGCTCAGGCTCAGTTCCAGCGCGAAAAACCGGTCCGGATACGCGAGGTTGGTGGCGACCAGCGCGCGCCGCGACTCCGCCGGCAGCACGTCCACGTTCCGGAACGGCGGGCTGGCCTGGAGCCGGCCGACCAGCTCGCTCAAAGCCTGGCGCATCTCCTCGCCCTGCGGCAGGAAGCCCGCCTCCGCAACCAGCGCCCGCGCCGGCAGCAGCCCCGGCGGCGGCGGCGGGCCGATGCGCGGCGGGCTTTCCTCCGCACGGTTCGTGGCCGCGGCCCAGAGCGCGCCGCCACGCAGGTAGCTTTCCAGGTCGCCCACCAGCACATACCAGAACGCGTCGTTGGTCCGCTCCCGGCGCAGCGCGGCGAGCGCCTCGACCGTCTCGCGTGACTGGCGCTGCCGGAGCAGCAGCGGCCGCCAGAGCTCGAATTCCCGGTTCAAGTCCACCGCCGCGGCCCGCGCCGCCTGGGCATCCGCCAGGCCCCGGCCGGCAGCGGCCATCCAGGCGTCGCGCGCGGCCGCGCGGCGGGCCTTGGCGGTGATGGACCAGCCCAGCGCGACCGCCAGCAGGGCCAGCAGCAGGGCATTCACAAAGGTCAGCACCCGCCAGGCCGTCTCCCGCCGCCACAGTCGCCGCGCCTCCTCGGGCAGCGCCGACGCCGTCCCGGGCGGATCGCCCACCGCGCGGGCCAGCGCGCCCAGCGCCGGGGCAAATGTCGCGGCCTCCGCGTCGCCCGCGGCCCACGGCCGCCAGTCCAACCGCGAGTGCGCCCGCAGGTGGCCGAGGAGGCCCGGCTGCGCCGCGCCCCCGCCCGCGAGGAAAACCGGCCACCGGGCCGGCTCGATCCCGCTGCGCTGCGGCAGGTCGTCCGCCCAGTCGGCCAGCGCCTGCTCGATGTCCCGCAGCCAGTCGAGCACGGCCGCGCCCAGCTTTTCTCCGGGGCCGGCGATGAAAAGGTCCTCGGCTCGCTTCAGCACCTCCGCCGAGCCGCGCGTGCAACCGCGGTCCGTGGCGACGGCGTCGGTCCAGGGACGCGAACCCTCCGGCAACGCCACGGCGTGGACGAGCTGTCCGCCGGCGAGGACCACGAAAGTGGTCTGCCGCGCGCCCAGGTCCACCAGCACCGCGGACTCCGCGGCTCCCGGGAGCGCGAGGTGGGCCGCAGCCAGCGCCGCCGCGCCGGGCACCAGCTCAAAGGGCGGGACTTCCGCAGCACCGTGGGCATCCGCCCATTCCTGCACGGCCTGCGCGCGCCAAAAGGTTGCGGCCAGCGGCGCCTGGTGCCCGGCAAAGGGCGCCAAAGGCGTCGCGGCCGACGCCATGCGCACGCCGGTCAGCTCCTCAATGCGCGCCGCCTCGGCCAGCACACCGGCCGCCGCCCGTCCCGCGCCGGGATCATCCACCACGCGGTGGAAGGCCTGCCCCTGCGGCAGCACGAGCACCAACGCGTCCGGCGCCACCTCGGCCAGCCAGGGGGAAATCCATGCCGACGCGTCGGCCTCGTCGGCCTCCGGCTCTTCATGCAGGTCCACGAGCCGGCGGGCGATGACGCGGACCTCCGCACCGTGGAGCTCGGCGAGCAGCAGCTTGATGCGCTCGCTGCCGGGGTCCACCACCGCCAGCCGCCGGGCTGGCAGCGCCAGCCGGCGCGCGCGCGCCGCCCATGAAGCCGGCGCCGCCACGCTACGGACGGGCCTCCTCCGCCTCTTCGAAGCGGATGAACTCGCCCGTGTCCGCGACGATGCTGGCGGTGACGAAGATCAGCAGGTAGCGCGGGCGATCAATCTGGGTGCGGCTGCGGAAGGCAAAGCCGATGAGCGGCAGGTTGCCGAGGATGGGCACCGCGTCCACGTAGGTGGCCTGCTCGCGGGAGAGCACGCCGCCCATGACCACGGTCTCGCCGGAGCGCACCGCGACGCGGGTGGCGATCTCCTGCGTGCGGTACTCGGGCAGCTTGATGTCGAAGCGGTTCACGACCCGGCCGGCGCTGTCCGTGTCGGTGATCGAGGCGAACGGCACGAGCTGCACCTCGCCCTTCACCTGCGGGCTGAGGCCCAGCAGGATGGTCTGACCGTCGCCGCCGATGCTGGCGACCACGTCGAGGGAGACGCCGGACTGGACCTTGGTCGGCTTGCCGGATGGCACCAGCTGCGAGGAGGAGCGGGAGTCGAGGATCTGGGTCTTCACCTGATACTCCTCGTAGTAGTACTGGACCTTCCCGTCGCTGATGCGGGCCGGGAGGTTGTTGATGAGCGTCACGCGGGGCGCGCTCAGCGTCTGGCTCTCGCCGGTCTGCTCGAGGGCGTTGATCGTGGCGGTGAGGTCGCTCACCCCGAAGACGTTCGTGAAGATGTACTGGATGCCCCCGCCGACGCCGATGGTCTCGAGGCCCAGGCCCGAGAGGTCGCCGGCGCCGCGTGCGGTGCCGGTGTTGCCCGCCTGCCACAGCACGCCGAGCTGGAGGAAGGCCCCTTCGCTGATGGTGATGAAGCGCGCTTCGATCAGCACCTGCTGCACCGGGCGGTCGAACTCCTTCACGATGCGGTCCATCACCAGGAGCTGCTCCGGCGTGCCCTCGGCGACGATGATGTTCCGCTCGTAGTCAATCATGTACTTGCTGCCCTTGAAGAACTCCTTGATCGCCTGCTCGATCGAGGGTGCGGCGGGCGCATTGTCGTTCACGAAGTTGTTGACCTTCTGGGTCTCCGTGACGGCGGTGACCTGTCCCTGCGGGTTCATCGCCCTCGTCTGCACGATCTCCGAGGCGCCGAACTTCGCCGGGATCACGAAACCGTGCCGCAGCTTGTAGAAGCGGGTCTCCTCCTGGAGCTTTTTCGGGTCTGCGCCGTCCACGATCCAGATGAGGTCCGAGCCGATCTGGAACTGCACGCCGAGGTTGCGGCCGATGTAGCGCAGCAGCTCCTCGAGCTTCACCTTCTGCAGGTTCACGCTCAGCGTCTGCTTGAAGGCCGGCAGGTTCTTGTCCGCGACAAAATTGATCCCCTCGGCCTGCCCAAGGTTGAAGATGATCGTTTCCAGCGTCGCGTTGTCCAGCTGCACCGACACCTCACGTTCCAGCAGGTTCGACATCCGGCCGCGGTTCGCCTCAAGGTCGAACATCGGCCCCCGGCGCACGATGGTCTTGCCGTAGCTGTCGGGGACGTACGGCGCGCTCTCGATCGCCGCGACGGCATCGCGCACATCCTTCCGTGCTGGCAGGCCGCGGTCCTTCTTCTCGGTGAACAGGCCCTCCAGCGTCGGGTTGAAGACGGAGTTCTGCGAGTCAATCTGCCGGATGCTGTCCTCGACCGCCTGCGCGCGCACCAGCGAGCGCTGCTGCACCACCCACTGCTGGATGCGCGCGATCGTCGGATCCCCCGGGTTCGCGTCCGCCAGGCCCACGGCCTCGCTCTCCGCCTTCTCCCAGTCGCCCTCCTGCGCGAGCTTGAAGATGCGCCGGATGTCGTCGTCGTGAGCCTTGTCATAGCGCACGCGGGGCCGCGGCGGCGCGGCCGGTGGCTGCTCCGCCGCCACCGGCGCCGGCGCCTCGGCGGTGGGCTGGGGCGAGCGGCAGCCGCCCGCCAGCGCGGCGATCACCGCCACGGCCACGGACCGCTGCACAACCTGGGTAAGGAAACTCATGCTCGGCTGTCACGACGCCGCGCCCCGGATGGCCATCCGCATTTTTCCAGGATCCCA
>JBJXFY010000104.1:0-6356 GCA_046155815.1 Limisphaerales bacterium | reverse complement strand
TAGGCGCGTTCGGCCTTGATGCGATACCACTTCGCGGCGCGGTCACACTTGGGGCAGACGTGCCCCTGTCCGAAGCGGACGCCAAAGAGGTGGCTCAGGCAGGCTTCGTCATCCGGAAATTTTTGGAAGAACTCCCGCACAGTCATGCTGTCTTTCTCGCGTTCCACGGGGTCAATCTGCCAGAACGTCACCGTATGTCAATGGGATAAACCCGACGGAAAATGCAGAAGGGGCACCTCTCCCTGACGAGTCTTGGACTCTCCATGTGATGCCCGCGTCGTTCGCTCACTACCCGAAGCGGCAGCCGTTGATAAAATCTTGACGCCTGGGGGCCGGTTTTTGATTACGCATCCGCTTTCCACCTCCACATCGTTACTTTCATGGGTGACATCGTCTTTATCCTCGTCATGCTCGGGTTCTTCATCGCCAGCGGCTTTTACGTCCGCTTCTGCGAAAAGCTCTGAAAGGCTCCATGGAAAACATCCTTGTCGGTCTCATCGCGCTCGCGCTGTTCGGCTACCTCCTGGTCGCCATGCTGCGGCCGGAAGAATTCTGAGGATTCACCATGACACCTCCTGATTGGCTGCAACTGGCCCTGTTCGTCGGCGCCCTCGCGCTCATCACCAAGCCGCTCGGCCTGTACCTCGTGCAGGTGCTCGATGCCAACGGGCGGACCTGGCTCGACCCCGTGGTGAAGCCGATGGAACGGCTTTCCTACCGGCTCATGGGCGTGAAGGCAGATCAAGAACACGACTGGAAGCAATACACCTTAGCCATGCTGCTCTTCAGCCTGGTGAGCTGCGTGTTCACCTACGCGATTCTGCGGCTGCAACATCTCCTGCCATTGAACCCGCAGGAACTTGGCCCGCTCAGTCCGCACCTCGCGTTCAACACCGCCGTCAGTTTCACCACAAACACCAACTGGCAGAGCTACGCGGGCGAATCCACGATGTCGTATCCTTCGCAAATGGTCGCGCTGACCGTCCACAACTTCGCTTCCGGCGCCGTCGGCATCGGCATCGCCGCAGCGTTCGTGCGCGCGCTCGCAAGGCATTCGGCGAAGACGCTTGGCAACTTCTGGGTGGACCTCGTGCGTGTCACCTACTACCTGCTGCTGCCCGTTTGTCTTGTGTTCGCGGTCTTCCTCGTGTCGCAGGGCATGATTCAGAATTTCGAACCTTACACGAAGGTGAAGCTGGTCGAGTCATACAAAATCTCCGTCGAGACGAAAAGCGACAAAGGTGAATCCGTCCTCGGAGCGGATGGCCGGCCGTTGATGGACGAACAAACCGTGGACGAACAGACCATCGTGCAGGGGCCGATGGCGTCGCAGGTCGCGATCAAGATGCTAGCCACGAACGGCGGCGGCTACGTGAATGCAAACGCCGCACATCCCTTCGAGAATCCGTCGCCGCTCTCAAACTTTCTCCAGATGCTCTCCATCTTCGCCATTGGCAGCGGGCTGACCTATTACCTCGGTCGCATGACGAAGAACCAGGCGCACGGCTGGTCCGTCTGGTCCGCGATGATGACGCTGTTCCTCGCCGGCGTGCTGGTGTGCTGGTGGGCCGAGTCGGTGGGCAATCCGATTCACCAGAAGCTTGGCGTAGCGCTCGCCGACGGCAACATGGAAGGCAAGGAAGTCCGCTTCGGCATCTTCAACTCCGCGCTTTTCGCCACCATCACGACCTCTGCCTCGTGCGGTGCGGTGAATGCAATGCACGATTCCTTCACCGCACTGGGCGGCCTGATCCCGTTGTTCATGATGCAACTGGGCGAGGTCGTGATTGGTGGCGTTGGCGCGGGGCTTTACGGAATGCTCGTCTTCGTCGTGCTCGCGGTGTTTATCGCCGGGCTGATGGTGGGCCGCACGCCGGAGTATCTCGGCAAGAAGATTCAATCCTACGAGGTGAAGATGGCGATGCTCTCGCTGCTCGTGCTCTGCCTCTCCATCCTCGGCTTCACGGCCTGGGCTTCCGTCAGCGAATGGGGCAGGGCCGGCCTCAACAATCAAGGACCGCACGGCCTCAGCGAAATGCTCTACGCCTACAGCTCGGCCACGGCCAACAACGGCAGCGCCTTCGCCGGCCTCACGGCGAACACGCCCTGGTACAACACCACCCTTGGCCTCGCCATGCTCATCGGGCGCTTCCTGATGATTGTGCCCATCATGGCGCTGGCGGGTTCATTGGTGCAGAAGAAGGTATCGCCACCGAGCGTCGGCACGTTCCCGGTCTCAGGCGGCACGTTCGTCATTCTGCTCATCGGCACGGTGCTGCTCATCGGCGCGATGAACTACCTGCCGGTTCTCGCACTCAGTCCCATCGTCGAGCACTTCCTCACCGGCCAGGGCAAGTTGTTCTAGCCATCTCTGGAGAAATTATGACCCAACAAACTCCTTCCCTTTTCGACTGGAACATCGTTGGACCGGCCATCGGCGGGTCGTTTAGGAAGCTCGACCCCTGCCTGATGGTCAAGAACCCGGTCATGTTCGTGACGCTGGTGGGCGCGATTCTCACCACGGTCGGCATCTTCACGGCGAGCGCCGATCGCAGCTTCATAGCGCAACTCGCGGTGTGGCTCTGGTTCACCGTGCTCTTCGCGAACTTCGCCGAAGCCGTTGCAGAGGGGCGCGGCAAGGCCCAGGCCGACAGCCTGCGCAGGGCGCGCAAGGAAACCATCGCGCGGCGTCTCAAGAATGGTCGCGAGGAAAAGGTCCCCGCGCCGGAACTCCTTAAGGGCGACACCGTCGTGTGCGAGGCGGGCGACGTCATCCCGGCCGACGGCGACGTCATCGAAGGCATTGCCACCGTGGACGAGGCCGCCATCACTGGCGAGTCCGCGCCCGTCATCCGCGAGAGCGGTGGCGACCGCAGCGCCGTGACCGGCGGCACGCGCGTGATCAGCGACCGCATCGTCATCCGCGTCACGATGGAGAAAGGCCACGGCTTTCTGGACCGCATGATCTCAATGGTCGAAGGCGCGAGGCGGCAGAAGACCCCGAACGAAATCGCGCTCACCATCCTGCTCTCCGCGCTCACGCTCATCTTTTTGCTCGTGTGCGTGACGCTGAAACCCTTCGGAATTTACTCGGGCGCCTTCTTCTCCGTGCCGGTGCTCATCGCGCTGCTCGTCTGTTTGATTCCAACCACCATCGGCGGCTTGTTGAGTGCCATCGGCATCAGCGGCATTGACCGGCTCATCCGGCGCAATGTCATGGCGACGAGCGGCCGCGCGGTGGAAGCGGCCGGCGACGTGGATGTACTGCTGCTCGACAAGACAGGCACCATCACGCTGGGCAACCGCATGGCTTCGGCGTTCCTGCCCGCGCCCGGCGTCACGCCCGAGCGCCTCGCCGACGCCGCGCAACTCGCATCGCTCGCCGATGAAACGCCGGAGGGCCGCAGTATCGCCGTGCTGGCGAAGGAGAAGTTCAACCTGCGCGGACGCGACATAGCACCCGCGAACGCGAAATTCGTTCCTTTCACTGCGCAGACCCGGATGAGCGGCGTGGATCTCCAGGCACACGACGGCCAGTTCGCCCGCGCCATTCGCAAAGGCGCGGCGGAGTCCATTCGTGCCTACGTGGAAAGGCTCGGCGGCCAGTTCCCCCAGGCAGTCACACAGACTGTGGACGACGTTTCGCGCTCCGGGGGCACGCCGCTCGTCGTCGTCGAAGGCAAGGAAATCCTCGGCGTCGTGCAGCTCAAGGACATGGTGAAGGGCGGCATCAAGGAACGCTTCGCGCAGCTCCGCAAGATGGGCATCTGCACCGTGATGATTACCGGCGACAACCCGCTGACCGCCGCCGCCATCGCCGCCGAAGCCGGCGTGGATGACTTCATGGCCCAGGCCACGCCGGAGCAAAAGCTCGCGCGCATCCGCTCCGAACAGGCTTCGGGCCACCTCGTTGCCATGACGGGCGACGGCACCAACGACGCCCCCGCGCTCGCCCAAGCCGACGTCGGTGTCGCCATGAACACCGGCACCCAGGCCGCGCGCGAAGCCGGCAACATGGTGGACCTCGACAGCAATCCCACGAAGCTCATCGAGATCGTCGAGATCGGGAAGCAACTCCTGATGACGCGCGGTTCGCTCACCACGTTCAGCATCGCCAACGACATCGCGAAGTACTTCGCCATCATTCCCGCGATGCTCATGGCGACGTTTCCCGCCATCGCGCCGCTGAACATCATGGGCCTGGCCTCCCCGCAGAGCGCCATCCTGAGCGCCATCATCTTCAACGCGCTGATCATCGTCGCCCTCATCCCGCTGGCGTTGCGCGGCGTGGCCTACAAGCCGGTCGGCGCGCTGGCCATTCTCCAGCGCAACCTGCTGATCTATGGCTTCGGCGGGATGATCATTCCATTCATTGGCATCAAGGCCATTGATGTCGTCATCACCGCTTTGAAACTTGTTTAAGCCCATGAAAGAACTCTTCTCCCAACTTCGCGGCGCGGTCATGGCCACGCTCGTCCTCGCCGTCGTCTGCTGCGGCATTTATCCGCTCGTCGTCTTCGGCATCGCGCAAGTTGCCTTCCCCGACCAGGCCAACGGCAGCCTCATCACCGACGCGAATGGAACGGTCGTCGGATCGAAGCTGCTCGGCCAAGGCTTCACCGGTGAAGAGTATTTCCACCCGCGCCCCTCGGCTGCCGGCGCGAACGGCTACGATGCCGCCAGCTCCAGCGGCAGCAACCTCGGCCCGACTTCGCAGAAACTGAATGACGCCATCAAGGAGCGCGTCGCGGCCTACCGCACAACCAACCGCTTGAAGGAAACCGATTCCGTCCCCGCCGACGCCGTGACCGCCTCGGGCAGCGGCCTCGACCCGCACATCAGTCTGCGCAACGCGGAATTGCAGGCTCCCCGCGTGGCCAAAGCACGCCGTCTGAGCGTTGAAGCGGTCCGTGCAATCGTCCGTCTCCACACCGATGGCGCCGGCCTGGGCGTCCTGGGTGCCCCGGGCGTGAACGTGCTCCAACTCAATCTCGCGCTCGACCGGCCATGACGCCGGCGGCGCATCCGCTGGTCACGCTCACGTTGGTGCTGCTCGTCTGCGGGCTGGGGCCGCTGCTGCTGGCTTGTCTGGTCCACCGTCTTATGCGCCGAATGGGCCGCCGTGCTGGGCATCCCCGACGGGGCCGCCTAGACTCCTGAAGTGATCGAGCCGCCGCGCCCCAGCCCCGACGCCCTGCTCGCGGCGGCGCAGGCGGCGGACGGACCGCGGCGCGGCCGGCTGAAGGTCTTCCTCGGCATGTGCCCCGGCGTGGGCAAGACCTACGCCATGCTCGAGGCCGCACAGGGCCGCCGCCGCTCCGGCGAGGAGGCGGTCGTGGGCCTGGTCGAGACGCACGGCCGGCGCGAGACCGAGGCGCTGCTGGCCGGGCTGGAAATCCTCCCGCGCCGCGCCGTCGAGCACCGGGGGGTGACGCTGACGGAGTTCGACCTCGACGCCGCGCTCGCCCGCCGGCCCGCGCTGCTGCTGGTGGACGAGCTGGCGCACACCAACGCCCCCGGCTCCCGCCACGAACGCCGCTGGCAGGAGGTGCGCGAGCTGCTCGACGCGGGTCTCGACGTGTTCACCACGCTCAACGTCCAGCACGTCGAGTCCCGTGCCGGCACCGTGCGCGAGATCACCGGCGTGGCCGTCCGCGAGACCGTGCCGGACTCCGTGCTGGACGACGCCGTGATCGAGCTGGTGGACCTCCCCCCCGCCGACCTCCGCCGGCGGCTGGCGGAGGGCAAGGTGTACAACGCAGACCGCGCCGGGCGGGCTTCCGGGAACTTCTTCCGCGAGGCGAACCTCACCGCGCTGCGCGAGCTGGCCCTGCGGCTCGCCGCCGAGCACGCCGGCCAGGACACGCGGGCGTTTCACCGCGCCACGCCCGCGGAGGCCGGCCCGTGGAAATCCGGCGACCGCGTGCTGGTCGCGGTCGGGTCGAGCCCGTTCGCCCCCGGCCTGATCCGCGCGGCGCGGCGGCTGGCTGGTTCGCTCGGGTGCCCGTGGCTGGCCGTCCACGTGGACACCGGGACACCGCTCACGCCGGAGGCGCAGGCGCGCCTGACGGCCCACCTCGGCCTCGCCCGGGAACTGGGCGCCGAGGTCGCCGTCACGGCCGACGCGCACGTCGTACCCGGCCTGCTGCGCGCCGCGCACGAGGCCAACGCCACACACCTGCTCGTCGGCAAGCCGGGCGGCGGCGCGCTGGCCCGGCTGCGCGGGGGCTGGGACCTGCTGCGGCTCGTCCGCGACAGCGGCGGCATGGATGTGCAGGGGGTCCGCGTGACGGAGGCCGGACCCGGACCGCCAGCGGCCGCCGCGGCCGCGGCGGCCATCCCCTGGGGCGAGCACG
>JBJXFY010000082.1:0-2884 GCA_046155815.1 Limisphaerales bacterium | reverse complement strand
CCCCACGAACGGGACTCCTTGCATGTCCTCATCCGCACCAGGGGCCTCGCCCACGAACATCAAGTCCGCCTCGGGGTTGCCCACGCCGAACACAATCTGGTTGCGGCCGGCGTGCAGCGTGCAGCGCGTGCAGTCGCCGATGTCGGTGCGAATCATGGGCAGCATGGCGCTGGCCTCACCGGCAAGGACGGGAACGATCGAGGACGCGGCCGACGCCGAAGGCTGCGCGGGCCTGGGCGGAGCGGCCTGTGTGCGCACGGCTGGCGCGGCCTCCAATGCAGTCACGGGCGCCGAGGTGGGTTCACTGGTCATGGGTGACGGCGCAGGGTCGGCCTGCCGGCGGGTACGCCAGGCCGGGTCCGAGCTGATGCCCGTGACGCCGAGTTCGGCGAGGTACTCGAGGTGAGCCGCAAGGGCGTCCCTGGACACGGAGACGCCTACGAGAGCACGGGGGCGGGCGCCGGCCGCAGGAGCGGCGTCACCTGATCGAGGATGGCGGCCGCGACGCGCGCCTTCGACTGCCGCGCCACCTCGACGGTCCCCGACGCGCTGATGATGGTGACGGCATTGGCGTCCACGTCGAAGCCGATGTCGTCCCGCGACACGTCGTTGGCCACGATCAGATCCGCGCCCTTGCGTTCGCGCTTGGCCGAGGCCTTGGCGAGCAGGTTCGACGTTTCGGCCGCAAAGCCGACCAGCACCGGACCACGGCCGTCCGCCCGTGACGGCAGCCGGCCCAGGTCGGCGAGCACGTCCGCGGTGCGCTCCATGGTGAGCGTCATCGGCCCGTCGCCCTTGGCGATCTTTCCCGCGGCAGCCGAGGACGGCGCGTAGTCCGCCACCGCGGCCGCCATGATCACGACGTCGGTGTCCCCGGCGACGCGCATCACGGCGGCATGCAGGTCCGCCGCGCTCCGCACGCGGACCAGTTCGTCCACCTGGGGTGGTTCCACGCGCGTCGGCCCGGCGACGAGCGTGACCCGCGCACCGCGGCGCCTGGCCTCAGCCGCCAGCGCGAAGCCCATGCGTCCACTCGATCGATTGCCAACAAAGCGGACCGGGTCGATGTCCTCGTAGGTCGGCCCGGCCGTCACCAGGACGCGCAGCCCCCGCCACGCCGGATCGGCCGGCGCGAGGATGCTTTGCGCCGCCTCCACGATCTCGGCCGGCTCCGCCAGCCGGCCCTTCCCGACCCAGCCGCACGCGAGGTACCCGTCACCCGGATCCACGAAGCGCACACCGCGGGATTCGAGCGTCCGCAGATTCGCCTGCACGGCCGGGTGCGCCAGCATGTTCATGTTCATGGCCGGCGCGATGAGCACGGGCGCCTGCGTGGCCAGATACAGTGACGAGAGGAAGTCGTCGGCGATGCCGTGGGCGAACTTGCCGGCCACATTGGCGGTGCAGGGCGCCACCAGCAGGAGCGCGATGTCCGAGGCCATCGAGATGTGCTCGATGTCGGCATTGGCGCCCGGCGTCCACTGCGACGTGATGACCGCACGCCGGGTGATGGCCTCGAACGTCAGCGGACCCACGAACTTCGTGGCGGACTCCGTCATCACGGCCACCACGTCATGCCCGAGCTTCTGCAGGCCGCGGCACACTTCCACGGACTTGTAGGCGCTGATGCCGCCGGTGACGCCGAGGGCTACGAGGGCCACGCCTCCACCTTTCCTTCCAATCAATGCTGCCCGAAGGTCCGGACAATCCGATCCGCGACGGGCCACATCCGATCCGAACGTGCCCGCTCCGCCTTCACGATCGCCGCCAGCCGCCCGACGGCCGCCTCGAGGTCGTCGTTCACCACGACGTAGTCGTAGGCGCCGACGTCGCTCACTTCGTCCCGGGCCACGGTGAGCCGCCGCCGGATCGCATCCTCGCTGTCACGGCTCCGGCCTCGCAGCCGCTGCTCCAGAATATCGGCCGACGGGGGGAGCACGAAGATGGTCGTGGTCGCCACGCCCGCGGCCCGGACCTGCCGGGCTCCCTGCACATCGATCACCAGAACCAGGTCGTCGCCGGAGGCCAGCACGCGGTCGGTATCCTCCCGCGACGTGCCGTACCGGTTGCCGAAGACATCCGCCCATTCGAGGAATTGCCCCGCCGCGATGCGGGCGTCGAAGTCCGTGCGGCTGATGAAATTATAGTCGACCCCATCGGCCTCGCCGGCCCGCGCCTCCCGCGACGTGTAGGAGCGCGACATGCGCAGGTGCGGCAGTTCCCGCACGAGGCGCTCGATGAGCGTGGTCTTCCCGGTGCCGGACGGCGCGGACACGATGAAGAGCTGACCGCGGACCGGTGCGTTACTCAACGTTCTGTACCTGTTCCTTCATCCGTTCCAGCTCGGCCTTGGCGGCGATGATCCGTTCGGAGACGCCCAGCCCGTCGGCCTTGGCTCCAAGGGTATTGATCTCCCGGTTCATCTCCTGGAGCAGGAAGTCGAGCTTCCGGCCGCACGGCTCCGGCGCCTCGACCAGCGTCACCCAGTGCGCGAGGTGGCCGCGAAACCGCGCCAGTTCCTCGCTGATGTCCGAGCGCTGGGCCACGCGCACGATCTCCTGGGCCACCGCGGTCTGATCCACGGGCACCTGGGCGCCGAGTTCCCGGACGCGCTCCGTGAGCCGCGCCTCGAGCGCCACGCGCCCGTCTTCCGCTGCCGCCGCCAGTTCGCCGATGAGCGTGCCGAGGATGGCGCGCCTGGCCTCGAGGTCCGCCAGCAGATGCGCGCCCTCGCGCCGCCGCATCGCCTCAAGCTCGGTCAGCGCCCGGCCGAGCGCTGCGTCGACCATCGCGGCCACCTGCCCGTCGGCCGCGGCGTCCACGGCCGGCCGCGCGTCGTCCACCTTCAGCACCTGAGGCACACGCAGGATGTCGGCGGGGGTCA
>JBJXFY010000076.1:0-2735 GCA_046155815.1 Limisphaerales bacterium | reverse complement strand
GGGAAGTACGCGCGGTAGAGCCGGCCCTTGTTGCTCTTGGGCCAGCCCTCGTGCCAGTCGGCGAAAAAGATCGAGCCATCCGGTCCAAGGTCCACGTCCGGCACGAGTGAGTTCCACACGAACTCATCGTGCGTGACCAGCTCGTAACCGGCGCCGGCCGGCCGCAGCTTGAGCGAGTAGATGCCGCTCTGCGCGCTGGTGCCCTTGAAGTAGGCGAGCAGGAAACGGCCCTTCAAAGCTTCCGGCAGGCTGGTGCCGTAGTCATGCACGAGCCCGCCCGGGCCGTCGCCGATGTTGGCGATGGGCGGGACGATGTACGCGGCCTGGCCGGGGAAGTGCGGCACCCACAGGCGCTCGAGGTTCCACATGCCGGCGTTCCCGAGCGGGGCGTGCTGATGGCCCACGCGCCAGCCCGAGTCGGCGCCCTCGATCACCTGCACCCAGCGCTCGCGGTCGCCCTGGTCCGAGTCGTTGTCGCCGGTGAAGAGGTCGCCGTACTCATTGAAGGCCAGCTCCTGCGGGTTGCGCAGGCCGCGGTGGACGACCTCCAGCCGCGAGCCGTCCGGTTCGCAGCGGAACACCGCCCCCTCGTCCGGCAGGTCAATGACCGTGCCCTCCTGCGTCACGATATGCGCGCCGCGGTCGCCCACGCTGAAGTACAGCCGGCCGTCCGGCCCGAACTTCAGCCCGTGCAGGTCGTGGCCGGTGAAGCTGAAGCGCACGCCGAATCCGCGCAGCAGCTCGACGGCCTGGAAGCCGTCCATGATGCGCGGGGTGGAGCGAAGGGAGTCTAGTGGGTCGGACCGCCGGCCCGACGCTGTAGGCCGGGCCGCCGGCCCGCCGTCGGCCGCCTGCGTGCCGGGAGCTGCGGGCAGGCTGCCCGCGCTACGTGCCGGGCCGGCGGCCCGGCTTACTAAGTTCGTCGGCGAGATGCGCCACAGGCTCGGGATCTCCGTGAACCAAACCTCCCCCCGCCGCGCGAGCACGCCCGAGCCGATGCCGCTCAGCGGGCTGGTGAAGCCTTCGGCGAACACGGACGACCTGTCCGCCCGCCCGTCGCCGTCCGTGTCCTCGATCAGGCGGATGACCTCCGTCTCACGGCTCAGCGCGGCTTCGCCCTCCGGGCCGAACCACTTCCGGATCATCGCCAGCCGGTCCTCGACGGTCCGCGCGGCGAGGTCGTCCTCGAGCATGAACATGTAGTGGCGGATATCGAGGGCGCTGGTGCGGTAGCGGTACGTCTCGCTGGTGAAGACGCGGCCGCGCTCGTCCACGGAGAAGGCGACGGGGTTCGCGAGCATCGGCTCGGCGGCCCAGAGATCCACCTTCAGGCCGGGCGCGAGCCGGAACTGCTTGAGCCGCGCCTCCGCCTCCCTGCTGGCCGGCGCGAGGCGGGGCTGGGCGGGACGTTCGTCGGCCACGAGCGGGCGGAAGGCGTTCGTCGTCGCAGCCGTCCGCACGGCCTCAATGTCGGCGGCGCGGGAAGACAAAAGGTAAACGGCCAAGGGCAAAAGGGCGGCGACGGCCGGCAGCCAGGCAACGGGGCGGAACACGGCGGGCAGTGTGGGGCAGCGCCGGGAAAAGCAAAGTCCGCGGCGAATGTGCCGACGGCATCCTACCAGCACGGCTGGCTTCAGGGCGAAGAGCTGCCGCCAAGATGCCGCCAGCAAGCTCCGGAACGGTCGGGGGGCGCCGCCGGCACCTTCGGCGACGGGGCGTCGCGGCCACGCATGGGCAAACAAAAAGCCCCGCCGGAGGGCGGGGCTTCGGGAAACCAGAAGGAAGGGTCAGCTGCCGGTCTCCGTCTTCTCCCCGGCCTTCTTCCAGCCGGCGATGCCCTTGGCATAATGCTTCACGTTCGTGTAGCCGAGCTTCTTCGCGGCGGCGGCGCCGGCCTTGTAGGCCATGCAGCGCTCGCTGCCGCAGTAGGCGACGACGAGCGTGGACTTGTCGGCGGGCAGCTTCTTCGCGAGATCTTTCTCCACGGCGTCGAAGTCCAGCGCGCCGGGAATGTGGCCCTGCTTCCAGGAATCCGAACCGTTCACATCAATCAGCACGACCTTCTTCTCGGCGATGGCCTTCTTCAGGTCATCGGTCGAGATGTCGGCAAACTTATCTTCGGCGAGCGCCAGCAAGGGCGCGGCGAGGAGGGCGGCGAGGGCTAGGAATTTTCTCATGGCTTGGGGAGGCTAGCCTCGGGTGTGGCCGGGTCAACCCCGGGCCAGCCAGGCGGGCACCTGCTCGTGCGCCCATATTTCCTCCAGCGCCTGCCGGCGGCGGACGAGCGCGGCGCGTCGGCCGTCCACGAGCACCTCGGCGGCGAGGGCGCGGGAATTGTAGTTGGAACCCATTACGGAGCCGTAGGCACCGGCACTGAGCAGCGCGAGCAGATCGCCTTCGCCCACGCGCGGCAGCGGGCGGTCCTTGGCGAAGTAGTCGCCGCTTTCGCAGATCGGGCCGACCACGTCGGCGTCCACCGTGGCGCCGCGCCGCTGCTTCACCGGCACGATCTCGTGGTAGCTGTCGTAGAAGGCCGGGCGGATGAGGTCGTTCATCGCGGCGTCCACGATCACGAAGTTCTTGTGGCCGGTGCGCTTCACGTACTCGACACGGGTGACGAGCGTGCCGGCGTTGCCGACGATGAAGCGGCCGGGCTCGAGCAGTATCTTCAGGCCGAGGGGCTGGAGCAGCGGCCTGAGCGTGGCCGCGTAGGTGGCCGGCGTGAGGATCTTCCG
>JBJXFY010000073.1:0-4653 GCA_046155815.1 Limisphaerales bacterium | reverse complement strand
GGTGCTGCTGCCGGAACCGCTCTCCACGCATTTGCCCGTCGCAGGGCGAGGGTCGGCGACGTGGAAGGTCCACATTCGCCGTGAAGGGCCGCCGATCCACGAGGTGATGCGCCCGCTGAACGAACCGAGTGTGATTGGGGCCGGAGCGGAACTCGTGCGGCAGTTGCAGCAGATGAAGACAGACGGTCCGAACCAGGCGTGCTCGTAGCCCTTGTTGAAAGAGTTCTGCCAGCCCGCGTACCAGGCCACGGCCCACAGCAGGCCGCCGGGCAGGGTGAGCACCCAGGTGTTGAAGGCCATCTGCACGCCGAGCCTCAAGTTGGCAAAACCCCCGCCGACAAGGCGATGGAGGAGCCGCGGCCTCGCAGGAGTATCGTCCCCCGGCCGGGAGGGGGGTGCGGCCTGTCGCGTCGGGCGGGAGGCTGGAGCCCCTAGCACCCAGTTCGGCCAGCGGGCAAACTCCGCGGTGGCGGCGTCGCCGGCGGCGAAGTCCTCGAAGCGCACGCCCGCGGAGCGCTGCGGGCTGCGGCGCCACCAGCTCTTCAGGGCCTCGCGCCGGGCTGCGCGCGCGGTCCAGCCGATCACCGCCAAGCTGCCGAGGAAAAACGTACTGAGCACGGAGCCGAGCCAGAGCTTCCACGCGCCAAAGAACAGGCGGGCGGGCAGGCCTGGCCGCCGGCCGGCGGGAGCGACCGGCCCGGACGCAGCCTCCACGGCTGCCAATGCGGGCGACGCCGCCGCAGAGCCAGCCGGCGGTTCGGGCATTTCCCCCGCGCTCACGCAAACACCTCCCCGAGCAAGGCCTGCTCGGCGAACTCGGTCTTGAAGCCCATCGTCTGCCCGATCGTGGCGGCGAGCTGGGACTGGTTCACGGTCCGGTCCACGACCTGCCCGGCCGGGACGCCCCGGCCGAACACGAGCGCGAAGATCTCGTGCGACGACCGTGTGCCGAAATGGTGCTGGAACGGCACGGCAGCGAACGGGTTGTCGTCGCGGCCGCAGTCCGGCACCACGACCCACACGGTGTTGTCGCGGTACTCCGGGTCGGCCTCGACGAGCGCGACGAGCTTCTTCAACTCATCGTCCATGATGGCGAGGCCGCGCGTGTAGTGGTCGCCGTAGCCCCAGTGGACGTAGTCGCAGTCCTGGTAGTTGACCATGACCAGGCGCGGGCGCAGCTCGCGCACGGCGCGGAGGGTCAGCTCGGTGAGCAGGCGGTCGCCGCGCGGGTTCACGAGGCCGGTCTCGCCGTAGTGGGCGCGCCAGCCGGCCCAGAAGTCCGCCAGCGCGCCGTAGTCGCCGCCGGTGCCGGTGACGCGGTAGTCGAGCGACTCGAACTCGCGCAGCTCCTTCTGCTTCTTCGCAATCTCGCCGTCCTTGAACTTCCCCTCCTCGAGCTGACGGCGCAGCAGCCAGGTCTTGTAGCGGCGCAGGCTGAGCGTCTGCGAGCGGTAGTCCACGCCGAAGAGGTGGTGGTTGCTGAAGTTGTAGAACTCCTCGTCACCGCGGTCCTCGCCGTTCACGAGCAGGGCCCGGTGGGCCGGCACGTCGTACGCCTGGCGGAAGTACTCGAAGAGCGTGGGCACCGAGGCTTCGAAGCGCGCGCCAAGAAACCTTCGTTCCGCCCCGCGCGTTTCGTGGATGTCGCGGTAGCGCTCGTACTTGCCCGTGAGGATGTACAGCGTCCCCTCGCCGTGGCTGGTCTGGTAGTCCCTGAACTGCTCGATCTCCATCCGCGGGAAGAGCACCCCTCGCTTCGTCAGCTCGTGGCAGAGGAAGGGCGCGTGCGTGTGGCGCGGGTCAATGGACTCGCGCCGCCTCGCGCCGCCGCCCCAGCGGACGATGAAGACGTTCGGCCCGCGGTACGCGGTACGCGGGGCGGTGTCGGCCAGCCCGCCGGACGGCAGGGCCAGCGCGCCGGCCCCGGCGGCCAGGGTGCGGAGGAAATCGCGGCGGGGGAGGAGGAGCGACGAGTTCATGGAAGTGTTCGGTGGCCGCCCGCCGTGCCCTCCCGGGCCGCAGGCTCAGCGTCGGTTCAGGATGCGCGTGCGCTGCTTTTCGAACTCCTCCGGCGTGATCACGCCGCTGTCGCGGGCCTTCTGGAGGTCCAGCAGTTCCTGGCCGGTGGTGGGGCGGACGCCGCCCTCGGTGTTGCCCACGCCCACGGCGCAGCCTCCGGCAAAGAGGGTGGCGGCGAGGAGGGCGGCCGGGAGGATCGCTTGCAGTTTCATTTGCTGGAGGAGACACCCGCGGCTCGGCCGACAGGTTGCAGGAAAAGCTCAGTCGTTGTCGCGGACGATGCGCTTGCGCATCCGGTCGTACTCGCGGTCGCTGATGAGGCCCTGGTCCCGGGCCTTGCCGAGGTCCTCGAGCTGCTCGCCGGCGGACTTGCCGGTGTTCTGGACGGTGGTGCCTCCGCCGCCGCACCCGGTCAGGAGGGTGGCGGACAGCAGCAGCGGAAGCAGCAGGAGGGCGGTCTTCATCGCCGGAAGTCATTCCGTGGCCGCGGTCGGGAAGCCAGCGAATTCCCCATCTCCCGCGCTCCCCGGCCTTGGCCTGTGCGCCCGGGGCCGCGAAGTTGAAGCCCGTCGTCATGCTCCTCTTCCGCGCCTCACCGCCCGCCGGCTGGCTCGACCGCACGCTGGCGCGCCTGCCTGCCGTGCTCGTGGACCACGCCCACCTCGAGCGCAAGGCCGCCACCACCGCCATCAACCTCGAGAAACATCCCGACCTCTTCGGCCGGCTCGACGAGCTGAACGCCATCGCCATCGAGGAGCTGCAGCATTTCCAGCTCGTGCTCGGGCATCTGCGGCGGCGGGGCATTCCCTTTGCCTGCGCGCAGCCAAGCCCGTGGATCAGCGGCCTCATGCGCCGCATCCGCCGGGGGACGCGGCCGCAGGTGATTGACCACCTGATCGTGTGCGCGCTGATCGAGGGGCGGAGCTGCGAGAAGTTCCAGCAGCTCGCCGCCGGCCTGCGGGATCGCGACCCGGAGCTGGCGGACTTCTACGCCGGCCTCGTCGAGAGCGAGGGCAACCACTACGCCACCTACCTCATCATGGCGCGCCACCTGGACCTCGCCGAGACCGAGCGCCGGCTGGACTTCTACCTCGGCCTCGACGCGGAGCTGATCCGGCAGCCGCACGACTTGCCCGTGCTGCACTGAGGCGCGTCGTGCCTGGTTCCGGCGGGGCGTCGCACTCCGTGCGCGCCGCACGAGTGACCGTGGCCCTCCTCGACCCCGCACCGTCCGGCGCGGCTCCACGGCGCGGAAGGTTGCCGCCCGTGCATCGGCGGCGGGCAGGGGACTGCCCGCCCTACCGCCCGCTTCCATCCACCACCTTCCATTCACCATTCACTCCGCCTGCGCCGTCTCCAGCCGGTAGCCCGCGCCGTGGGCGGTGAGCAGATGGCGCGGCCGGGCCGGGTCCGGCTCGACCTTCTGCCGCAGCGCGGCGACGTGGTTGTCCACCGTGCGCGTGGTGGGAAACGCGCCATAGCCCCACACCGCGTCGAGGAACCTCTCCCGCGACACCACGCCGCCCCGCGCGCCGGCCAGCAGCCGCAGCATCGCCAGCTCCTTCGCCGTGAGATGCAACGTCCGCCGGCCGCGCCGCGCCTCCTGCCGGATGAAATCCACCTCCACGTCGCCCAGCCGCAGCGTGCGCGGCGGCTCCGCGTCGCGGGCCGTCCGGCGCAGCAGCGCCCGCACGCGGGCCAGCAGCTCCTCCGCGCTGAAGGGCTTGGCCAGGTAATCGTCCGCTCCGGCATCCAGGCCGGTCACGCGGTCCTCCACGCCGCCCTTGGCGGTAAGCAGCAGCACGGGCACCGCGAGGCCCAGCCGGCGCAGCTCCGCCACCAGCGCGAAGCCGTCCAGCTTCGGCAGCATCACGTCCAGCAGCACGAGGTCCGGCCGCTCCGCGCGCACGGCCTCCAGCCCGGCCGCGCCGTCGGCCGCCAGCAGCACACGATGGCCCTCGGAGGTCAGCAGATCCTCCAAGGCCCGGCGCATGGCCGGCTCGTCCTCGATGATCAGCAGGCGGGGCATGGGAGGAAGCTCCAAGCGCAAAGCGCAAAGCTCAAGGAAGGTTCCAAGCTCCAAGGCCGCGTGAGCCGTGCGTTGGAGCCGGGCCTGCGGAGCTTCCCTTGAGCTTTGAACTTTGTGCTTTGAGCTTTCATGGCAGCTCCAACACCACCCTCGTCCCGCTCGGCGCCGCCTCCTCGATCCATACGCGCCCGCCGTGCGCCTCCACGATGTGCCGCACGATGGCCAGGCCGATGCCTACGCCCGTGGTCTCGCGCCGCAGCTCGCCGCCCACGCGGTGAAACGGTCGGAACACCCGCTCCCGCTCCGCCGCCGGGATCCCCGGCCCCGCGTCCGTGACCCCCCGCGTTACGCCGCCCGCGGCGGCGCGCCCCGCTCCCTCTCCCCGCGGGAGGGGGTCGGGGTGAGGGCCGCGCCGGCTCGGCGACGCCTCGTCGCCCGGGCCGCGGTTCATTTTCGATTCGAGATCTTTGATTCGAGATTTTGGCGACGGCGCCACGGTCACCGTCACCTCGCTGCCGGCGGGGGCGTGCTTGAGCGCGTTGTCGAGCAGGTTCAACAGCGCCTGCTGGAGCGCGCGGCCGTCCACCACGGCCTCGAGCGCCTCC
>JBJXFY010000070.1:0-3473 GCA_046155815.1 Limisphaerales bacterium | reverse complement strand
GTCACGCGAGCGGACGGTGATCGCGCAACTGAACGTTTCATTTCTGCTCTGCCTGCGTGATCCATCATTTCGTGAACTGGCGCGGCGCACGCTCATCGCCCGGTATTTCGAAGCCGCAGAGCGGGCCGAGCTTTACCGGTTGTGCGGCTTGGAGGTTCCGCCGGACGACCTGATGGCCGCCGATGCCACGCGCTTTCTTGCGTCGGACAAGGACGAGAAGAAGCGGGACGCGAAGTTCTCGGTGCGCGTGCTGCCGGCCTACGATTTTACCTGCGCGCTGACGCGGTATCGGATGATCGCGGTGGACGGCACCACGTCGCTGGACGCGGCGCACATCCACCAGTTCAAGCGCGGTGGAAGCTGTCATCCGACGAATGGATTGGCGCTCACGAAGACGGCGCACTGGTTGTTCGATCGCGGGTTCTGGTCGTTGACGGATGAATGCCTGGTGCTGGTGGCGGCAAAGCGGTTCGAGGAAGCGGGTGAGGAAGCGCAGTTGCTCAAGCCCCGCGCGGGTCAGCCGATTCAACTGCCGGAAAGTCCGCTGTTCCGTCCCGATCCTGTCTGCCTGCGCTGGCATCGGGAGCGGCATGGGTTTGTGGACAAAAGATAAGTGGCGAGACGGCGGTGGGGGGGCGCTTGCTCTCCAAGATCTTGGGCGTCCAGTCGCTCAGGTGCGGCCCAAAGAGTTCCACCCGAGGTGCAGGCATCGTGAGTCGGTAGTGAATCCACCTGTTTCCGAGAGGGCGGCCTTACGCCCGCTGCCGCGGCCTCAAGCAACCGTCGCGATCGCGCGGACGCAGCAGATGACGTACTCACGCGGCGGTTCGAGGACGGATTCTGGTGCCATGATGGCGGCGGGGCAGACGCCAGCACTTGGGCAAACTCCGGGGCTTGTCATCGGCGAGGATTGCCGGGGGCAGGTCCGGCGGCCTGGCGTCCGCCCATGAGAACCGTCCACGCCGTATTCCAGAGCGACGGAGAGTGGTTCATCGCCCGGTGCCTCGACTTCCCGGTCACGACCCAGGGCAGAACGCTGCTGGCCGCCAAAGAGAACCTCCGCGAGGCCGTCTCACTCTACCTCTATACCTGGGGTGAGCCGGAGGATGTGAAGCTGGCCACGGAAACGTACCTCACCAGCCTGGAAGTTGCGGCAGAAAGTCATCTGACGGCCACCAAGGCCCGTCTGTAGCAGCCGACGTGAGCCGGCTCTGATCTTTGCCGGAGTTCAGATGGAGCGGACTCACGTCCGCTGCTACCAGATCAAGGAATCACCTTCGCCAGCGTGTGGCCTGATTTCAGGGGTTGGGCAGTCTGAAGCCCGCGCTCCAGGGCGCGGCATTTATGCCGCTTCACCCTTCATTTTGCGAAGCGTTCCAGCTTCATTGCCGATCGGCGATCACGGCATTTCCAGCTTGGGCGCTTCCTCGTTAAGCGCTGGCGTTGGCTGCGCGGCGCGCTGGCGTTCTTTCTCGGCGAGGAGTTGCCGCAGTTCCCCGGCGTTGCGGACCACCGGGCCGGTGGGCGGGTGTTCGGCCATCCAGCGGCGCGTGTTTTCGCAAAGCTGATGGATGTCGTAGTTGGCTTCGCGCGCCAATTCGTCCTTGATCCGCCAGACTTCTTCGAGAATCGGGTTCGATTTCATGCGTCATTGTCCTCCGAGTTCAATGGGTGTGCAAATCTCCGGCAGGGTGAGTCCGCGTTCAGCCATCAGCGCCCGGAGTTGCTTCTGCAAATGTGGGTTGGCGAGATGCCGGCAATTCCACGTCAGCAGGAAGTCAACTCCCGCGAGCGTGGCCGCCGCAACGTGGATGGCATCAGATCGCGCCGCCGGGGGCAGTGACCCGCTTTGGAGAACCGCATCCGCCAGAGCTTCCACTTCCGCCGTGATCGGCAGAACCGGCAGCCCCTGCAACGACTCCCATCGCAATCGGGCCTGTTCGACATCACCCCGCGCCGCTTCAGCCAGGGTTTCGCCCGAGACCAGACAATGGTAGGCGGGGCGTTGATCCTGCCACCATTGCCGGGTGAGTTGTTGATGCGCCGCCAGGATTGGATCGCGGTGCGGATGCGCCACCAGGTAGCTGACAATCGTCGTTTCGATGTAAACGGTTTCCATGTTGCTCAATCGCGGAGGGCGTTGACGGCCTTTCGGATGGCGGCGATGGCGGCGTTAACATCTTTGGCCGAATTCTCCATGCCAAGCGAGAAGCGGATCATCTGCCGCGAGGCGCCGGTGTCCGGCTTCATCGCCTTCACGACGTGCGACGGTTCATCCGAGTCCGCCAGGCAGGCGGAGCCGGACGAGGCACAGAGGCCTTCCTGATCCAGCAGGAGGAGCAGCGCCTCGGACTCGATGCCGGGGAAGGTGAGGTTGGTGGTGTTGGGGAGGCGCCGAGTGGGGTGGCCGTTGAGTTCAGTGGCGAGGTGGGGCTGGCAGTCCTCTGCCGGCCGCTCCCGCGCGCGCTCGGAGAGACGCGCCCCACCTGCGTTGCCGAGAATCCCCGCCTCCAGCGCGTCGCGCAGGGGGCGGACTTTATCCTCGTAGTCCGGCAGATCCTGGCGCGCGAGTTCCGCCGCCGCGCCCAGGCCGGCGATCAGCGGCACGGACTCGGTGCCGCCGCGCCGGCCGCGCTCCTGGTGGCCGCCGTGCAGCCACGGGCTGAAGGGCGACTTCCGGCGGACATAGAGCGCGCCAACACCCTTGGGCGCGCCGAACTTGTGGCCGCTGAGGGAGAGGTAGTCTGCCGGCACGGCGGCAGTGTCCACGGGCAGCTTGCCGGCCGCCTGCACGGCGTCGCAATGGAAGAGGACGCCTCGTGCCCGGCAGAGCTGCGCGATGTCCGCGACGGGAAACAGCACGCCGGTCTCGTTGTTGGCCCACATGAGCGACACGACGGCGGTGTCGTCCGTGAGGGCGTTCTCAAGGTCCGCGAGCTTGAGCAGGCCCTCCCGGTCCACGGGCAGACAGGTGAGGCGACAGCCCTCCGCTGCCAGCGCCCGGCAATGTCCGAGCACCGAGGAATGCTCGACCTGCGAGGTGATGAGGTGGCGTTTGCCGGGATTCGCCTTGAGCGCGGCGTGGAGGGCGGTGTGGTTCGCCTCCGTGGCGCCGCCCGTGAAGAGGATTTCCGAGGGCCGCGCGCCGACCAGCCCGGCGACCTGTTCGCGCGCGGTTTCGAGCACGCCCTTCAGCTCCGCGCCGAAATGGTAGGAGCTGGACGGGTTGCCCCACCGCTCCGTGAAGAAGGGCCTCATGGCCTCGAACACCTCCGGCCGCACCGGCGTCGTCGCGTTGTGGTCCAGATAGATCACGGCACGATCCGCCCCGCGGAGCGGAGAAGCCGTCGAACGGCGGGGCTGGCCGGGGTCAACGTCCCGCAAGGTGTCGGCAGGAACCTGCTCGCGCCAGCGGCCGGGCGCCCGGGCCGAAACCGTCGGCAGACGGGCGGACTGCCGTCCCGCGCTACCGC
>JBJXFY010000058.1:0-4575 GCA_046155815.1 Limisphaerales bacterium | reverse complement strand
GCGGCTCGGTCTGGTCGGCGCCTCGCGCGCCCCGGAGCGGAGGTGAAATGCACGCGGGGACGTGCCGGGGCGCGGGCTGGAAAGCCCGCTTCGCCGCGCGACGAGCCGGGAGGCGGAAATCTCCAGGCGGCTTGCTAAGCCGGCGGCGTTCACCTGCCAATTCTGACAGGTGACGGGCACCGCGGCGAAAATGATTAATCACATCGGTTTGGGCGTGGTCGCGTTGACGTGACCGCCAAACCCAGCCTTAAACACAAGCCACCATGCCTCTGACCTTCCGTTCCGGTTTCCTGACGCCGGCCGCGACGGCCACGCTGTTCCTGGCCGCGTCCGCCGCGGTCTGGGCGCAGAATTCGCAAAGCCCGATCAACATCACCGGCGACCCGGCGGTTTCGGTGTACAACCCCGCCCTGCCGGCCCTGAACTTCACGTATGGCACGACCAGCCTGAGCGTGATCAACAACGGCTCCCCCGGCCAGGAATCCACCATCAAGGCCAACGTCCCGGCGGGCGCCGGCAGCGTGGTCCTTTCCGGCGTCACCTACGAGCTCAAGCAGTTCCACTTTCACACCGAGTCCGAGCACCAGATCAACGGCGCGGACAGCGAGATGGAGATGCATCTCGTGCACCAGGATTCGAATGGAAACTACCTCGTGCTCGGCCGGCTGATCGAGGCGGGCGCCCTGAACCTCGCGCTCGACCCCATCTTTTCCAACCTTCCGCCGACCACGAGCGACACGCTGCCCGTGTTCAACTTCAACCTGACGGGCCTGCTGCCTGGAACGTCCACTTCCCACCGGTACTCCGGCTCGCTCACGACCAGCCCGTACACCGAGCCGGTCCAGTGGGTCGTGTTCTCCGAGAAGATGGAGCTTTCGCAGGGCCAGATTAACAACTTCCGCGCCCTGTTCACCGGTCCCGACGGCAACGAGCGTGAACCGCAGCCTTTGAACGGGCGCACGATCCAGACGGACGTGGCCGGCTTCGTCGTGCCGGAACCGGGCGGCGTGGCGCTGGGACTGCTGGGCTTCGGCATCCTCGCGGCCCTTCGCCGCCGCCAAGCTTGAAGAACGTGCCGGGCCGGCGAGCTGGGATGACGGCCCGCCGCGTGGGGAGCTTCCCTGCGTGGCGTGCCGTTCGCGCTCCGCCACCGGCCCGTCGTCAAACATCTGGCAGGTGTGACAGTATCCTTGGGGCATCCGGTCCTGTACCTATAGCCCACGATTCTGATGGAAAGCGCCGCCCCGCCGCCCCGCGTCCTGCTGGTGGACGACCACCCGGCGGTGCTGCGCCAGGTCGCGGCGCTGCTGGCGAATGAGTTTCTCGTGGTGGGTGCCCTGTCGGACGGACAAGGCTTGCAGCGGAGCATCGCGGCGGATCACCCCGACCTCGTGGTGCTGGACATCACCCTCCCCGGCACGAGCGGCATTGATCTCGCCCGCGATCTCGCCTGCACGGCGAACCCGCCGCGGGTCGTCCTGCTTACCGTCCATGCCGATCCCGACTACGTGCGGGCGGCCTTCGCCGCCGGCGCGCTCGGCTACGTGGTCAAGACCCGGCTGGCCTGCGACCTGATCCCGGCCCTGCACGCCGTGCTGGGCGGAAAATCTTTCATCTCACCCGTTCCCAGCCTCGAGGAGGTCACATGAACTCCCCCTGCCACACCCGCCTCGCGCCCGCCCGCTGGCTGATCGCCCTCGCGGCCGCTTGGCTGTCCTGCTGGCACGCCGCCGCCGATCCCGGCTGGCCGCGGGTCTTCAAGCAGGGCGGCCGGCAGCTCACGGTCCATCAGCCGCAGGTGGATTTCTGGCACGGCTACACCAACCTCCACTTCCGCACCGCCATCGCGGTCCGGGGCGTGCTGCCGGAGGAGCGGTTCGGCGTCGCCGAAGTGGACGCCCTCACCATCACCGACCACGCCGCCCGCGTGGTGGCCATCGTGCCGCTGAAGCGCGAGCTGCGCTTCGGCGGCGTGTCGGACGCGGAGCTCGCCCAGCTCCGCCAGGCGGTGGAGCCGTTGAACCCGCCGGGGCAGGCGACCACGCTGTCACTCGACCGGCTGCTCGCCTACCTGGATCCTGAGACTCACCCGGTGCAGCGGACGACCGATGTCAGTCTTGACCCGCCCAAAATCTTCGGCAGCACCACGCCGGCCATCCTGGTGATGTTCATGGGCGAACCCCGGATGGTGCCGGTGGAAACCAACCGGACCGACCTGCTCTTCGCGCTCAACACCAACTGGGACGTCCTCTACGACACCGCCAGCCAGCAGTACTTCCTGCTTCAGGGCGAAGGCTGGCTGACCGCGCCGGACCTGCTCAAGGGACCGTGGGCGCCCGCGCCGAAGCTTCCGCCGTCCTTCAATTCACTTCCGGCCAATGACAACTGGGCCGAGGCCCGAAAACGACTGCCGGGCAAGGCGGCGAAGGCCGCCCCCACCGTATTTGTGACCACGGAACCCGCCGAAATGATTCTCACCGACGGGCCGCCGAGCTACCTGCCCGTGGCGGGCACGAAGCTCCTCCGCGTGAACAACACCGCCAGCACGCTCTTCCTCCACACGGGCGACGGGAAGCTCTACTTCCTAGTGGCGGGCCGCTGGTTCCGCGGCGGCGGGCTCAACGGCCCCTGGTCCGCCGCCAGCGCCGACCTCCCGCCCGACTTCGCGCAGATTCCCGACGGTGATCCCGCGGCCTTCGTGAAGGCCTCCGTGCCCGGCACCCGCGAAGCCAAGGACGCCCTGCTCCTGGCTTCCGTGCCGACCACGACCACGGTCAACGTGACCAACACCATCAACCTGAACGTCACCTACTCCGGCCAGCCGCAGTTCGTCACCATCACGAACACGGTGGTCCAGTACGCGGTGAACACGCCGAAACAGGTGTTTCTGGTGAACGGCCGCTACTACTCCTGCGACCAGGGCGTGTGGTTCGAGAGCGCCGCCGCCACGGGGCCGTGGACCCTCTGCACGAACGTGCCGTCCGCCATCTACACCATCCCGCCGTCGAACCCGAACTACAACGTGACCTACGTGGTGGTGCAGAACTCGACGCCCAGCACGGTCACCTACAGCCAGACCTCAGGCTACAGCGGCGAGTACGTGGCGAAGACGGGCGTCCTGATGTTCGGCGTCGGGATGCTGGTGGGCGCGGCCATCGCCGATGACAACGACTGCGACTACTGCTATTACCCGCCGCCGCCCTGCCACTACTCCTACGGCTGCGGCGCCACCTATCATTACGGTTACGGCGGCTACTACGGGGCGGGTCATGCCGCCTACGGTCCCTATGGAGGGGCGGGGTACGCGGCGGGCTACAACCCCTACACCGGCCCTATGCGCGTTCCGGCTACGCCTACGGCCCCTACGGCAGCGCCAGCCGGTCAGCCGCCTACAATCCGTACACGGGCGGCTATGCGGCGGGCGGGCAGGTGAACACGGCCTACGGTTCCGCCGGCGGAGCACGCTCCTACAACGCGGGCACCGGGCAGTACTCGGCCAGCGCCTACCGCAACAGCGCCTACGGAAGCAGCAGCGCCCAGGCGAACTACAACGCCTACACCGGAGACGCCTCCGCCTCCCGCCAGGCCTCCACGGCCTACGGCTCGGCCAGCCGCAGCGCCGCCTATGATGCCCAGACCGGCGCGCGGGCTGCGGGCGGTTCGGCGACGACTTCACAGGGCACGGTCAACCGCGGAGCGGCCTACGATCCCACCACCGGTGAAGGGGCGGCCGCACGGTCGGCCTCCGGCCAGTACGGCAGCGCCGGCTCGGTCAAGACCACCGGCGGATCCAGCGCCGCCGCGTGGGAGACGCAGCAGGGGCAGGGCGCGGTGGCCAAATCCTCGTCGGGTGACTACTACGCCAGCAACGGCGACACCGTTTACAAGAAGGACGCCGACGGAAACTGGTCGCAGAACTCCGGCAGCGGCTGGGAAAGCACCGAAAGCCCCCAGCAGCAGGCGCAAACACAGGCCAGCTCCAAACAGCAGCAAGCCCAGACCCAGGCAACATCCGCCCAGTCGCAGGCGCAGGCCAAGACCAGTTCCGCGCAAGCCCAGGCGCAGACCAGCACCGCGTCGAGCAGGCAGGCGCAGGCCCAATCACAGGCGAGCTCCGCCCAGTCTCAGGCGCAAGCCGGCACTTCGTCGGCCTCCAGTTCGTGGAGCCAGCAGAAGTCGGGCATGGAGTCGCAAGCCCAGGCGCGTCAGGCGGGCAACCAGCAGGCCCAGCGCAGCAGCCAATATCAGGGTTCTGCCTCGGGCGGGAGCCGCTCGGGCGGGAGAAGAAGGTGACGCGCCCATGTCCGGCCCCGCCCCTGATGACAATCCTCTCGAATCCGACCAACCATCGTCCGTAAGCTCCGGGCCAGCACACCAGCAAGCGCACTCAACACCATGAAAAACCGCCTCGCCTGTTCATTGGCCACCGCCCTCCTCCTCGCCACGGACGCGCCCGCCCTCGCCCAGCAGCCCTCCGCCGCCGAGCGCGCCGCCGCGCTCAAGGCCTCCCTCGCCGCCAGCCAGGCCATCCTCAAGAACTACGAGTGGGTGGAGACCACCACCGTGAACCTCAAA
>JBJXFY010000196.1:0-11004 GCA_046155815.1 Limisphaerales bacterium | reverse complement strand
ATGTCTTCATCGTCGTCCCGCTTTACCAGGATTCCAAAGTTCCTGGCAGGAGGGAAAACACCAAACCGAACCATTCACCCCTTTGACCATGAACATGACTCACAAAATTCTCACGCCGGCAATCATCCTGGCCACACTGGCCTTCAGCGCGCCGGGCGAAGAGCATCAGAGCCGCCCCGGTGGGATCAATGATCCGGCGCACCGAACCGATTCAACCCATCTCCAGGGCAGCCAGTCTCTCGGAACGCTGACGAAGCTCAGCGACGTGGTGGGCTCCGAAGTGCACAACCGTCAGGGCGAGAAGCTCGGCAAGGTGAGCGATGCCGTCCTCGACGTGCCGGCCGGACGCCTCGTCGCCCTCATCGTCTCGACGGGCGGCGTGCTCGGCGTAGGCGGACGGCAGGTGACCATCCCTCCGTCGGCCTTTCACTACGACGAAGCGAAGCAGGTGCTGCACCTGGACGCCACCAAGGAGTCCCTGCAGAACGCGCCGGAGTTTGATTCCGCCCGTTGGGAGGAGTTCCGCCACCAGCCCGCTTCTTTCACACAGGTGTACCAGTACCACGGCGTCACCCCGTACTTCACGAACGGAACGGTCAACGCCGACGGCTCAGCGCCGGGCCGCGGGGACAGTGACAGACTGGCCCTGACGCCCTCTGAAAAGGCCACCGCGCCGCTCAATGCCGACAACTCCGCCCTGAACCGCCGGGACCGCAAGGGCAACACGCTGACGCCGCTCGACCAGGGCAACACCAAGGATGAAGCCGACGTGACAGCCCGCATTCGGCAGGACGTAGTGGCCCACGAAGGCCTGTCCGTCACGGCCAAGAACGTCAAGATCATCACCTCGAACGGCCGGGTGACACTGCGCGGTCCCGTCAACTCGGAGCAGGAACGCCGCGTGATCGGTGAGATCGCCCTCGCTGCCAACCCCTCCGGCGCGGTGGACAACCAGCTCGAGATCAAGCTGCCCTAGTCCGCTGCCCGTCGCCTTACCTCCAACCAGGATCAACACCAACCACCAACTCTGACCACCATGTCCAAGAAATCCGTCCTTTGCCTCGCCACCTCCCATGTGCAGGCCGACACCATCGTGAGCCGACTGAAGAGCAGCGGCTTCTCCTATGACGACATCTCCGTGTTGTTCCCGGACAAGCAGTCCACCCGCGACTTCGCGCACGAGAAACATACCAAGGCCCCCGAGGGTACGGCCACCGGCGCGGGCGCGGGCGGCCTGGTCGGCGGCACGCTCGGCCTGCTGGCCGGCATCGGCGCGCTGGCCATTCCTGGCGTCGGACCGTTCATCGCCGCCGGACCCATCATGGCCGCGTTGAGCGGAGCCGCGGTCGGTGCCACGGTCGGCGGGATCGCGGGCGGACTCATCGGCCTGGGCATCCCGGAGTACGAAGCCAAGCGGTACGAAGGCAAGGTCCGCGAAGGCAAGATCCTCATCTCGGTCCACACCGAGTCTGGTGAAGAGATCAAGCTGGCGAAGGAGATCTTCACATCCGAACGCGCCGAGGACATCTCCGTGACCGGCGAGGCCGGCGTCCCGGCGGCGGGCCGGAAGGCAGACCCGCCGTCCAACACGGAGTATGCCCCCTACACCACGGGCCATCGTCCGGAAGTCACGGCTGAGCCGGTGCTCCGCTGACCTTGGCGCCGGGTTCAAATCACCAGTCACGGCCACAGCCATGAAGACACTCGAAGATCTGTTCCTGGACGAACTGGCGGACATGTACGACGTCGAACACCGCCTGACCAAGGCCCTGCCCAAGATGGCCAAGGCCGCCAGTCACGAGGCGCTGTGCGACGCCTTTGAGGCACACCTCGCAGAGACCCAAGGGCACATCGAAATGCTCCGGAAAGTGTTCAAGGCTTTCGGCCGGGAGCCGCGCGGGAAGAAGTGCGAAGCCATCGCCGGCCTGCTGAAGGAGGGCGATGAAATCGCGGCGGACAACAAGGGCGAACCCACCATCAACGCGGCCCTGATCTCCGCCGCGCAGAAGGTGGAGCACTACGAGATCGCCAGCTACGGCTGCCTGCATGAGTGGGCGAGTCTGCTGAACAACAAGGATGCCGTCGAGCTGCTCGCCGAAATACTCGAACAGGAGAAGGATGCAGACGAGAAGCTGACCGAGATCGCCCGGGAAGCCTGCAATCCGCAAGCGGAGAATGAGGACGACGACGAAAAGCCTGAGCAAGAGCCGGAGAAGGCCATGCAGGCGTAAGGCGGTCGCCCGGCCACAGGCCGGACGGCCAGCCTGCCTGCCAAGAGGGCCCTCTCACCCCGGCCTCGAACGGTGCGACGCTGAGGACCGGCATTGACCCCGGGCCGTTTCGCTGCTGCGAGGCGGTCCGGGGAATCAATCTGGCAAGGATTCCGCCAAGGAACATCGACTTATGAACGTGAAACAGGCCATGACACCGCAACCGCAGTGCATCCAGCCGGATGCACCGCTGGTGGAAGCTGCCCGCAGGATGAGTGCACTCGACGTGGGCATGCTGCCCATCTGCGAAGATGACCGACTGGTGGGGACCCTGACCGATCGCGACATTGTGATTCGCGCTGTGGCGAAGGGTGTGAACCCCAATACCACGCCGGTCCGCGAGGTGATGAGTCCCGGAATCATTTACTGCTTTGAAGACCAGAGCATCGAGGAAGCGGCGGAGATCATGGAGGTCAACCAAATTCGCCGCCTGCCTGTGCTCGGCCTGGACAAACACCTTGTTGGGATCATCTCGCTCGGAGACCTCGCGGTGCGGACCAACCGGGAAGAGCTCGCCGGAAAAGTTTTGGAACGCGTTTCGGAGCCCAGGCTGCCCACGGACTAGGTCCTAGGCGCATCCGTGACCAACAGACCGCGCTGCACTTTCCCTTGCCGCACCGAGGCCTTTCCTGTCACCGCCTGTGCGCCGCAACTGTTTTTCCTGTCCTTGAATGCCACGCCCCTAATGCAGAGGTGGCTTCTCAGGCCCGGGCAGTAAACGAACTGAAGATCAAAAATTGAAGGGATCAATGCATGGCAACCTGTGAAACCTGCGGCAACACTTACGACAAGACGTTCGAGGTGGCGATGGCGGGCAAGACCTACGTGTTCGATTCGTTTGAGTGCGCCATCCACAAGCTGGCGCCCGAGTGCCCCCACTGCGGATGCCGGGTGATCGGTCACGGCGTGGAGGAAAATGGCGAGATCTACTGCTGCGCCCACTGCGCTCACCACGAAGGGGCGGATGAGGTCCAAGACCGCGCGTAGCGTCCGATGAGGGCGGCCGCCCATTGGAAGGAAGCTCCTCACGGGTATAGTTCCGCGACCTTTTTCCAAGGTTCGCGGCCCAAGCGGCGGGAGGGGTCTTCCGCAACGACTGGGCCTGATCTGGAGAGGCTCGGGATTGCGGGCAGGGTTCCGCCCAACACTGGAACAACCATGAATGGATGGGAGTGCGCGCTTCCCGTTCACTCATCTGTCCGCATTGCGCAGACAACCGGAGAAGGAGCAAGGCGATGCCACAAGGTGACAAATCAGCGTACACGGCCAAACAGAAGCGGATGGCCGGGCACATCGCGGCAGGGTATCTTGAACGGGGCATCCGGGCGAAGGAAGCGGAAGCCCGGGCATGGGCTACGGTCAACAAGATGACCGGCGGAGGCAAAAAGGGCGGGGCAGGCCGCGGTAAACGCATGAACAAGGCTCCTGCGCGCAAGGGCGGCCGACTGAGCATGGTGATGCTCAGCGACGCGCGGCAATGAAGACCCCCTGAGTCCGGGTCCAGGCCGCGCCTCGCCCAGGGTCCAAGCCACTTCTTCCCGATGCAGGGGGGGGCCGGTCCTCCCCCATGGGACTGGCGAGTGGGATCCCTCCCCTTCCCTATTGCGTGAGAGCCGGGAAGGCAAGGATGGTGCTGTCCCCCGTGGCGGTTCCTCAACTTCCCATCCGATGCCTTACCCACAATGCGCCGTGCCGCTGGTGTCCTTGAGGTCTGCTCATCGGCAAAATCGTCGCCGTGGTGATCCAAGGCAAGCGTGGCGCATGGGCCAGCCGGTGCCAGATCCCATGCGTCGGGAGCGGCGCGGCCGCAAGACGCGTTGGCGCTCTGCCGCACGCTGGGGTTTGAGCAAACCGAGCACATGAAACCGGCGTCACTCCAGGTGACCGGTGAACCGTACGCCCAATTGGCTGAGCCCCCGATCAGCCCCATGCCTGATCCACCGGGTGCAAAACATGGCCGCGGATCTGCAAAGTGCATTGTGGACGCAGGGCCTTTTGCAAAATGCCTCCGCCGCATCGGATTCGCGCAGGGGCGGCGAGCTGCAATCCGCCCAAGGTGCGCAAGCCCGATTGGTGACCGGCGCTAGGAAAATCCTGGCATGAACCTAGCTAGGAGGCGTGTCGGAAAATGCAGCATCCGGAGATGTTCGCCGGATGTTACAAAAGATGTCCAAGAATCAACCCGCCCCTTGTCCATACCGCATCATGCAAACCCCGTTTCCGAATGCAACGCCGACACACGAGCAGATCTCTGCTGCAGCGTACCAGCTCTATCTGGAGAAGGGCCGGCGCGACGGTCACGATTTGGAGGACTGGTATCACGCCGAACGGCTTCTTTCGCCGCTGGCCGGGCAGTCAGGCGGCGTCCCACCCAACGGAACCCAGCCACCGGGCCCCCCTGAGGCAAAGACCAGCCACCAGTCCCATTACGAGTCCCACCGCAACAGGCGGCCGGTACAGACACCTCAGGGGGCTGTTGCACGACGGTAGACCGCCCTGCGCCCGCGCGGTGTTGGCCACACAGGAGACTTTGCTGATACCGATGAAACAGCGCCTTAGGGATCGCTGCATGCTTGTCTCCCAAGGGCCGGCATGCAATCCGCCGCGGAGCCAATCCGACATCATGAATCCCCATGACGCAAGTCGTTGAAATCATGAATGTTGTCCCGGCAGGTGATCAGCCTCCGCCAGACAATCTGGCCGGGACTGGAGAGGTTCCGCGAAGGAAGTTTGGTCGGACGGAGGTGGTGGTTTCCGCCTTGGGGCTGGGGGGATCGACCTTCGCCAAGGCGGCGACCAAGAAAGAAGCGATTCAGATCGTGCAGGAGGCGGTGGATGGTGGGATCACCTTCATGGACAATGCATGGGAGTATAACGGCGGCAAGAGTGAGGAACTGATGGGGGAAGCGCTGCGAGGCCGTCGCGACGCAGTCTTCCTGATGACGAAGGTGTGTTCCCATGGCAGGAACAAGCGGGCCGCCCTTAAACAGCTTGAGCAGTCGCTACGCCGCCTCAAGACGGACCACCTGGACCTCTGGCAGATTCATGAGGTGGTGTATGAGAATGATCCCGAGCTGCATTTTGCCAAGGGAGGCGCCATGGAGGCCCTGGTCCAGGCGCGTGAACAGGGGAAAGTACGATTCCTGGGGTTCACCGGTCACAAATCGCCGGCCATCCACCAGCGGATGCTGGCCTACGGATTTCCCTTTGATGCCGTGCAGCTTCCGCTTTCAGGTTTTGATGCGGGATTCCGCAATTTTGAGCAGGAGGTGCTTCCCCTGCTGCTGAGGCGCGGCATCGCTCCCATTGGCATGAAGAGCCTCAATGGAACGGCCGAGGCGGTGAAGCAGGGAGTCGTGACGGCCGAGGAGGCGATCCGCTACGCCATGAGCCTGCCGGTGACCACGACCATCAGCGGCATGGATTCCCTGAAGATACTCCGGAGGAACCTCGCCATCGCGCGGCGTTTCAAACCGATGACGCTGAAGGAGAAGGCGGCCCACCGGAAGAAATCCGCCGTCGCCGCCGGGGACGGTCGCTTCGAACTTTACAAGGTCAGCATTTACTTTGACGGAGCGGAAGGCCGGGAGCAGCACAGGTATCCTCCCGAAGGCACGCTTGCCGCGTAGCCGGCAACCTACCAAGTGATCCGGCAACAGGGCTGGCCCACCCCTCTTTACATGTCCAGCAGCACGACGAGCGCGTCTTGGGAAACAAGTTCACCTGCGAGTTCCTCCAAACAAGCCATGAACAAAACGGAAACTGAGTGCAGCAACCTGCCGGGTATGGGAGCGCTGCCGGTGGGTCAAAACGGCGGCACGGCCTTCCGCGTGTGGGCTCCGCACGCCGAATCCGTGGCGGTGATCGGCAGTTTCAATGACTGGAACGCCTGGGCGCACCCGCTGACGCGTGAGGAGGGCGGCACGTGGTTCGGCGTGGTGAAGGAGGCGGCTGCGGGGCAGGAATATCGTTACGTCATCCGGAACGGTGAGCATGAATTCACCCGTGTTGATCCCCGCGCGCGGCGCGTCAGCAACTCCGCCGGAAACGCTGTGATCTGGCATCCGCCGGAACGACGGGCGGACGCAGGGTTCCCCCCCGCTGCTGGATGCACTTGTCATCTACAAGCTGCACGTCGGTTCCTTCCATGTGAAGGAAGACGGGCGGCCCGGCACCTTCGCCTCGGCGATCGAGAAGTTTCCCTACCTGAAGGAGCTGGGCGTCAACACGGTGGAGGTGATGCCGGTGGCCGAGTTCGTTGGTGACTTCTCGTGGGGCTACAACCCGGCCCATCCCTACGCCGTGGAGTCCGTTTACGGAGGGCCGGACGGTCTGCTGGAGTTTGTCGAGGCGGCGCATGCCCACGGCCTCGCAGTGATCCTGGACGTGGTCTATAACCACTTTGGTCCCGGCGACGCCTCGATGTGGCAGTTCGATGGCTGGTCGGAAAACGGCTACGGCGGCATCTACTTTTACAATGACGGCCGGGCCGCCACGCCGTGGGGCGATTCCCGGCCGGACTACGGCCGCGCCGAGGTCCGCGCCTACCTCCGCGACAACGCGATCATGTGGTTGCAAGACTTCGGCGTGGACGGCCTGCGCTGGGACGCGACGGTGTACATCCGCTCGTGCAGCGGCCGGCCCGACGGGCCGGGAGATGACCTCAAGGAGGGCTGGGGGCTCATCCAGTGGATCAACGATGAGGTCCACGCCCATTCACCGCGGGCCATCGTCATCGCCGAGGACCTGCGTGAGAGCGAATGGCTCGTGAAGGGCACCGGGGCCGGCGGCGCGGGCTTTGACGCGCAGTGGGATTCCGCCTTCGTGCATCCCGTGCGCGCCGCGCTGACCGCGACCGAGGATTCCGCGCGCAGCCTCGACGCCGTGCTGACGGCCCTGACCACGCGGTATGACGGCGACGCCTTCCGGCGCGTGATCTACAGCGAGAGCCACGACGAGGTGGCCAGCGGCAAGCAGCGCATGACGAGCGAAGTGGCCCCGGACGACCCGGCCGGTTACCATGCACGCAAGCGCTCCACGCTCGGCGCGGCGCTGGCGTTCACCGCGCCCGGCATCCCGATGCTGTTCCAGGGCCAGGAATTCTTGGAGGCCGGCTGGTTCCAGGACCAGGTGCCGCTGGACTGGTCCAAGCAGGGGCGCTTTGCGGGCATCGTGGCGTATTACCGCGACCTCATCGCGCTCCGCACCAACCGGCATGGGCACACCGCGGGACTCATGGGCCAGTACCTTGAGACGCACCATGTGAACCACGAGCACAAGATCCTGGCCTGCCTGCGAGAACGGGAAGGCGGGCCGGGCGACACCACGCTCGTGGTCGTGAACCTGTCGCACCTGGCGGTCACCGACTACGCCATCGGTGTCCCGTGCGACGGCGTCTGGCGCGTGCGGCTGAACAGCGACGGCCGGGCCTACGCGGAGGATTTCAGCGATCATCCCGGCCCGGACGCGGAGGCGGTGGAGGAACCGCTGGACGGATGCACCCACCGGATCGTGACCGGCATCGGTCCCTATTCCGTCTTGATCCTGTCACAGGACCGGCCGGCAACGGCATCACGTACACCCTGATCGCTGCCCGCATCCTGCGGGACCGCTTGCCGGGGTGCGTGAACCGGCACGCGCCGCCCTTCGATTTTCAACGGCCGCGGCCGGCCCAACCGCTTGGCAGGTGAGGCCCGCCCCTCAGGTCCGGACAAGCTCAGACATTTCACGCCGGCCCCGGCTTCCGGCGTTGGTGGCCGAGCTTGACTTGATAACTCACCAACGTCTGGGCATCCGTACTACGGTTCACGAACATCCGGGCGCTTTCATGAACAAGGACGCCCCCCGTGTTCGCCGCGGGGCGGGCCGAACGGCGCCCGGGGCGGGCGCGATCCCCGGTTCAGGGCGCTGCCGCGCCGCAGGCTACTCCAGCCCCAGCTTCTTCCGCTTCCGGTAGAGGGTGGCCTGGTCGATGCCGAGCACCTGCGCGGCTTCGGCCAGGCTGGTGGTGGCGGCCAGCACGCGGCGGAGATGCTGCTCCTCCAACTGCTCCAGCGTCACCAGCCCGGTGGCCGGCGTGCCGGCGGCACCGGGCAAGGGCGCGCCGGCCGGGACCGTGCCGGCGTGCATTTCCAACGGCAGTTCGTCCGGGGCAATCTCGTCGCCGGGCGCAAGGATGCTGGCGCGTTCCATGGCGTTGCGCAGTTCGCGGAGATTGCCCGGCCACGGATGCTGCCGGAGGCGTTCGACCGCGGCGGGGCTCAGGCGCTGGGCGGGCCGGCCGCACTGCGCCGCGAAGTGCCCCAGGTATTGGTCCGCAAACCGGAGCAGGTCACCGGGCCGGTCGCGCAACGGCGGCAGCGTGACCGCGATGACGTTGAGCCGGTAGAACAGGTCTTCGCGGAACGTCCCCTCCGCCACGCGGCGGCGCAGGTCGCGGTTGGTGGCCGTGATGATGCGCAGTTCGGCGCGGCGCGTGACGTTCTCCCCGAGCCGCTCGTACTCGCGCTCCTGGAGCAGGCGCAGGAGCTTGGGCTGGATTTCCATCGGCAGGTCGCCGATCTCGTCGAGGAAGAGCGTGCCGCCCTCCGCCGCCTTCACCTTGCCCCAGTGATCCTTGACCGCGCCGGTGAAGCTGCCCTTCACATGGCCGAACAGTTCCGACTCGAGCAGCTCCTTCGACAGGCTCGGGCAGCTCACCGTGATGAACGGCTTCGCCGCGAGGTGGCTGCGCGCGTGGATCTCGCGGGCCACGACGCTCTTGCCGGTGCCGCTTTCGCCGAGGATCAGGATCGAGGCCGGCGTGGGCGCGGCGCGGTCCAGCAACTGCATCATGTCGCGCATCACCGGCGTCGCGAAGTCGAACACCGCCTCCGGCTGCTGGGCGCGTGTCTCGCGCACGTCGCGCTCGAGCTGCTCGATGTGGCGCCCGAGCTGCTGGAATCGCTGGAGCCGCGCCAGCACGGTGTGGAACTGCTCCCGCGTGAAGGGCTTCTCCAGGAAGTCCACCGCGCCGCGCCGCATCGCCTCGACCGCCGTCTTCACGCTGCCCGCCGCGGTGAACAGCACCACCGGTAGCCGCGGCTGCACCCCCAGCAGGCGCGGCAGCACCTCGAGGCCGTTCTCCGCGCCGAGGTTCAGGTCCAGGAGCGCGGCGTCGAAACGGTCCTCCTGCAGGCGCTGCAGCGCGGTGGCGCCGTCCGGCATTCCTTCCGCGAAGTGCCCCTCGTCCTCGATCAGGAAGCACGTCGCCTCGCGGAACACCCGGTCGTCATCAATGACCAGAAAATCCATGGGCGTCAGGGCGCGGCCTTCAGGCGCACGCGGAAGGCCGCACCCTGGCCCGGCACGCTGTCGCAGAAAATCTCCCCGCCCATCGCCGTCACCAGCCGGTGCGCGATGCTCAGCCCGAGGCCCGTGCTCGGCTCGCCGGCCGTGGGCCGCGCGGAGAGCCGGCAGTACCGGCGGAAGAGGCCCGCGCGGTCCATCTCGGTGAGGCCCGGACCTTCGTCGCGCACTTCCACCTCGACGCCCTCCGCCACGGCGCGCGTCGTCACCGTGACCGCGCGGCCGGCGGGGGAAAACTTGATGGCGTTGGACACGAGGTTCTCCAGCACCTGCCGCAGCGCCGCGGCGTCCGCCAGCGCGGCGGGCAGCCCCTCCGCCCACCGGGTCTCGAGCCGCAGCTCCTTGCGCGCCGCGGCGTCCGCGTAGAGGCGCACGACCTGCGTGGCGGTGGCCTGGGCATCCACCCCGGCGGGCTGCACCGCCAGCGCGTGGTCCACGGCGGCATTGGCGAGGAATTCCTGGACGAAGCCCAGCATCCGTCCGCTGCCGTCCACCATGTTTCGCGCGAGGATGGCCAGCCGCGGCTCGGTCGCCTCGAGCCGGTCGCGCAGCAGCGCCGCGGACAGGTGCAGGCCGCCCAGGTGGTTCTTCAGGTCGTGCGTGAGGATGCCGAGCAGTTCGTCCTTGTCCTCCGCGAGCTGCCGCAGCCGGTCCCGCGCCGCCTTGAGCGCGAGGTGCGTCTGCACGCGGCTCGTCAGCTCCGCCTGGTTGAAGGGCTTGGTCACGTAGTCCACGCCGCCGCTTTCGAAGGCGCGTACAATGAGGCCCTTGTCGTCCGCGGCGGAGAGGAAGATCACCGGCAGGTCCGCAAAGGCGGGCTGCTCGCGGATGCGCCGGCAGACCTCGAAGCCGTCCATGTCCGGCATCAGCAGGTCGAGCAGCACCAGGTCCGGCGGTCGGAGCGCGAGGCGTTTGAGCGCCGTCGGCCCGTCCGCGACGGGCACCACGTCATGCCCAAGCCGGCCGAGCAGGGCGCCCAGCACCTGCAGGTTCGCGGGCTGGTCATCCACGATGAGGATGCGCGCGCGGGGCGGGGGTCGGTGGCGGGCATGGGTTCGTCCGGAACGATTCAGAAAAACCACGAAGGGACACGAAAAGGCGCGAAGCTCCCGCCTGTCTGTTGCGCGGGACGAGGCGGTTCAGGAGCAACGGTGCGGGTGCCGGGGCATCCGCTCCCTTTCGTGTCCCTCCGGGGTTTCAAAGGAATCATTCCGGTTTACACCGTCCGGCTCTCCAGCCCGGCGATGACCTGGGGAAAATGCTCCAGCTCCCGTTCCAGCGCCGCCACCTTGTACTCGCGGGCCAGGCGCAGGAGCGTGTCGGCATACTGGGTGGCCGGGGGGCACGCGGCCGGTTCGGCGAGGGCCTTGATCCGCCGGGCGAAAGC
>JBJXFY010000449.1:0-16506 GCA_046155815.1 Limisphaerales bacterium | reverse complement strand
CGCGGGCTTTGAGCTGGAACCGGCGCGGCCGTATCAGTTCACCACGATGGGCGACCAGTACGGCTGGCACCGCGCCGTGGACGGCTCGTGGTTCCTGACGCTGTTCGTCCAGACCGGCCGCGTGAAGAATGTGGACGGTCATCTGATGAAGACGGCGCTGCGACAGGTGGCAGAGAGCTTTCCACAGATCGAATTTCGCCTGTCCGCCAACCAGAACCTCATCCTCGCCAACATCCCCGAGGCCAGCCGCGCGGCGATCAACTCACTCCTCGCGGAGCACGGCGTGCGCACGGAGAATCAAGCTTCCGTCATGCAGGCCGCGGCAATGGCCTGCCCCGCCCTGCCAACCTGCGGGCTTGCCCTCGCCGAGTCCGAGCGCGCGCTGCCCGGGCTGGTCAACCGGATCGAGAAGCTCTGCGCCGAGGTCGGCCTGAACGGCGACGAGATCGTCATCCGCTCCACCGGCTGCCCCAACGGCTGCGCGCGGCCGTACATGGCCGAGATCGGCTTCGTCGGGAAGGCTCCCGGCCGCTACCAAGTCTGGCTCGGCGGCAACGCCGCGGGCACCCGCCTGAACCGCGTCTGGAAGGACACGCTCAAGGAGGCGGAGCTGGAGACGGAGTTCCGGCCCCTGCTGACGCGCTACGCCTCCGAGCGCCAGCCCGGCGAGCGGCTGGGAGACTGGGTGGCGCGGGCCATCTGGAGCGAGCAGCCTGCTGCTGCGGCCAACTGACACCACTTCTCCCCTTCGCTCGCGGGCGGATCTACTCCGTCCGGCAGGCGTGCATTCACATGAATCCCGCACAAATCGCCGCGGTCAGCAATGATCTCCACGGCAAGCCGCCGCTCGACATCGTGAAGTGGGGCCTCGCCCAAGCCGGCGGACGCGCCGTCGTCTCCACCAACTTCCGGCCCTATGAGGCAGTGATCCTCCATCTGGTCACGCAGGTTCATCCGGACATCCCGGTGCTCTGGGTGGATCACGGCTACAACCGCCCGGCGACCTACCGGCACGCCGAACAGCTCAAGTCCCTGCTGAAGCTCAACCTCAAGCCCTATGTGCCGCGCCTCACGGCCGCGCATTACGACGCCGTCCACGGCGGCATGCCCGACCCCACGCCCGTGAACGAGGAGCGCATCAAGGCCTTCAGCACCGTGATGAAGCTGGAGCCCTTCCAGCGCGGCATGAAGGAGCTGGCGCCCACCGTCTGGTTCACCGCCCTGCGGAAGGTGCAGAACCCCAACCGCGCCGGCCTCGAGATCGTGTCCGCCGACACCAACTTCAACTCCCTGAAGGTCAGCCCGGTCTTCCATTGGTCCGACGCGGACATGGAAGCCTACTTGAAGCAGCACGACCTTCCGAACGAATGGGATTACTTCGACCCGGCCAAGGCGGACGAGAAGCGCGAGTGCGGCCTGCACGCGGGCTGGGGCGGCAAAGCCATTGCCACACGGTAATTGACTTTTGTCCGGCACCCTTGGAAGCCATTTCATGAGTTCGTATCACCTCGATCATCTCCAGTTCCTTGAGACGGAGGCGATCCATGTCATGCGCGAGGTCGCGGCGGAGTTTGAGCGACCGGCCCTTCTTTTCTCCGGCGGCAAGGATTCCATCTGCCTGCTTCGCCTGGCCGAGAAGGCCTTCCGGCCGTCGGACCTTCCGATGCCGTTCCTGAACGTCGAGACCGGACATGAGTTCCCGGAACTCATCGAATTCCGGGATCGGCGTGCGAAGGACCTCGGCGCGAAGCTCATCGTCCGCACCGTGGACGAGGCCATTGCGAAGGGCCTCGCGACGCCCACGCCCGGCCAGGTGAGCCGCAACCAGCTCCAGATTCCCGTCCTGCTCGCCGCCATCGAGGAGTTCCGCTTCGACTGCTGCATCGGCGGCGCGCGGCGGGACGAGGAGAAGGCCCGGTCCAAGGAACGTTTCTTCAGTTTTCGCGATGCCTTCGGCCAGTGGGATCCCAAGAACCAGCGGCCGGAAATCTGGAACCTCTACAACGCCCGGCTCAACCCCGGCGAGAACATGCGCGTCTTCCCGCTCTCCAACTGGACCGAGATGGACGTGTGGGAGTATATCCGGAAAGAAAAGCTCGTGGTGCCCAGCATCTACTTCAGCCACCTGCGAGAATGCTTCCGCCGCGGCGGCCAATGGCTGCCCGTCCCGACGGACCACGCTGACCCGACGCGGCCCGATCCCTACGCGGGTGCCCGGCCGCGCCCCGGCGAGCCGCGCAAGCGCATGGTCTGCCGTGTGCGCACCATCGCGGACATGATCAGCACCGGCATGATCGAAAGCCCGGCCGACAGCGTGGACGACATCATCGCCGAGGTCGCCGCCGCCCGCGTCACCGAGCGCGGCACCCGCGCCGACGACAAGGCCAGCGAGGCGGCGATGGAGGACCGGAAGAAGGCTGGATACTTTTGAAATCATGCTGGCCATCCTCACAATATTGCTATCGGCAGTTGCTGGTGCCTTCGGAGGCTGGATCAGCGCTTATTTGAAGCAAAAGGGCCAGAACCTCGCGACAAAGGAAGACATAGCTGAGATCACCCGTCGCCAGGAAGAGATTAAGGCCGAGTTGGCAAACAGGAGTCATTTCAGTCGGCTACGCTATGAACGCGAAGTGGCAGTTTATCAAACAGTCTGGAAGAGCCTTTGTGATTTTTTGAGTCAACGTATCGCAGATTTGAGGCGGCAAAGTCGGACGTCAGCGTTTCCGAAGATAAATTATGGTCAGAATCTAAGAACAAATTGTTTGAGACGATCAGGGATAATAGGCCATTCTATCCGCAAGATGTTTACAAAGAGCTTACGCGACGAGAAGAATTGCTCTTGGTACTTAATTATACACGAGAAGACGCAGATGTGAAGAATGCTGACGAGGCATATCGTCAGCACAAATCTCGGATAGACAAGGTTACAGAGCAGTTTCGTAAAATTGAGTCTTCAATTCGAGACAGGCTGAGGAAATTTGATTGAACTTGGATGATTAAGCCTGTTTCGCACTCCCATGGCCAGCAACCACCCCATCGAACTCCTCCGCTTCAACACCTGCGGCAGCGTGGACGACGGCAAGTCCACGCTGATCGGCCGGCTGCTGTACGACTCCAAGTCCATCATGGAGGACCAGCTCGAGGCGCTCGAGCGCTCGGCCGACCTCACCGGCGGCGGGCAGATCAACCTCGCCAACCTCACCGACGGCCTGCGGGCCGAGCGCGAGCAGGGCATCACGATTGACGTGGCCTACCGCTCCTTCGCCACGCCGCGGCGCAAGTTCATCGTCGCGGACACGCCCGGGCACGTGCAGTACACGCGCAACATGGTCACCGGCGCCTCCTCGGCGAACCTCTCCGTGGTGCTGGTGGACGCGCGGCAGGGCGTGATCGAGCAGAGCCGCCGGCATACCTACCTCGCCTCCCTCCTGCGCATCCCGCACCTCGTCATCGCCGTGAACAAGATGGACCTCGTGGACTGGAGCGAGGCGCGCTTCACGGAGATCCGCGACGAGTTCGAGACCTTCCTGCCACGGCTGGACATCAAGGACGTGAAGTTCATCCCGCTCAGTGCGCTGAACGGGGACAACGTCGTCGAGCCGTCGCGACACACGCCGTGGTATGTCGGGCCTTCCCTGCTAGGTCACCTGGAGACCGTCCACATCGCGAGTGACTGGAACCTGCAGGGCTTCCGCCTGCCGGTGCAGTGGGTGAACCGGCCCAACAACCCCACCGACCGCTCACTCCATGACTTTCGCGGACTCAGCGGCCAGATCGCCGGCGGCATCCTGCGCGCGGGCCAGAAGGTGATGGTCCTGCCTTCCGGCCTGAAGAGCACGGTGAAGGAGATCTGGACCTACGACGGCCCGCTGGCCGAGGCCTTCTGCCCGCAGAGCGTGACCGTCCGGCTCGCCGACGACCTGGACGTGAGACGCGGCGACATGCTGGTGGGTTTGGACGCCCTGCCCGGCTCGGGCACGGACCTGTTCGGGCGCGTCTGCTGGATGCACCCGCGACCGCTGCAGCGCGGCCGGAAGTACCTCCTCAAGCACGCCACCCAGACGGTGCAGGCGATGGTCACGGCGCTGGAGCACCGCATCAACATCCACAGCTTCGAAGCGGAGCCTGAGCCGGCGGAATTGGTGATGAACGACATCGGCGAAATCCGCCTCAAGACGGCGAAGCCGCTCGTGTACGACGGCTACGCCACAAACCGGCTCACCGGGGCGTTCATCCTGATCGAGCCGGGCACGAACGCCACGGTGGCCGCCGGGATGCTGAACCCGCCAACGGAACTGGTGAAGCCGGAGTACAACGACTTCGCCATCTAGCTGGGGGTGGCGGGGCGGCGCGCCCCGCCCGCAACGCTCCGCGGGCAGGCGGGAGAGATGGGGCATCGCCGCAGCGCCGCCGTACCGCAGCGCCGATCCGGCGCGCGCCCATGGCCGGGTCGGGCCGGAGGATTTGCCAGCGCCGGCCGCTGGAACTAGCGTCCGCCCGAACGGAAGTTCAGCCATGCAGCCGTCCGGCAACCAGTTCGTCCTCGGCGTCGCGAAGAGCGCGGCGGAGGGGTTTGCGCGCGTTCGCGTGGCAGGGCGCGGCACCTGCCGGGAGACGCCCACCTTTGAGCTGACGCTGGACGCACTCGCCGCGGCCGGCCCGTGGCGGCGCGTCCGCTTCGACGTGGGCGGCTGCACGCACATGGACAGCTCGTTCGCGGGCAAGCTGGCCGGCTTTGCCCGCCGTTCGCACCGGCTGCCGGAGCCCCCGCGGCTCGAGCTGCTGGGGGCCTCGGAATCCCTGCGGGACAACCTCGACAGCCTGCTGGTGCTCCGCTTCTTCGGTCCGGAGGCCGCGCCGGAACCCGCCGGGCTGCGCGAGAAGATCGTAGACCTGATTCCTGCGACCCAGTTGGAGCGGGTCCGGGCCTGCCGCGAGGCGCATCAGGAACTGATTGAACTGGGCGGCGAGAACGAGCAGCGGTTCCGCAGCGTGGTGGAAGGGCTGACGGAAGAGGAGGGGCGCCTGGAGGCGGCGGCGAAGGCGGGCGCTTAGGGCAGCTTCAGTGAAACCGTGGCCTTCGTCCGAAGGCTTGCCGGGGCGCGGCGTTCACGCCGTGTCACCGTCCATCCGCCTGGGCACGTCGAAGCGGGCTGAAGACCGAGCTCCGCGACGGCTGCGGACTGTTTGAAACCGCCCCCAAGCCGCGCCGCATCGCTCACGGCGCAGGCGGCGACTCGCCCAGCGGATGCAGCGCGAAGGCATATTCCGCCACGGCCCGCCCGCCGACGAGGTGCTCCTGGATGATCCGATCCAGCACCGCCGGCGAACACGAGTGGTACCAGACGCCCTCCGGATAGACGACCGCCACCGGCCCGCGCAGGCACATCCGCAGGCAGTTCGCCTTGGTGCGGAAGACGCGCGCCTGCGGGCCGTCCAGCCCCAGCTCCTTCAGCCGGCGCTTGAGGAAGTTCCACGCCTCCAGCCCGGCCTCCTTGGCGCAGCACTTCGGCTCGGTCTGGTCCGCGCACAGGAAGATGTGCCGGCGGATCGTGGGCACGCCGTACTGGGCGGCGATGCGGCAGAGTTCATTCGTGGCCTCGGACATGGTAGGCGGGCCCTTCATCTCACCGGTCGTCGTCCGGCGCAACTCGGCGCGCGTCCGGCAGCGCCGCCAGATGCGGCGGGACGCGTTCGTGCAGCAGGGCGACCAGCGCCACGTCCATGAACCCGTAGTCGTCCGGGATGCGGAGGCAGACGAGCGGCCTGCCGGCGAGCGCGTCGGGGAACTTCGCGACCAGCCGCGCGGCGTGCTTCCGCTCCATCACGAAGATCACGTCGGCCCAGCCGAGGAGGCCGGCGGTGACCTTGATGCGCGCGCCGTCCTCCGTGCCGGCGGAGCGCGCCTGGTGGCCGTCCACGCCGTCAAAGAGCCGCTCGGCCGTGGGGCTGCGCCAGCGGTTGCGGCTGCAGAGGAAGAGGAGCTTCAAGGCGCCGCCGGCTTCAGCCGCTTCACCAGCACCTTCGAGTTCCTTCCGCTGGCCTCGTACTTCTGGCGGCGCTCGGGCGGCAGGTCCTCCGCGCCGCCTTCCACGAAGCCGCCCTTGGACTGGAAGTAGGAGAACGCCTGCGTGGAGAGCGCGATCAGCTCCTCGACGCCGGCCTCGCGCGCGCGCGCCTCAACGAACTGGATCAGCCGGCGGCCTATGCCCTGGTTCTCGTGCGAGGGGCTGACGAAGAGGAAGGCCAGCTCGGCCTTCCTCAGCTCGGGCCAGAGGTGCAGCGCCACGACGCCCACGGGGTTCTTGTCGATCTCGTACAGGTAGTAGTCGCCGATCTGCCGCTCCATCTCGACCCGCGTGCGCTTGAGCAGCTCGGCCGAGGCCATCGAGGGCCGGGTGATGGCGAGGATCGCGCGGATGTCCTTCTTCAGCGCGCGGCGGATGGCGGTATACTCGTTGGCGTAGATGAGCGTGCCGATGCCCTCGTTGCTGAAGACCTCGGCCAGCAGGCCCTCGTCCACGCGGCCATTGAGGATGTGGACGCGCTGCACGCCGGCCTGGCAGGCGGCGGCGGCGAAGCGCGCCTTGGGCAGCAGCTCGGGCGGGAAGCCGTCCTTGTCCCGCTGCAGCAGCGCGGCGAGCTCGCCCGCGAGCATCTGGCGGATGAGCTGGCCGCGGTAGGCCAGGCCGTCCTGCGTGGTCACGTAGAGCACCTTCACGGCCTTGAGCGCGTCGCCGAGCGCGACGGCGATGGCGTCGCTGTTCACCCGGTAGGTGCGGCCCTCGCCGTCGAAGCCGAGCGGCGGGACGACGGGGAGGATGCCGCTGGCGAGCAGGGTCTGGAGCAGCTCGGTGTCCACGCGCTCGACCTTGCCGGTGAGGAGGTGGTCCATGCCGCCAAGGATGCCGAGGGGATGGGCGATGATGGCAGTGGTCGTGGCGGCGCGGAGGTCGTGGGTGGAGAGTCCCTCGAGGATCTCGTGGCTGAGGCGGTTCGCGGCGGTGAGGGCGAGGCGCAGCGTGGCCTCGTCCGTGACGCCGCTGCCGTCGAGGTTCGAGGGGGTGACGCCCTGCTCCTGCGCGAGCGCCTGGATCTGCGCGGCGGCGCCGTGGACGAGCACGACGCGGATGTTCAGCGAGCGCAGCACCGCGACGTCGAGGAGCAGGTTGGGGAAGTTCTCATCCGTCACCACCGCGCCGTCGAGGGCGACGATGAACGTCTTCTCCCGGAAGCGTGGGATGTAGCGGAGGATGCCGCGGAGGTCGGTCGGTTTCACGGACGCGTCGTGCGGCGCATGGTGGGGCGGGCGCGGAAAGGTCCAAGTTCCAATTTGCAGGCGCCCAGCTCCGGCCTGGCCACGTTGGCGGGGGCCGGATGCCGGGGCGCGCCCCGCCCCGGCCATTTCTTTTGGGGCTTGGCACGGGAGGCAGGTCGCCTTCAATGCCCTGATGACCCTTTTCGAGAAAGTCGCCGCGCGCGAAATTCCCGCGACCATCGTTCATGAGGACGGCCTCGCGGTGGCGTTTCAGGACATCCGGCCGCAGGCACCGGTCCACATCCTGCTCGTGCCGCGGCAACCGGTGCCGCGTGTGGCCGAGGCCACGCCTGCGGACCAGGCGCTCCTCGGGCACCTGCTGCTCACGGCGGCCGAGGTCGCGCGCAAGGCGGGCCTGGGCGCGTCCGGCTTTCGGCTCGTGATCAACAACGGCCCCGACGGCGGCGAAACGGTGCCGCACCTGCACGTCCACATCCTCGGCGGGCGCGCGCTGGGGTGGCCGCCGGGGTGAGGATGAGAGGTGCGGCGGAGCCCTTGCCCGCGCCGGAGGGCCCCGCCAACGTGGCGCGTGCACCGCCCCGTTTTGACGGCCTGGCTGGTCCTGCTGCCAGGGCTGCTGCCGTTCTCCGCCGCCGCCCTCGATGGCCGCATCTACTATGAAGGCTCGAAGCCGGGATCACCTTCGCAGCAGGGCCTCGTCTTCCTGACCCAGCCGTTCGTGGGCGCTGGAGCCGTACAGGGGGCGACGAATGGCGGGTGGAGCCTCGACTCACGGCCGCGCATGGCCTCGCAGGCGGGCTGGTTCAGCCGACTGCCATTCAACAGTCCTGACGGCGAGCCGGCGATGGACCGTGCGGCCGGCTTTCAAGTGAGCTTCATCCTCCAGCTCGTCGCGGAGGAGCACGCCTCGACGGACCGGGCGGGCTTCAGCGTCATCGCCCTGGCCTCGGACACATGGGGCATCGAGCTGGGATTCTGGACGAACGCCGTGTGGGCACAGAGCGGGCCGGACTTCCAGCGGGCGGAGGAGGCCGCCTTCGATACGACGGCCGCCCCGCAACGCTACGACGTCGCGATCCGGGGCGACCGCTATGCGCTCCATGCGGGAGGGCGGCCCGTGCTCGAAGGACCGTTGCGGAACTACGCGAGCTTCGGAGTCCCGTACAACGCACCGCGCTTCGTCTTCGTGGGCGACGATACCTCGTCCGCCTCAGCCAAGTTCACGCTCGGGCGCGTTGCGGCATGGACGCTGCCGCGGCTGGCCATCGCCGCCGGGGCGCAGTCCTCGCAGGTCACGCTGCTGACGGATGCCGAGCCGGGCCGGCCGTGGGTGATCGAGCACACCGGGGACTTCGGGGGCTGGACGATGCTGGAACTTTTCACCGTGCCCACGAACCGCTTCACCACCGGCGACGCCGTTGTGCCGGCACCCCTGAAGGCGTACCGCCTCCGCGCCGGGGACTGACGGCGTGATGCGGCCAACAGCGAAGACGCGAAGAAGCGAAGCGGCGGGGAAACGTGTCCGGGGGAAGGCAGTGGACCGGGCGCGGGGAGAAGCTTCCGACGACACCGCCATCCCGTTCTTCGCCGCTTCGCGCCTTCGCTGTTTGAATTCCGGCAGCCGGGAGGGACAGGCCGTTCCAGGGAGCGCGGAATTGCGTCCGCATTTTCGGCCGGCCATCCAGCATCCTCCATCTTCTTTTCCCACTCAGTGCCCCTCGTGCTCGCGGATGTACTCCTGCTTGAGGCCCAGCGCCTCGGGCGCGTGCAGCACGAGCATCTTCATCCGTGAATCCGCCGGCACGCTGCGACGCGTGAGCCAGGAGACCACGATCATCAGGCCGATGGCCAGCGGTACCGTCCAGATAGCCGGCTGCTCGCAGAGGATGCGCAGCAGAGGATGCGCGGCCCAGAAGTCCTTCAAGGGCAGCCAGCCGAGGTCGCTGAAGTTGGTGATCGTCACCGCCGCCAGCGCGGAGACGCCGCCGGCCAGCATCCCCGTGGCTGCGCCCTTCATCGTCATCCCGCGCCACCAGACGCTCATGAAGAGCAGGGGAAAGTAGCTGGCCGCCGCGATGGCGAAGGCCTGGCCAACCATGAAGTTGATCTGCAGCGGCTCGACAAAGCTGCCCAGCAGCACCGCCACCGCGCCGATGAGGACGGCGCACCACTTGAACATCCGCATCCGCTGCTCGGGCGTGGACTGCGGGCGCAGCATCCGGCCGTATACGTCGTGGGCGAGCGCCCCGGTCATGGAGACCAGCAGGCCCGAGAAGGTGGACATGAACGCGGCAAAGGCCCCGGCGCAGGTGATGCCGCTGAGGATCGAGCCCCAGGGGAGGCCGGCGGGGAGCGCACGCGTCCCGCGTGCCGAATCCGGCGTCGCGCCGGATTCTAGTGGGACTGAATCCGGGTTGGTGGATGGAGATCCTCCGCGGGACGCGCCGGATGGCACGCCGGAGGCCTGCGCTCCCCGTTCATTGAGGATGCGCGGCAGCTCGAGCACCACCTTGTCCGTCCCCTTTGCGCCGGTGCCCTCGTACAGGGACGGCATCAGGTTCCGCCCCATCACGCCAAACACGGGCGGGAACACGTAGAACACGCCGATGAGGATCATCACCCACATCGTCGTGCGCTTGGCCGCGACGCCGTCGGGGTTGGTGTAGAAGCGGACCAGAATATGCGGCAACCCCGCCGTGCCGCAGACCAGCGCGATGATGAGGGAGTAAGTATAGAGCAGGGCGAGCCGGCGGGCGGCATCGCCCTCGAGGCCCGCCGCCCTGGCCGCCTTGGTGGTCAGCGGGCCGAAGGGGTTAAGCCAGACAGGATCTCTGGGCGCCTTGTCCGGCAGCGGTTCGCGGAGGGTTCCTTCCATGACTGAATAGGCAGGCACGGTTTCAGGATGCGGCGTCCGGGCCTTGTTCATTCCTACCTGTTGTCCGTACCCCCCGTACACCGCCATGAGCACGAAGATGGGCACGGAGATGGCGAACATCTTGAGCCAGTACTGGAAGGCCTGCACGAGAGTGATGCCCTTCATGCCGCCGAGCGCGACGTTCAGCGTGATCACCGCGCCCACCAGCACCACGCCCACCCAGTAGGGCAGCCCGGGGAAGATGTAGGCCAGGGTCACGCCTGCGCCCTTCATCTGCGGCATGGTGTAGAAGAAGCCGATGAACAGGACGAAGATCACCGCGATCTTGCGGAACACCGGCGAGTCATAGCGCCCCTCCGCAAAGTCCGGGATCGTGTAGGCTCCGAACCTTCGCAGGGGGCCGGCAATGAAGAGCAGGAGAAAGAGGTAACCGCACGCGTAGCACACCGGGTACCAGAGCGCGTCGAAGCCCGAGCTCATCACCATGCCGGCGATGCCCATGAAGCTTGCGGCCGAGAGGTACTCGCCGGAGATGGCGCTGGCGTTCCAGCCCACGGACACGCTCCGGCCCGCGACGAAGAAGTCACTCGCGGAACGCGACCGCTTCGCCGACCAGAAGCCCATCCAGATGGTCGCGATGACCGTGAGGGCGCTGAAGGCGAGGATCCAGGGGTCAATGTTCATGGGTGGGTCGCGCCAAGGTCGCGAAGGGCGCAAAGGTTGGGCATGAGTGGGATCAGGGCCGGCGGAAGCCGCGTTGAAGGAGTTCCGCGCCTTTCACCATCGGACGGGGCCGGAGCGACGGCGGATCCTCCAGCCCGTTGACAACGCGCGTGATGCCGTCACGCAGATGCGGGGCGTTGAAATTGATGAGGAAGCCGAGCTTCAGGCCGGCGAGGCGCAAGTAGGTGGTCGTGGTCTTCTGGAACACCGGCTGCATCTGCTCCACCGCCTTCAGCTCCACCAGCACGCAGCCGTTCACCACCAGGTCCGCCCGGAACCCCACGTCCAGCCGGATGCCTTCATAGATCGCAGGGATCGCCTTCTGACGCTCCAGCGTGAATCCCCGCTGGATCATTTCGTAGGCTAGCGCCGCTTCATAGACGCTCTCCAGCAGGCCGGGTCCGAGCACGGTGTGGACCTTGAAGGCGGCATCCAGCACCGCCTTGCCCACCCGTTCGATTTCCGCCGCTGTCTCCATGAGTCAGGGATTTTCAGCCTTTGCGCCCGTCGCGTCCTTCGCGCGACACGCTGGCGCTTCACGGGCGACCTCCCTGACCTCCGCCTCCTCGAGCGCGATCGAGCGGCGGATGAAGACGTAGGAGATCACCCACACGAACGGGAAGAACAGCACGCCCAGCACCAGCCACGTCAGCGTGAAGCCGCCCACGCGCACCGCCATCACGTCAGGCAGAAAGTAGTTCAGCAGCGGCAGGCCCAGCAGCGCCACGAGGAACGCGGCCGCGCAGGCGATGCTCAGCCGGAGCTGCCGGCGCATGAGAATACGCAGGAAGGCCTCGCTGTGGACATGGTCGGCGGGCGGCTCGGAAGGGGTCATGCGCCGCGGTTGTAGCGGAGCCGCCACGGGTGGGCACGCGGAAACGGCGCTGTGGCGGCGACGGCCCCGTCGCGGAGGGTGTTCGCGGCGCCTTGCCGAGGCGGTGGCCATGAAGCAGGCGGCGTGGCCTCGTCTCCACCTTGCTGCGGCGGGGCGCCGCAGACTCAGCTACCCGGTGCGGTAGGAGATCTTCACGATGCGCGCCGGGCCGAAGGCGTCCTGCAGCCGCTGGAGGATTTCGCGCCTACGGTAGCGCACGATCTCGTCGAGCCACACGCTGCTGTCCACGCTCACGAAGAGCGTGCCGTGACGGTTCAGGCCGACGGGGCGGGCGTGGCGGACGATGTTCGGGTCCAGCAGGGATTCCCAGGCGCGGAGGATCTCCACGTCCGCGCGGCGGGATTCCAGGCGGAGCCTGCCGGTGACGCTGCCGACCAGCTCGCTCATGGGCCGGCCGCCGGAACGTGGCCGGCGTTCGGCGGGTTCGAGATCCACGCCCCGCCAGCCCGCGAGAATGCTGCGGCGCGCGGCTCGCCACGCCCGGTCAGGCGGAGGCGGAGGCGGCTTTGGCAACGGGTTCATCCAGGACGAGCACGCCGTGCGGCGCGAGATCGTAGCTGCCGCTGACTGTTCCGCCGGTCAAGAAGTCGTGCATCGGCTTGTAGAAGTTCAGCCGGATGGGCGAGTGCTGGTGGTTGAGGAGGAAGTACACGCGCAGGCCGTCCTTCTCGCGCAGGCTGACCTCGACGCCGGCGGGCACCTTGAGGAGCGGGGCGAGGTTGAGCAGCTCGCGCAGCCAGTCGGCCAGGTCGAGATAGAACGCCTGCTCGCACATCGTCCCGAGGTAGATGGCGCGCCCGATGCCGAAGGTGTTCACCGTCACGGCCGGGCGGCCGGCGTAGAAGTCCTTGGAGTAGGTGGCGAGCACCGTGCAGCCGCGAGGCTCGATGATGTCGCACCAAAGCTGCGCGTGGTGGAGGTGACTCACATGGAAGTCACCCTTGAAGTTGAGATGGTTCGCCTCGGCGGGCGGGATGGGGTCAAACTCGAGCACCTGCAGGCCGAAGAGGTCGGTCATCTCGAGCGGGAAGCCGGAGGCGGGCGCCATGTGGTGCTCGTCCACGAGGCCGGTGTTGAAAGTGCCGACCAGCGTGCCGCCGTTCTGGACGTAGAGCTTGAGCAGGTCGGTCTCGCCGGCGGCGACCTGGTGGAGCGAGGGCGCGATGACGAGCTTGTAGCCGGAGAGGTCGTCGCCGGGGCGGGCGAAGTCCACGGGGAGGTTGCGTTCGTGCAGGGCGCGGTAGAAGCGCAGCATGTGCTCACGCTGCCGGAAGTGCCGGTTGGGCTGCGCGGGCAGCTTGAGGGTCCACTCGTTATCGTGGCTGAAGAGGATGCAGACGTCGGCCTTCACGCGGGTGCCTTCGAGCACCGGGCCAAGGAGCTTCACCTCGTCGCCGACCTGGGTGATCTCCTTGTACACGCGGTTTTCGCCGCGGCCGTCGTGGGTGAGGACGCCGCCGTAGAACTTCTCCGAGCCGATGCGCGGCGAGCGCCAGAAGAAGTAGAGGATGCCGTCCGCGCCGCGGGCGATGGCCTGAAAGGTGAAGAGACGCACGACGCCGGGCCGCAGGAGTGAGTTCACGTCCTGCCAGTTCACGTTGCCGGCCTTCTGCTCGATCACCCAGAAGCCGTCCTTCCCGCCCGGGATGCGGATGTCCTCCCGCTTCAGGGAGCGCATCATGTCGAACTCGCAGGCGTGCTCGGCGAACTCGCCCATCACCGTGGCGTAGGTGTCGAGGGAGACGAAATCGAGCACGCCCGCCATGTCATAGTGGTCGAAGTGGCGGGAGAGGGCGCGGAGGTTGGTGGTGACGGGCCGGTCGGGCGTGAGTTCACGGAGCAGGTCGGCCTGCATCCGGACGAAGGCCACGCAGGAGTCGCTGGAGAAGCGCATCCAGTCGAGCACGAGCGCGGGGTTGTGGACCGTGGGGGCGTTCATGGGCATGGGCACCTGGTCCCAGTCCGTGACCACCTGGCCCCAGAAGCGGAGGCCCATCAGATCGTTGAGACGCTGGATCGTCTCATACTTGGCCTGGAGCCAGAGGTGCCAGTCCTTGCGCGTCTCCTCGTTGAAGGAAAACTCGGTGCGGTGGCCGCCAATGCCGTTGTCCACCTGCCACGCGAGGAGCGAAGGATGCGCGCCCAGCTCGCTGGCGAGGGCGGTCACGATCTTCCGCGCGTAGCCCCAGTAGAGGTTGCTGTTCATGCAGTACGCGTGGCGCGTGCCCTCGTGCAGCGTCACGCCGCACTCGTCCTGCGGCAGGATTTCCGGGTGCTTGCGCGACAGCCAGAGCGGCGGCGCGGCGGTGGGCGTGCCGAGCACGACCTTGATGCCGGCCGTCTGGAAAACGTCCATCGCGCGGCGCATCCAGGCGAAGTCGAACTTCCCCTCCTCCGGCTCGTACAGCCCCCAGCAAAACTCGCCCATGCGGACGATGTTCACGCCGGCGGCCAGCATCAGCTCCACGTCGCGCCGCCAGCGCGCCTCCGGGTCTTCGGCGGTGCCGTCGTAGGGAAAGACCCAATGCTCCGGGTGATAATCAACGCCGAACCACATAAGCGGGGGGGAGGTTGTGACCGCAGGCTAGACGGACGCGCCGCCGTGGCAACGGGAATCTCCCCCGGGCGGGCCGAGGGATTGTGCTCGTGCTCGCGCTCGTGCTCGTCCTCGGCTTGGTTGAGGAGGATTTCAAATCACCCCAGCAGCATCTTCGCCGCCGCCACGCCAAGAACAGCGGCCAGCACGCGGCGGATGGAAGGCGCGCCCAGCTTCCGCGCGCCGACACGCGAGCCGAGCAGCCCGCCGACGATCACCGCGAGCGCCCACCACGGCCAGGCCGGCGGCAGGTGGGCGAGGCCGTCCCGCCCGCCCAGCAGGCCGGCGGCGGAGTTCACCAGGATGAATGGTGCCGACACCCCGGCCGTCTCTCGCGGCGAGGCGAACCGCGCGAAGAGCAGCAGCGGACTGAGGAAGATGCCGCCGCCCACGCCTGTCAGGCCGGACAGCAGGCCCAGGAGGGCACCGAGTCCGAGGCCCAGCCCGACCGGCAGGGGACGCAGGGGATCGTCGGCCCTCGGATCGGGCACCAGCAGGCGCACCGCGCTGAACAGCAGCACCAGCCCGAGGGCCGCCCGGTACGCGCCCGGCGGCAGGTGCAGCATCCCGCCCACGAACGCGCACGGCACCGAGGTGAGCGCGAACGGCCAGAACAGCGGCCATCGGAAGCAGCCCGCACGCGCAAAGGTCGCCGTGGCGATCACCGCCACGCAGAGGTTGAGCGTGAGCGCCGTGGGCCGCAGCACGGCCGGCGCGAGGCCGAACAGCGCCATCACCGCCAGATAGCCGGACGCCCCCGCGTGCCCGACCATCGAGTACAGCACGGCCGCCGCGAACATCAGCGCGGCCAGCGCGGCGGCGGTTTCCAGACTCATGAAAACGGATGGCAGCATGGCCATGGCCGGCGCCGCGGACAACTTTCCGCCGCCCCGCCTTGCCGCGCCCCCGCCGGCGGCCAGAGTCGCCGCGATGCCGCGCGCCGAGTTCGTCCACCTGCACCTGCACACCGAGCACTCGCTGCTCGACGCCTGCTGCCGGCCGGAGGCGCTCATGGCCCGCGCCGCGGAGCTGGGCTTCCCGGCGGTGGCGATGACGGACCACGGCGTGATGTACGGCGCGGTCGAGTTCTGGCAGGCCGCGAAGGCGGCGGGCGTAAAGCCCATCCTCGGCTGCGAGGTGTACGTCGCGCCGGGCAGCCGGCTGGACAAGAAGCCCGCCCGCAACGGCGGCGACAACTACCACCACCTCGTCCTCCTGGCGCGCGACCAGGCCGGCTACCGCAACCTCATCCGCCTCGTCACGGACGCGCACCTCGAGGGCTTCTACTACAAGCCGCGCATCGACAAGGAGCTGCTCGCCCGGCACGCGCAGGGGCTGATCGCGCTCTCGGGGTGCCTCGCGAGCGAGGTGCCGGACCTGATCCTGCGCGGCGACGAGCGGCAGGCGCGGGAGACGATTGACTGGTTCAAGCAGACGCTCGGGGCCGAGAACTACTTCCTCGAGCTGCAGAACCACGGCATCCCGGAGCAGGCGAAGGTGAACCGCGCGTTGATCCCGTGGGCGAAGGAGTTCGGCCTGAAGACGGTCGCGACGAACGACGTTCACTACGTCGAGCGCGGCGACTGGGAGGCGCACGAATGCCTCGTCTGCCTCGGCCGGCAGACGGTGCGCGACCCCGCCAAGCGCGTGTACCTGCCGGAACAGTTCTACCTGCGCAGCGCGGAGGAGATGCAGGCGCGCTTCACGGAAGTGCCGGAGGCAGTGCGCAACACCCTCGAGGTGGCCGAGCGCTGCCACGTCGAAATCCAGTTCGGCAAGGGTGCGGAGCACTACCCCGTCTTCCAGCCGCCGGAGACGTGGACGCGCGAGGGGTGGCTGCGGAAGCTGCTCTGCGAGGGCCTGCTCGAGCGCTACGGCATCGTGGCGCGGGTCGAGGGGAGGCAGATCGTGGTCGAGGCGGTGCGGGAGGCGCGGAGGCTGGAGCATCTGTTTCCGCCGAGCCCTCACCCCGGCCCTTTCCCTCCGGGTGAGGGCGCTTCCTCGTTGACCCTGCAATCTCCCGCAGTCCAACACGCGCTGAAGACCCTGCTCGACCGGCTCGAACTCGAGCTCGGGGTGATCGAGAAGACGGGCTACATCTCCTACTTCCTGATCGTGGGCGACTTCGTGCGCTGGGG
>JBJXFY010000448.1:0-5169 GCA_046155815.1 Limisphaerales bacterium | reverse complement strand
GCCCAGCGCGCGCAGCCGCCGCCGGGCGCGCGCCCCGGCGAGCAGCGCGGCCAGCGCGGCGTTTTCAGCGCCGGCTTCCGGCACCAGCACGGCGTCGAGCAGCGGATCAGGCCGGTTCTTCATGGGCGAGTCGGTCGAGCAGGCGGGCGCGAAGCTGCGCGCGCAGTCGGGCGAGGCGGGACTCCATCGCCTTGGGCGAAACGCCGGCCGCGGCGGCCAGCGTGTGTACCGGCCGGCCGGCGCGGTAGCGGGCAAGGAGCAGCTCGCGGTCGGCTTCCGGCAGGGCCTCGAGCCCGGCGGCCAGCAGCGTGTCCAGGCGGTCGAGCGGGTCGGGGCCGGCGGGCTCCGCGGGCGGCGGACGCAGCCAGCCAAGGTAGCGCCGGAGGGCGGCGGCGTAGCGGTGCTCGCGCCGGGCCGCGTCCACCGCGGCGCTGCGGGCGAGGGCGGCCAGCCAGCGCCAGAAGTCGGCTTCGTGGTCGAACCGTCGCGCGTGCCGTGCCACGCGCAGCAGCGTCTGCTGGAGGGCCTCCTGTGTCGCCGCCTCGTCGCCGCGGCAGACCACGATCAGGTAGCGCTGCAGCCGCCCGGCGTACGCCGCGTGCAGGGCACGGTAAGCCTCGTCGTTGCCCGCCACGAGGCCCGCCGTGAGCGCGGCCACGGAGCCGGCCGTGACCACGGCCGCATCGGCCGGCGGGGCGAGCGTCGCGGGCTTCAAGCCGGGGAGGATGGCGGCCGGGGGACGCACTGGGGGGAGCCTGCCCTGCCCTTCAGGGCACGCGAGGCGTTTCTTCGGCGGCGGGGGCCGGCACGGGCTTGTCCGCCGGCGTCAGGCCGTAGCGGCGCATCAGTTCCGGGCTCATCCGGAACGGTGCGGTCACCGTGCCCGGCGGGGCCGGGGCGGGGGGCGATTCACGGATCTGTGCCAGCACCTGCTCGATCAGCTCAAGCTGGTCCGGACGGCCGCGGGTGAGCAGGAGGTTGGTTTCCTTGTGGAAAGTGAGCTTGGGCTGGCCGCCCCCGGGCAGGAGGTCGCAGGCGGTGCGGATGGCGGTGGTGATGTCCTCCACGGAACGGCCGGCCTGCAGGAACGGCGAGAGGTTCAGCACGCGGACTTCCTCGATCGGCGCGGCGGCGGCCTGAGGCCTGACCATCTGGCCGGTCGTCGGATCCACCTGCGGCTCCGGTGCCCGGGGCGGGATGACCGGTTCCGGCGGCAGTTCCGGCGGCGGCAGTTCCGCGAAGTAGATCCAAATGCCGTCATGGGCGGGCCGGCCCGCTGGACGGAAGCCGTAGCTGACCGCGAACCTCTGCCGAAAGGTTCTCCCGTCACTCCGGGCCACGTCCCGCTCCACCGTCCGCCGGCTGGCCTGGGTGATGGCCTCGAACACCTCCGGCACCGTGACGCCGCGCAGCTTCATCGGCGGCAGGGAGACGTTCCCCGCATCCTCCGGGAGGATGACGTTGACCGGATGTCCGGAGGCCGCGGCGAGCGTGTCGACCAGGCTGGCCGGGCTGCCGCCGGGAAAATCGAGGTCGAACTGCGGATCCTCCGGTGTGCCGGCGTGGGGCATCCCGGCGATGGTGCCGGAAGGGCTGAATATCGACGTGATCTGCGACGGGGATGCCGGTACGGCCTGCGCCGGGGCCGTCGGCGGCAGGAGGGTCACGGCGAGCGTGGCGAGCAGGGCGGGCAGGGTTCTCATGACACCCGGAGAACGCCGGCCGGGGCCAAATCCCTCGCGCCGTTTTCCGCGGCCGTCCGGGGCCTGCCCGCGCAGCGCGGCGCGGCGCCGTCCGGGCCGGGGCGGGCTGCCTATCATTGTTGTTGGCGGAACGGGGGCGGGGCGTCGTGTGGCACGAGCGGGTCGAACTCCCGCCGGCTGGCCTCCGACCAGGGATCCATCGCCGCGGCCAGCCTCGCGTCCGGCCCGCCGCCGTGCTGCTTCCAGAACAGCGCCTTCAGCGGATTCACGCGCGGCGGGAGCGCGGCCTCGTTCACCAGGCCGGACTGGACCGAGGCCCACCATGCGTCATGCGCCGCCCGCAGCCCCGAGACAATCTCCGGATGCCGGTCCGCCACGTTCACCTGTTCGCCCGGGTCGGCGGTCAGGTCGTGCAGTTCGTGGCCGTTCACCAGCCGGTAACGCTGCGTGCGCACGGCCGTCTGGGACCACTGCGACACCGCCGCCTGCCCGCGCGGCCAGCGGCCGAGATGGATGAAGAGGCGCCGGTCCGGCCACGCCGCCCGCGGATCGAACAGCAGCGGCACGAGGCTGCGTCCTTCCAGGCCCTCGCGCACCGCCGCGGGCACGCGGGCACCGGCAAGCTCGGCGAGGGTGGGGAAGACATCGAGGTGCGCGGCGAGCTGCGGACGGTCGCCGGGCGCGAGTCGTCCCGGCCAGCGCCAGAAGGAGGGCACGCGCGTGCCGCCCTGGTAGGGACCGCCCTTGATGCCGCGCATCCCGGCGTTGTAGAGCCGCGGCACGGAGTGGCCGTTGTCCGTGAGAAAGATGACCAGCGTGTTGGTGGCCAGTTGCCATGAATCCAGCCGGTCCAGCAGGCGGCCGACGTTCGCGTCTATGTTGGCGATCATCGCGTAGTAGGCGACCTCGTTCATGGTGAGTCCCCGCCCGCGGTAAGGCTCCTCCCACTTCGGGCCAGGATTCACAAAGGGATCATGCGGCGCGTTGGGGGTGATCATGGCGAAGAAGGGTCGTCGCTTCCCTCGCCGTTCATCCACCCACTCCAGCGCCGCGTCGAAGAAAACGTCGGTGCAGTAGCCGGCGGACTTCACCCAGCGCCCGTCCTTCAGCACCCACGGATCGTGGTAGGTGTTGTCCGGGGCGTCGCCGCAGCTTCCCGGATGGGTCTGCCCGATGCCGCCGCCGCCGTGGATGACGGTCTTCTGGAAGCCTCGGCGTGCGGGGTGGTAGGCCGGCTCGTCGCCGAGATGCCACTTCCCGAAAATCCCCGTCGCGTAGCCGGCGGAACTCAGCACCTCCGCCAGCGTCACGGCTCCGAGGTCCAGCCGCTCGCGCTCGGCGATGGTGTGGGTGACGCCGCCATGGAACTCATGCCGGCCGGTGAGCAGCGCCGCCCTCGTCGGCGCGCAGGTAGGGCTGACGTGGAAGTCCGTGAAGCGCACGCTCTCCGCGTGCAGGCGGTCCAGATTTGGCGTCCGCAGGACGAGATTCCCGTACGCGCCGATCTCACCGTAGCCCTGATCGTCCGGCATGATCAGGATGAGGTTCGGCGGGGCGGCCGGAACTTCAACCAATGCCGCGAGCGGGAGCAGCAGGAGACAGGCAAGCAGGACAGACGGCTTCTTCATCTTGAAGCGGCGGATGGTTCGCGACCCCCAGTGTCTACCGGCCCAACCGGAGTCATGACATACTCCAACCGGAGATAGCGCAGGCCGAACAGCCACATGTCGTGGCCGGCCCGGCAGGCCGGCCCGTTGGCCTCCACCCCGGCCCGGACGGCGATGGTCTCCTGAAGCGGCAGCCTGAGGCGCCAGTTCCGGCCGACAAGGTACACGCCTTCGTCTTCCCCCCGGCCAGCTCCGGGGCATGAAGTGAGTTGCACCGCGCCGCCTGGCGCATGATCAAACCGCAGGACGCTGGTGAGGTTCATTCCCGGCAGCGGGAACGCGATGTTCATGTAAGTCACGCCAGCGTGGCGATGCTCACTGTAGGCGGCCACATACACGGGCTGCGCCGTCTCGCGGAAGCACCGAACCCATCCGCGGACTCGGGTCCGCCCGTCGGCTGCATCGCTCAGGTCCAGCAGCCGGCCTTCCATTTCGTGCTCAGTCACCACGGCGCGGGGCAGGTTCAGCTGCCCGGTCTTTCCCGCGAAGACCCGGAAGATCCGGCCGGCCCACCTCCATCCGGGCTGCCATGCAGCCTCCACCCGAAGCTGCCACTGCGCGGTCTGCTCATAAAAGTGGCGGATCGTTGGATGGATCGTCCTCGGGTCAAAATCCGGGCGGGCGTGGGCGCCGAGGTCATCTACCAGCCCGCGGGCCGCCGGCTCGCGCGACACGCGGAGGCCACGGCGCTCGAAGAAGTCGGAACCCACGCGGCCCGCGGCGCGCAGCCGGCTGAAGGGAGGCCACGGCGCGGCCAGCCGGGGGGCTGGGCGCAGCCTTGCCAGGGACAGCAGCCCCAGGGTGGCGAACCCGTAGGCGTTCAGCCATCCGTGAGCCCGGGCCATTACGGCCAACGGTGCCGGGGCGGCCCATCCAAACTCGCCCAGCGCGTACCAGGCCGCCAAGGCCATCGTGGCGAACAACGCCATCCCCGCGGTGGCCAACCCCATCTGCGGCAGCCTGGTGCCAAGGCGCGGCACCACGAATGCCAGCAGGGTCACGGCAAAGACTCCGAAGCCGATAACCAGCAGCGAGACGGCGGCGACCTCCAAGGCCGGCGAGGCTGCGATGCCCAAGCCGATGGCCGGCGGTGCGGCGGCAATGGACAGCGCCCCGGGACGGTAAAGCTTCCTTGGCCAGCCAGAAGTCCACGGCACCAGCCGGCCGACCAGCCCGGCAACCACCGGGGCCAGGAATCCAGCGTAGTGAAAATGAATGGCCGTCAACAGCACGATCAACGAATCAAAGCCAAGACTCCACCCGGCAGCGTGGGCCAGCAGCCAGAACCCGCCGACCGGGAGCTGCAGGAAGCCAGCCGTGATCACCAGCTCCTCAACGCAGAGCATCCCGTGCCAAGCCAGCCGCGTGAAACCGAAGCCGGCCAGCAGCAGCGTCTGGACAAACCAGAGACTTGCGCCCGTCACGGCGGCGAAAGAACCCGGCGCCGCCAGAACTGCGGCAACGGCCCCGGCCGCCGCCGGCAGTTGCAGCCACGCCGCCATCCGCCAAGGCTGCGGTTGGTTTCCTTCGCGGTCGGGACGAGCCGCCATATCGGCGGCGAGCGGAACCAGCACCAGGACCGCAAACAACACCGTGCCGCCCAGCCCCCAGAAGGCTCCAAATCCGGCCGGCCGGCCGAAAGCGGCGACGGCAAGCCAGCCAGCCAAGCCTGTGACGGCGGCGAACCGCCACCGCCGTGGGCTGGAAGTCTCTTCGGACAAACTCATTTTTCCTTGCCCGTCTTGGGCCGCTCCGCCAGCCCGTCGTTGATGACCTTCAGCACCTGCTTCCGCTCTGCG
>JBJXFY010000441.1:0-8400 GCA_046155815.1 Limisphaerales bacterium | reverse complement strand
CGGCGTCGGTGAGCCGCGACGGTCGGCCGACGAAAGGCAGCATGGCCATCCAGATTGGCGAAGTCTCGGCGCTCTACCGGTACCCGGTGAAGTCCATGGCGGGCGAAAGTCTTGATGTCGCCGACGTGGGCTGGCATGGCCTCGCAGGTGACCGGCGCATGGCTTTCCGTCGGATTGACGATCGCGGGGGGTTCCCGTGGTTGACGGCCTCCAGGCTTCCGGAACTGGTTCTCCATGTTCCCCGGCGGCTGGGGCCCTCGGACCGCGGCGAGCTGCCAACGCACGTTCGAACGCCGGATGGCCGGGAGCTGGCCGTGTTCGGCCACGAACTGGCGAAGGCGGTCGGTCTCCGCCACGGTTCGGCGGTCGAGATGATCCACCTCAATCGAGGCATCTTCGACGAAGCGAGCCTCTCCGTGGTTTCCCGGGCCACGATCAACGAGGTTGCGAGGCTGGCGGCGCAGCCTCCGGACGTGCGCCGCTTTCGGCCGAACATCCTGATTGCCTCCCGACGATCAGCGCCCTTCGAGGAGGACGAATGGGTGGGAGGCAGCCTCTCGTTCGGTGCTGCCACCGATGGCGCCGCAATCGCGATCACCCACTGCGACGAGCGCTGTTCCATGGTGAACCTCGACCCCGACTCGGCACGCCCTGCCCCGGAGATGCTGAAAGCGATCGTTGGAGCAAGGGACAACAAGGCCGGGGTGTACGCCTCGGTCACTCGCCGTGGCCGGGTCGCGGTCGGGCAGCCAGTGTTCTTCATTCCAGCGGCCGGGCAGCCTGCGCGGGAATGACCCGACCTGAGCCTCGCATGACAACGCCGCGCAACGGCAGCAGGCAGCAGACGGCGCTGGGCGCCGCGGATTTCGGGTTTCGTCGTCGGCGGGGATTCCCTGTGTTGATGCCAAGGCCGGGCGCGCCCCCGGAAAGCCGGCCCGATGCCTCCTGGAAGTCGGAGCGGCCTGGAGGCTGCGCGCCGGGGGCGGTTGCCGCGTCTCACCCGGGCAGCCGGCCGAGGCGCTCCAGCTCGAGCAGCAGGCGCTTGCGCCAGAGGCCGCCGCCGTAGCCGGTGAGCGTGCCGTCCTTGCCGATGACGCGGTGACAGGGGATGAGGATGGCGAGGCGGTTCTGCCCGTTGGCCCGCGCGACGGCCCGCTGCGCCGTCGGCTGGCCGATGCGCCGGGCCAGCGCGTCGTAGGAGATCGTCGCCGCGGGCGGGATGCGGCGCAGCTCGGCCCAGACCTTTTCCTGGAACGGCGTGCCGCGCGGCGCCAGCGGGACGGTGAACTCCCGCAGCGTGCCGGCGAAGTACCGGCCCAGCTCCGCGCGCAGCGTGTCCAGGTGGCGGTGCCCGCCGGGCACCACGGCGCAGCCGAAGCGGCGGCGCATGGCGGCGTAGTTAACCGGCAGCATCGTGCGGTCGTTGAACTCGAGCAGCGCCACGCCGTCGTCGTTCGCGGCCGCGAGCATCCGCCCGAGGGGCGTGTCCACGAAGGCGGTGAAAAGCACGCCCTTGTCCCCGTTGCGGCCGGGCGGACCGCCGAACGTCTTCCCGTACGCGGCACGGAAGCCGCTGTGCGATTCGTAACCGCTGCCGAGCGCGGCGTCGTCCAAGGCTCCGCCCTCGCGGATGGCGGTGAAGGCGTCGGCGAGCCGCCGCGCCCGCCGCCACGCGGCGAAGGTCATGCCGTAATGCTCCGCGAACCATCGCCGCACGCGCTCGGGCGTGGCCCCGAGCGCGCGGAGGTCGGCGACGGCGAGCTTCACCGCCGGATCGGCCTCGACGCGGGCGATGAGGGCGGCGGCCCAGTCCGGCGGCGCGCCGTCGGGCTGGGCGGGCCGGCAGAGTTTGCAGGGCCGGTAGCCGGCGAAGAGGCATTCCTGCACGGAGCCAAAGAACTCGACGTTCTCCGGCCGCGGCGAGCGCGGGGGGCGGCAGCTCGGGCGGCAGAAGATGCCGGTGGTGCGCACGGCGGTGAGGAAGACGCTGTCGTAGGCGGAGTCGTGGGCCAGCATCGCGCGCTCCATCTCGGCGCGCGGGGGCAGCAGCTTGAACGTCGGCTGGTAGGCCATGCGCGGAAGATAGCAGCGCGCGTCCACCGAAAACGCGACGTTGAATTCGGGCGGGACGGCGGCGAACTGCCGCTCACTCCGCGCGCAGGGCGATCATCGGGTCCACGCGGGAGGCGCGGCGGGCGGGCAGCCAGCAGGCCAGCGCCGCCACCGCCGCCAGCAGCACGGCCACGGCGAGGTAGGTCGCGGCGTCGGCCGTGACGGCATCGGGGAGCAGGCTGGCGAAGGCGCGCGTGAGGGCGAAAGCGAGGCCGCCGCCGAGGAGCAGGCCGAGGAGAACGGGCCGCAGCCCCTGCCGCACGACGAGGCCGATCACGCCCGCAGGCGGAGCGCCGAGCGCGAGGCGGATGCCCATCTCGCGCGTGCGCTGGTTCACCAGCCAGCCGACCACCCCGTAAATGCCGAGGGCGGCGAGCACCAGCGCGACGGCGGCGAACAGGCCGAGCAGCACCACGAGGAAGCGCGTCGAACGCAGGGTCTCCGCGACCATGGCCTCCATGGTCCGCACGGCGTCCAGCGGCAGGTCCGGGTCCAGCCCGCGGAGGTCCTGGCGCAGCGTGCCGGCGAGCGCGCCGGGATCGTCGGCCGTGCGCAGCAGGAGGGCGAAGCCGTTGCGCACCGGCGGAACGCGGAAGCTCTGCCCAAAGGGAACGAAGATCTCCGGCTGGGGGTCATTCATCAGCCCGTACTGCCGGGAGTCCGACACCACGCCGATCACGCGGGCAAAGGGTGGGTCCACGATGGCGGCCAGGACGCCTTCGGCCGGGCGGTCGCCCAGCAGCGCGCGCGGAATGCCGGCGGCCACGCGCCGGCCGACGGGATCCTCGTGGCCGAAGAACTGGCGGGCCGCGGCGGCGTTGAGAACGACGACGCGCTCGGCGCCGGCGTGGTCGTTGGCGTCCGGCAGCCGGCCGGAGCCGAGGCGCAGGCCGAGCGCCTCGATCGCGCCGGGCGTGACCGCGTTGTAGATCACGGAACGCAGGTCGTCCTGCCGGGTGTACGCGCGGCCGTCGAGGAGGAGCGGGAGGTTCATCGAGCCGCCGCCCATGGGGACGACGGTGAGGACGCCGGCGTGGCGCACGCCCGGGTAGCGGGCGGTGCGCTCGAGCAGCTCGCGCACGAAGGCCTCAGCCCGGTCGGGATCGGGGTAGCGCGCCTCGGGGAGCTGCACGGAGGACACGAGGAGATGCTCGGTGAGGAAGCCGGGGTCGGTGCGGGCCACCTGCACGAGGTTGCGGACGAGCAGCCCGGCGGTGACGAGCAGGGCGAGGGCGAGGGCGACCTCCGCCGTGACGAGGGCGCCGCGCACCCAGGCCCCGCGGAGGCCGCCGGCGGAGCGGGCCCCCTCCTTGAGCGCGTCATGCACCGCGCGGCGCGAGGCCTGCACGGCCGGCAGCACGCCCGCCAGCAGGGCCGCCACCACGCCGACACCGGCGGTGAAGGCCAGCACCGGCAGGCTCAGGCGGATGTCCGCCTCGGCGGGGACCAGCTCCGGAGGGATCTGGGAGAGCAGGAAGCGCAGCCCGGCCACGGCGAAGAGCACGCCCACGACCGCGGCCAGGAGGCCGAGGGGCAGCGTCTCGAGGAGGAGCTGGCCCGCCAGCCGGCCGCGGCTCGCGCCGAGAGCTGCACGCACGGCCAGCTCCCGCCCGCGCGCCGCGCCGCGGGCGAGCAGCAGGTTGGCCACGTTCACGCACGCGATCAGCAGCACGCAGCCCACCGCGCCGAAGAGCAGCAGGAGGGTCGGACGGATGCGGGAGCCCACGGTCTCCGCCAGCGGACGGGCCCGCACGGTGGCGTCGCCGTTTTCCGCCGGATGCTCCGCGGCGATTCGCCCGGCGACCACATCGAGCTGCTGCGCCGCCTGCTCCGGCGTCACCCCGGGCCGCAGGCGGCCAATGCCCCACATGCCGGTGCGCACCCCGCGCATCGTGCGCAGCTCCGGGGGGATGCCATGGACGAGCGGCACATACACCCAGGCGTCCCAGAACTTGAACGCCGGCGGCATCACGCCGACCACCTCGTGGGGATTTCCGTTGAGCAGGAGCGTCTGGCCGACCACGTCGGGCCGCCGCTGGAAGAAGCGTTCCCAGGCGCGGTCCGCCAGCACACAGACACGCGGCGCCCCGGGCTGGTCGTCGGCCGGCAGCAGCGGCCGCCCCACGACCGGGGGAACGCGCAGCAGCTCGAGCACCGCCGGCATCAGGTAGGCTCCCTTCACGCGCGACGGCTCCGTCACACCCGTCACGGTGAACTGCTCATCCTGCGTGCCTCCCAGACCTTCAAACGCCGCCGCCTGGGCGCGGAAGTCCTCCAGATCCGCGAAGTTCAGCGGAAAGCTGAAGCTGTCGTTCGTCCGCAGGGTCCCGGACAGGAACACGATCTGCCCCGAGTCCGGGTAGGGAAAGGGCCGAAGGAGGACCGCATGGACGACGCTGAAGATGGCCGTGTTCGCCCCGATGCCGAGGGCGAGCGTGAGCACCGCCAGCGCCGTGAAGCCGGGCTGGCGCCAAAGCTGGCGCAGGACGAAGCGGAGCTGCGTCATGGGATTCGGCGGCCCGGCGGCGACGCGTGGATGACGGACATGCCGCCGCAGGATGCACAGGCCATGCCACCACCGCGACACGGCAAGGAATCCCTCACGGCCGGCTGCCCGCGGCAGCCCTTCGCCACCGGCCGGACGATCGCGTTGCCGAAGGCGAAACGCCACCGTCCCGGAAACGGGACGCCCACGCCCGGACCCGATCCGCCGCGACCCCCTCCTCCTCCACGGAAAGGGTCATGGGCCGGAGGTTCCAATTCGGCCATCGCGTTTCGATGTCTCGCCGGCACTGAAGGCTGGACCGGGGGGCCGTGATCGTGCCATTTCCGACCCCGCAAACCGCAATCCACGCCCTGCCATGCTCCAGCCCTTCCTCGCCCAGGCCGCCGGCTCCGCCGAATCCGTCACGGAATCCCTCACCCGCACGCAGCAGCTCCTGGCGGCCGCCTACCGGTGGCTTGCCGAGAGCGGCCTCAAGTTCGCGATCGCCCTCATCACCGCGATCCTGATCTACCTCGTGGGCTCGTGGATCGCGAAGATCATCCGCGCCCTGCTGCTCCGCGTGATGGCGAAGCGGAGCATGAACGACACCTTCGCCCGCTATCTGGCCAACATCCTCCACGGCGTGCTGATGGTGCTGGTCATCATCACCGCGCTGGGCCAGCTCGGCATCCCCACCGCGCAGTTCGCCGCGCTGATCGCCGCCGCCGGCCTCGCCATCGGCCTCGCCCTCCAGGGCAACCTCTCCAACTTCGCCTCCGGCTTCCTGATCGTCTTCTTCCGCCCCTTCAAGGTGGGTGACTACCTCACCGCCGGCGGCGCCGAGGGCGTCGTCGAGGAGATCGGCATCTTCACCACCGTCCTGAACACCCTCGACAACAAGAAGGTCGTCGTCCCGAACTCCGCGATCACCGGCGGCAACATCACCAACTTCACCAGCAACCCACGGCGCCTCGTCGCCGTCCCCTGCACCGTGGCCGCCACGAACCCGGCGGAGAAGGTCCGCGCCAGCCTGCTGTCCGCGCCGGCGGGCAACCTCCACCTCGAGGCCGAACCCGCCCCGGTGGCCGTCCTCACCCTGCTCGGGGAGAACAAGTACACGATGGAGCTCCGCGCCTGGTGCCCGGCGGAGAAGTACTGGGACGCGCTGTTCACGCTCAACGAGGCCGCGAAGGCCGCGCTGGACCGCGACGGCGTGACCGGCCCGCTGCCCGCCATGAAGATCCTGCAGGGCTGATGAGCCCCCGCCTCCCTCTGTTTTCCCGGCTGACCATGCAACTCGACTCCCGCTCAAACTCAGCCGAGAAATTCGACCCCAAACAACGCACAGCAATGAAGCAAACACGACAAATGCTCGCGCTCGCCTTTGGGCTGGCGCTCATCGGGTGCGCCGCGCAGGCGGCGGACAAGAAACCCAACATCCTGGTCATCTGGGGTGACGACATCGGCAACCAGAACATCAGCTACAACAGCCGCGGTCTGATGGGCTACCAGACGCCGAACATTGATCGCATCGCCAGGGAAGGCGTGGCCTTCACCGACTACTACGCGCAGCAGAGCTGCACGGCGGGACGCGCGGCCTTCATCGGCGGCTCGGTGCCGCTGCGCAACGGAATGTTGAAAGTCGGACTGCCCAGCGCGAAGGAAGGCTGGCAGAAGACCGACGTGACCATGGCCACGGTGCTCAAGAGCCAGGGCTACGCCACCGGCCAGTTCGGCAAGAACCATCAGGGCGACCGCGACGAGCATCTGCCCACGATGCACGGCTTCGATGAGTTCCTCGGCAATCTCTACCACCTCAACGCGGAGGAGGAGCCGGAGAACCTCGACTATCCGAAGGACCCCGAGTTCCGGAAGAGATACGGCCCGCGTGGCGTGCTGAGAACCAAGGCCGACGGCAAGGGCGGCCAGACCATCGAGAACACCGGCCCGCTCACCAGGAAGCGCATGGAGACGATTGATGATGAGACCGTCGCCGCGGCGAAGGATTTCATCACTCGCATGAACAAGGAGGGCAAACCCTTCTTCTGCTGGTGGAACGGCACCCGGATGCACTTCCGCACCCACGTCAAAGCCGAGCATCGCGGCATCTCCGGCCAGGATGAATACAGCGACGGCATGGTCGAGCACGACATGCACGTCGGCGAACTCCTCAAGCTGATTGACGAACTCGGCATCGCCGACAACACCATCGTCCAGTATTCCACCGACAACGGCGTGCATTACAACACCTGGCCCGACGCCGGCACCACGCAGTTCCGCAGTGAGAAGAATACCAACTGGGAAGGCGCCTACCGCGTCTCCTGCTTCGTCCGCTGGCCCGGCAGATTCCCGGCGGGCACCACGCTCAACGGCATCGTCGCCCACGAAGACTGGCTGACCACCTTCGCCGCCGCCGCCGGCGCACCGGACATCAGCGACAAGCTCCTCAAGGGCGTTGAACTCAACGGTCGCACCTATAAGAACCACCTCGATAGCTACAACCTGCTCGACTACCTCAGTGGCAAGACCAAGGAGTCGCCGCGCAAGGAATTCATTTATGTGAATGACATCGGCGAGATCGTCGCCGCCCGCGTCGGTGACTGGAAGGTCGTCTACATGGAGAACCGCGCCGAGGCCATGCCTCTGTGGCGCGAGCCATTCGTCGAACTGCGCGCCCCGCTGCTCTTCAACCTGCGTCGCGATCCGCTCGAAAAAGCCCAGCACAATGCGAACACCTTCGATGACTGGTGGCTCGACCGCGTCTACCTCATCACCCCGGCCACCGACGTGGTCGCGAAGTTCCTCCTCACCTTCAAGGACTTCCCGGCCAGCCAGACCGCGGGTTCGTTCAACCTGACGAAGATGCAGAAGCAGATCGAAGAGATGGGCAAGGGCGCCAAGTAGGCCTACGCTCGTGAAACACGCGGGCTGGCCGAGTGGCCGGCCCGCGACTTCACCAGCGAAACCCAAACCAAACACCCCACTCGCGCGCGGGCGGGCTTCCCCGGCGCCACGCTGGCGGACCTTTACGATCCGCTGGCCATGCCGCCCGCGCTGGCCGCCGTCCATGCCGCGCTCGGTAGGGCGGTGGACAAGTGTTATCGCGACACCCCCTTCGCCAGTGACCGTTCACGCGTCGAACATCTCTTTCGACTTTATGAACAGCGCGCCGCTCCACCCGCGCCCACTGCGAATGCCAGGCGCCAATCTCGCCCACGACGGCCGGACTGACTCCCTCTCCCGGCGGGAGAGGGCCGGGGTGAGGGAGAACGGCCACGAAGTCTTTCCGCATCCACCCGCGCCCGCACGCACCGGCTTTTCTCCCTCGCCTCAATCCTCTCCCGCCGGGAGAGGAGGCCGCTGCGTGCGCGTCCCGTGCCTTCGGCCCGCGCTGGCCGCCGCCCATGCCGCGCTCGATAAGGCGGTGGACAAGTGTTATCGCGACACGCCCTTCGCCAGTGACCGTTCACGCGTCGAATATCTCTTCCAACTCTACGAGCAACTCACCGCCCCGCTCGCCCCGTCCGCCAAACCGAAGCGAACAACCCGCGCAAGACGGCCGACGTGATCCCCTCTCCCAGCGGGAGAGGGCAGGGTGAGGGAGAACGCGACCCAAATCATGCGACCTACAAACACAACTACAGCGGCCAGCCGTTCTCCCTCACCTCCCTCCTCTCCCGCTGGGAGAGGAGGCCGGTACGACCGACTGCCTGCAATGTGATGCATCCGTATTCTCACAGCGCTGACAAACGCCGTCCCTCTCCCAGCGGGAGAGGATAAAGGGTGAGGGAGAACGCTCCACC
>JBJXFY010000433.1:0-13862 GCA_046155815.1 Limisphaerales bacterium | reverse complement strand
CTCTCCCGCTACCTCTACCAGGAAGACAGCCGCAATCCGCACCAGGCGCGGGACATTGCGTGGCGGGAACTGCCCAACCTGCTCCACGCCGTCCACGCCGCCCTCGACGCCGGCGACCCGGACGCGGGATCCTTCGCCGATTGCGTGAACAAGTTCCTCGGCTACTTCGGCCTCAAGCAGGAGGCGGAGCGGCTGTCGCAGAAGGCGCAGCAGGCGGCGCCCGACGCCGGGTCGCAGGCGTGGGTTCTGGCGCAGTCCAACCGGGGCGAGCAATTGTTCGCGGCGGGCCAGGTGGCCGAGGCGGCGCAGGTCTTCCAAGCCATCCTCCGGCAACTCGGCGACACGCCCACCTACGAGCGGGCCGTGACCCTGACTCTACTCGCTCGGGGTCTGAGTGTGGGCGGACAAACCGACATAGCCGTTGATCGATTCCGAGAAGCCAGCGTGGTGTTAACGCAGCTAGACCAAACGGACGAAGTGAAGCAATTGCGCGCGATGAGCCTAGGCGAGTTGGCCGGCGCGCTCATGGGGATCGGGAAATACCTTGAGGCACGACAGGCTTATGAGGAGGTGCTGCCGGTCTTCGAGGGCTTGCAGGATTTGCGCAGCCAGGGCGTGACGCTCGGCCAACTCGGCACGCTGGCGATGAAGGAGGGCAATCTGGCCGAAGCCGCCGACCGCTACCGCGTCGCCCTCGCGCTGTTCCAGCAATTGCGCGAACCAGCGAGCGAAGCCGTGATCTGGCATCAACTGGGCATGGTCTTCCAGGAAGCGCGGCAGTGGGACGAAGCCGAGCGGCACTACCGCGAGGCGGCACGCATCAAGGAGGAGAACGGCATCATTTCCGGCGCGAACGGCGCCTCGACGACTTGGAACCAGTTGGCCACCGTCAGCAAGAACGCCGGCAAGCCGGACGCGGCGGAGATGTGGTATTGGAAGGCGATTGAGGGCTTCCGTGCAGGCGAGGAAACCATCAACCTCTCGAAAGCCCTCAGCAACCTCGCCGCCCTTCTGCTTCCCCAATCCGGCCGGCTGGCCGAGGCGCGGCCACTGGCGGAGGAGGCGCTGGCCATCAAGCAGACGCTCGACCCCGGCGCGGAGGTTTGGACGACCTACGAAATCCTCGCCCAAATTGCGGAGCAGGAGGCGTTGGGAGTCCCGCCTTCAGGCGGTGCGGGCGGGGAACCGGCTAAAGCTGGGACACCGAACCCAGCCCGCGAATACCGCCGCCTCGCCCGCGAGGCCCGCCGCAACTTCGCCGGCACCCGGCATCAACTCCGGCAACTTGCCCCGGTGATTCTGGCCACCGTCACCGCCTGCGCCGGACAAGCGGAAGGACTTGAGGCTGTGAAGCAATTTCAGCTACAGATGGCCCAAGTAAGCCCTGAATGGCAGGCTTTGTCCCGCGCCCTCGACCGCATCCTCGCCGGTGAGCGCGACGAAGCGTCCCTCTGCGAAGGACTCCAGTTCAACATGGCCATGATCATCGAAACCATCCTCGCCGGCCTGCGCGACCCGGAGTCGCTGGCGGACCTGCTGCCCGCCGGGTCGCCGGAACCGGAGTAACCCCGGCGGAGCGGTTGCCCCGGATAAGCCATCTCCCCGTCCGTCCCCCATCCGCAGGAGCCGACGTGAGGAGGCTCCGACCTCCCCAGGAGCAGGGAGACCCATCAGCCCGTCTCCCACGGCCAAGGGCGATTCAAGAAATGTCGCAGCCGCTGGAAGTCCCGGATGCGCCGTCGGCCACGGGTGCGCTTTGGAGTGCGGCGGAAGCGGGGCGCACCGTCGCTTTGGCCCGGCCACCGCACTCCATGACGCCGCGGACAGCCGGACGCGCCCATCCATCCACCGGACACAGTTTCGTGGATGGCGCTCGGGAGGCCGGTACAGGCTCCGCAGCCCGACGGTTCTGCGGGGCAGCAGAACGGTCTCCGCGCAGTCAACCGTTCCGCGTCACGGCCCAGGGCGGCTGCCCGCCGGCAGATTCTGCCGGTCGAGCCGAAGGAGCATCGGCGTTCGGGCCTCGCTCCGCGCATCTCGCCTTCGCTCCGCGGCTGGCGGGTGACGCCCGGCATGTGACGGCGTATTCACCCGCCCAGCACCGGCCGCAGGTGACGGCCGGTGTGCGAGTCCGGGCGGCGGGCGAGGCTTCGGGCGGGCCTTCGCACACGGGCCGGGAGTTTGCGGCGGTGTGGCCGGGAGCGCGCCCCCACGACCGTCGGTGGCGTCTTGATTTCGAATGAGGAAGGCGGGAAGTGCGGAGAAGTTCAGGGTTTCCTGCCTTCCTGCTTTCCTCATTCGGACACGGCCCGGCCGGCCGGCCGCTTGACGTAATAACAGGCGTAACTACGCTGCCGCCATGATGCTGGAACTCAAGCTCCGCCGGGTAGGCAACTCGGTGGGGGTCGTGCTGCCCAAGGAGGCCCTGGCGCACCTGAAGGTGGCCGAGGGCGACACGATCACGCTGACCGAGGCCCAGGACGGCGTGCGGCTGACCGCCGGGAAGGCGGAGTTTGCGAAGTCCATGGCGGTGTTCGAGAGCCTGAACCGCCGCTACCGCAACGCGCTGCGCGAACTGGCGAAATGAGGGAGCCCCTCTGGCTGGGGCGCGAGGAATGCCTCGCGCTGCATGACCTGATGCTGTCGCAGTACGGCGGCCTCGCGGGGGTGCGCGATGAAACCCTGCTGGAATCCGCGCTGGCCCGGCCGCCGCAGCTTTTCCACTACGGCCGGCCGACCTTGGCCGAACTGGGGGCGGCGTACGCGGCGGGGATCATCAGGAACCACCCGTTTCTCGATGGCAACAAGCGCACCGGATTCATGCTGGGCGCGGGCTTTCTTGAACTGAACGGCCTCGAATTCCATGCCACGGAGGCGGAGGCGGTGACGCGCACGCTCGCCCTGGCCGCCGGCGAGTTGCCGGAGGCGGGCTACGCGGCGTGGCTGCAGGCGAATTCCCGACGGGCCTGAGCGGCACGGCGGCCCTGAAGCCGGCCCGTGCCTCGGCCGCGCTTCTTCACCCGCCCAGCACGGGCCGCAGGTGGCGGCCGGTGTGGGAGTCCGGGTGGCGGGCGATGGCCTCGGGCGGGCCTTCGCACACGAGCCGGCCGCCGGCGGCGCCCGCCTCGGGGCCGAGGTCAATCACCCAGTCCGCCTCGGCCATGAGGTCGAGGTTGTGCTCGATGACGATGACGGTGTGCCCGTGGTCCACGAGGCGCTGGATGACCTCGACGAGCCGCCGCACGTCGGACAGGTGCAGGCCAATGGTCGGCTCCTCGAGGATGAAGAGGCCGGGACGGGGCGCGGGCCCGCGGAGACGCGGGGCGTCGTCCTTCAGCCCGCCGAGCAGGTGGCTGACGAGCTTCACGCGCTGGGCCTCGCCGCCGCTGAGGGTGGGGCTGGTCTGGCCGAGGCGCAGGTAGCCGAGGCCGGTGTCGCGCAGGGCCTCGATCGGCCGGCGGATGCGCGGCAGCGCGGCGAAGAACGCGATGGCCTCGTCCACGGAGAGATCGAGCACCTGGGCGATGTTTTTCCCGGCGTACTCGACGTCGAGCGTCTCGCGGTTGAAGCGCGTGCCGCCGCAGGCCTCGCACTTCACGAACGCGGGCGGGAGGAAGTTCATCTCGAGCTTCACTGCGCCGGCGCCCTCGCACACCGGGCAGCGGCCCTGCGTGCTGTTGAAGGAGAAGCGGCTGGCGGTGTAACCGCGCAGCTTCGCCTCGGGGAGCTGGGCGAAGAGGGCGCGGATGTCGTCAAAGAAGCCGACGTACGTGGCGGGCGTGCTGCGCGGCGTGCGGCCGATGGGCGACTGGTCCACCTCGTGCACGGCGCCGAAGGCCTCGTGGCCGGTGACGAACGGCGCGCCGGCGGGCGGGGTGCCCCGGCCCTTGCGGCGCAGGGCGTCCTGCACGGCGGGCAGCAGGCATTCCTTCACCAGCGTGCTCTTGCCCGAGCCGGACACGCCGGTGACGACGGTGAAGCGGCCGAGCGGGAAGCGGACGGTGAGATCCTGCAGGTTGTTGAGCGAGGCGTGGTGCAGCGTCAGCCAGTCCTGAGTCCTGAGTCCTGAGTCCGGACGGCGGACGAAGCCCTTTGCCTTTTGCCTTTTGCCTTTTGCCTTTCGACGACGAGTCGTCGAAGGCCGCGGCTGGGGTACTTCGGCTTCTCGCGGAGCATCCGGCCGGTGACGGATTCGGGGTGGCGCTGCAGCTCCTCCAGCGTGCCGGCGGCGACGACCTGCCCGCCCAACACGCCGGCGCCGGGGCCGAGATCAATGATGTAGTCCGCCCGCCGCATCGTGTCCTCGTCGTGTTCGACGACGAGCAGGGTGTTGCCGCGGGCCTTGAGCAGGTCGAGCGCGCGGAGCAGGTGGGCGTTGTCGCGCGGGTGCAGGCCGATGGTCGGCTCGTCGAGGACGTAGAGCACGCCGCTGAGGTTCGAGCCGAGCTGCGCCGCGAGGCGGATGCGCTGGGCCTCGCCGCCGCTGAGCGTGGGCACGGCGCGCGCAAGCTGGAGGTAGCCGAGGCCGACCTCGCGGAGGAAGCGCAGGCGCTCGCGGATCTCGGGGATGATGTCGCGCGCGATCTCCGCCTCGCGGCCGGCCAGGCGCACCGACTCCGCCCAGTCCCACGCCTGGTCCACGGACATCGCGCCGAGGGTGTCGAGCGTGGGTGGGACGGGGGGGACGCCGGGCTTGGCTCTTTTGTTTCGCGCGGAGGACGCTGAGGAGGCGGAGGTTTTGGCCGGGCCGGGGGCGGGCGCTCCGAGCGCGAGGCGCACAGAGCGGGATACGGGATTCAGCCTGGCACCGTGGCATTCGGGGCAGGGCTCGCGCTTGCCCTCGGCCCAGCGCCACCAGCTTTCCTCGACGCCCTCGCCGCCGGCCCCGCGCTCCACGTCGGGGATGTAGAAGAGTTCCCCGAAGCCGCGGCACTTCGGGCACCAGCCCTTGCTCGAGTTGTAGCTGAACTGCTTCGGGTCGGGCGGCTCGAAGCTGCGGCCGCACTGCGGGCAGGCGCGCTCGGTGCTGTGGGTCGTGGTCCGGCCGTGGTTGTCGAGCGCGTACACGGTCCCCTTCCCGACCGTGAGGGCCTCGTCCACGAGCTGCTGGGGCGACTTCGCCGCCGCGGCGGCGGCGGACTTCTTCGCGCGCCGGCCGGGCTTTTCCAGGACGCCGATGACGGCCTCGACGTCGTGCTCCTTGAAGCGGTCGAGGCGGAAGGGCCGGTCCGTGCGGTGCATCTTCCCGTCGGCACGGAGCTCCGCGTAGCCGTGGCGCGCGGCCCACGCGGCGATGTCCGAGTGGAAGCCCTTCCGGTTCCTCACCACCGGCGCGAGGAGGAGCAGGTCGCCGCGGCGGGCGGCCTCGGCCGCGAGCGTGGCGCCGACCTCGTCGCGGGTCTGGGGCGTCACGGCGATGCCGCAGTCCGGGCAGTGCTGCGTGCCCAGCCGCGCGAAGAGCAGCCGCAGGAAGTGCTGGATCTCCGTGACCGTGGCCACGGTGCTCTTGCCGCCGCCGCGGCTGGTCTGCTGCTCGATGCTGACGGTGGGCGGCAGGCCGGCAATGAGGTCCACGTCCGGCCGCGCCAACTGCTCGACGAACTGCCGCGCATACGCGCTCATGCAGTCGAGGAAGCGCCGCTGGCCCTCGGCGAAGACGAGGTCGAAGGCGAGCGTGCTCTTGCCCGAGCCGGAGACGCCGGTGACGACGACGAACTTCCCGTGCGGGATGTCCACGGAGAGGTCCTTCAGGTTGTGCTCCCGCGCTCCGCGGATGACCAGGTGGTCCACGGCGGCGGGCGGCAGGAGGTCGGCGTCGTCGGACGGGTCGCGCACGGTGGAAAGGATGGGGTGGGATGGGGAAGTTCCAAGGGCCAAGCTCCAAGCTCCAAGCAATTTCCAAGCACCGACTTCCAACCCGCATGACCCGCAGCTCGGGGACTTCTGGAGATTGATCCTGGGAGCTTCCTTGGAACTTGGAGCTTGGGGCTTGGGATTTGTCCTCCGCTCGCTAGCCTCCCGCCATGCCCAGCTTTGACATCGTCTCGAAGGTCAACCCGATGGAGATCGAGAACGCCGTGAACCAGGCGAAGAAGGAGCTCGCCACGCGCTTCGACTTCCGCGACGTGAAGGCCGAGATCACGCTCGAGAAGAGCGAGATCAAGCTCGCCGCGCCCACGGCGTTCCAGATCAAGGCGCTCGAGGAGATCGTGACCGGCAAGCTCGCCAAGCGCGCCATCAGCCCGAAGAACATCGAGCGCAAGGAGCCGGACGTCTCGCCGCTCGGCCACGCGCGGCAGAGCGTCGTCATCAAGCAGGGCATCGAGGCGCCGGTGGCCAAGCAGGTCACCGGCTTCATCCGCGACCGGAAGTTCAAGGTCACGACGCAGACCCAGGGCGACACGGTGCGCGTCACCGGCAAGAGCCGCGACGACCTCCAGGCCGTAATCGCCGCGGTGCGGGCGCATGATTTTCCCGTGGCGCTCGGCTTCGAGAACTTCCGCGACTGAGGCGCCCCGTGGCCGCGACGCCCCGTCGGGGCCGGGGGCCGGCGAGCTGTCGGAAGCCGAGGGAGCTTGGGGCTTGGAACTTGGAACGTTGTTTTTGAACCTCCCGGCATGCCACCGCTGCCGCCCCGCCACGCGTCCCTGATCGCCAACGGCGACCTCCGCCTCGCCGCGAACCGGAAATGCTGGCCCGCGCAGCAGCAGCTGGAAGCCCGGCTCGCGAAGGCCTTCGCCGCCGAAGGCTGGAAGATCGTCCGCGGCCATCCGTGCGACGACGCCAAGGGCCACGGCTTCATTGACTCGCAGAAGCACGGCCTCGAGGCCTTCCGCCATCTTGATCCCGATGCCCCGCTCATCGTCGCCGAAAGCGTCTGGCAGTACAGCCAGCACGTCCTGCCCGGCCTGCTCACGCACCGCGGCCCGATCCTCACCGTCGCCAACTGGTCCGGCACCTGGCCCGGCCTCGTCGGGCTGCTGAACCTCAACGGCTCGCTCACCAAGGCCGGCGTGGCCTACAGCTCGCTCTGGAGCGAGACGTTCACCGACCGCTTCTTCCGTGACGGCCTCCGCCAGTGGCTCGCCACCGGCCGCGTCACGCACGACACCAGCCACGTCCGCGGCCTGGCCACGTTGAAGCTGCCCGCCGCGGACGAGGAGTTCGGCCGGCGCTGGGCGCGGGAGTTCCGCGCGCGGAAGGCGATCCTGGGCGTCTTCGACGAGGGCTGCATGGGCATGTACAACGCCATCCTGCCGGACGAGCTGCTCGCCCCGCTCGGCGTCTTCAAGGAGCGCCTCAGCCAGTCCGCCCTGTATGCCGCCATGCGCACGGTGAGCGACGCCGATGCGCAGGCCGTGCTGGCGTGGTACCGGCGCAAGGGCCTCGCCTTTGACTGGGGCACCGACGACGCGACGCAGCTCACCGAGGCGCAGAGCCTCGACCAGTGCCGGATGTACGTGGCCGCGCTGCGGATCGCGGACGAGTTCGGCTGCGACGCCCTCGGCATCCAGTACCAGCAGGGCCTGAAGGATCTCGCGCCCGCCAGCGACCTCGTCGAAGGCACGCTCAACAACGCGGACCGCCCGCCCGTGAAGTCCGCGGACGGCCGGGAGCTTTTCCCCGGCGAGGCCCTGCCGCACTTCAACGAGGTGGACGAGGGCGCGGGCCTCGACGGGCTGGTCACGTACCGGCTCTGGCGCGAGCTGGGCTTCCCGCCGGAGAACACACTGCACGACCTGCGCTGGGGCCGACACTTCAAGGGCGATGGCGTGGACGACTATGTGTGGGTGTTCCTGATTTCGGGCGCCGCGCCGCCCGCGCACTTCATCGGCGGTTGGAAGGGGGCGCGCAGCGAGCGCCAGCCGCCGATGTATTTCCGCCTCGGCGGCGGCACGCTCAAGGGCGTCAGCCGGCCCGGCTGGATCGTCTGGAGCCGCGTCTTCGTGATGGGCGGCCGGCTGCACGCCGACCTCGGCGTGGCGGAGGTGGTGAAGCTGCCCGAAGCCGAAACCGCCGAACGATGGCGGCTCACCACGCCGCAGTGGCCCATCCTGCACGCCGTGCTGAAGGGCATCACCCGCGACCAGATGATGGCTCGCCACAAATCCAACCACATCCAGGTCGTGTACGCGCCGGGCGAACGCCAGGCCCACCGCGCCTGCCGCATCAAGGCCGCCGCCCTCGCCGAGCTCGGGCTGGAAGTCCACCTGTGCGGGGAAGTCTCCCTCCGCCCGTGAAACGCCGGCCAGGGAGCCGGAACTGCGGGGGCGCAAAAGCCGTTGAAAGCGCCCTGTCCGGCAACGCGGCGACCGGGCGGGGCGACCACCCCGCGCCGTAAGCCCTCGCCGCGCCGCCTCAGCCGCCGCCGGCCGGAGGCCCGGGCGTCAGGTCGGGGTCAAGCCAGCCCTGCCGTGCGGCCACAGAAAAGAGCCGCTCGCGGGAGTAGAACCTCAGCGGCCACCCCTTGTCGCCCAGCGGCGACCGGAGCAGGAGCGCCACCGAGGCCGCCAGCTCCCCGTCCCCGTGCTCCGCGAGGTGGGCGGCGATACCGCGCAGGAAGAGCCGCGTCAGCGTCTCGTGGTAGCCGCCGTGGTCGGTGTTGGCCGTCCCGACCGCCTCGTTGTGGGCGCGGATGCGCCGGCGGACGATGGCCAGGGCGTCTTCCGGCGGATGCCGCGAGACGTACCACAGCCCGACCACGAGATGCGCGTGATGCGTCCAGCGCGGCTTGGGCAGGCGCAGCGCCTCGAACTCGCGGATCAAGTCCTCGATCTCCCGCGCGGTGGAAAACATGGGCGCCTCCGTTTCGATCTCTTCAGGCGCCGGAACCTTCACTGACCGGAGGCTGGAAGTCATGCTTTGGGTGGCTGGAAAGGCGGCTGCGGGCGGCGGGAAACCTGGTGCCGGGAGCGCCGATCACACCGGGGTACACTTCCTGAACCACCGCGGCTCACCCGAGGCCTGGCAACGGATGCCGCCGACCTTGGCGAAGATGGAGGTCATGGCCGCAAACACCGCCGCCAGCAGCGCCCACAGGAACCAGTCGCCCGTCGTGTTCATGCGCCAGCCGTAGCGGGCCGGCCGCGCCGCTGTCGAACCGAAAGGCGGCGGGCTTTCCAGCCCGCGCCGCGCCTCTTCATCTTCGGCAAAGGGCAGACATACTCGCGCACCCGGTGTTCCATTGCTTTGTGAACGACCCGGAGGCTCGCGCCATCCTGGCGTCGCCCCTGGAGATCCCAACTCCGCATCCGCACGGTCATGGAAGTCTCCCAGCCCGCCCACCCGGCCCACCACCTTCTCCAGTCGAATCCCGACGCGGCCAACCCGGTCGCCGGAACGTCCGGGGCCGCTGACGACGTCTTCAGGCACTATCCGCCCACCGCGGACTCGCGCCTGTTCTTGCGGCCTCGTGAAGCCGTCATCGCCCATCGAGCACCAAACAATAAAGGCCGGCGGCACCCACCGCCGGCCTTTCCCTTTTGCCGGTCCACGACTCAATCCCCGGGCATCGTGAGCAGCTCGTTCTCCACCCGGTATCGGTAGAAGCGGGATTCCGATGCCTCGGCGGAATCCCAGGCTGACTGCTGCGAGTTGTTCCCGAAAAGGGTCGTGAGCAAGGTCCACGATGACGCGGAGGGCGAGTCGGCATACTCGATCAGGTAGCGGAACCCCCGCTCGGTCTTCACGTTTACCAGCAGCCCCCGCCGGCCGTCCATCGGCCGATTCTCCGCGGTCTGCGGATCCACGATGGGCGGGCTCTCGTCATCCCGCACCTTGACGCGTGACTCGACAATCTCCCCCAGGGCCATTCCGCCCTCCGGCGCCTCGATCCGCACCGTGAGTTCCCGCACGGGCTGGACTTCAGCATCGTTCGGGATGGGAACCGGAATCACCGCCTGCGACTCCCCCACTCCGAACTCGACCCGGCCAGTCACTTTCCCGCCCAGGAATGCCACCAGGCCGGCGTCGCCCTCGATCCGGTACCCCACAGCACCAGGAAGTTGGTGATTGCCCGAACGTGCCAGGCGGATCTCCCCCTGCCCGGATGCCTCGTTCACGACAAACCCCGGAGCGATGAGCCCCACCTTGCCCGGCAACTCGTTGTCGGTGATCCGCACCTCGACTCTGATGGGAAGCGTGCCGTCGCCGGGCGGACCGATCACCCGTCCCTCCAGAATGAAGTTCTCCTGCGGTTCGAGCTCCGCATCATCCAGAATCTCGAGTCGCGCCACGTTCTCGTATTCGCCTTCCGCAATCACCACCTCGTTCGTCTCCACAAGATAGTCGCTGCCCTTGGTCGCACTCCCCTCGATCTGACGGACGCCCACCCGCACACCGCCGGGCGGCGCTGCCTGGTTCAGGCGCAGGTAGACAAAGACGAGCGGCCGATTCTCATCCGCGCCCAGCGGCCCGGCCGGGGTCGAAAGCACGAGTGGACCATTCGCGGTGCTGCCGCGCGGATTGTCCTCCGTCGGCGGCAGCGCGGGATCCTTCCCTCCCCCGCCCGCCACATCATTGGTCACATAGGACACGTGCAGTCCTTGGCGGCCTTCAGCGCCCGAGGGATTCTGCGCGGCCAGGGTCACGCGATGCTCACCCGGCCCCAGTGCCACCGGGCCGAATTGAAACCTGCCTCCTTCCGCCAAGGGTACCTCCACAAGGGGCCCTGGAACCACTGCGTCCTCCGGACCGCCGCCCACGCCCGGCGCGATGGACGCCACCTGGGCGGTGAGTGTGGCCGCACCGCCCGGATCACTCACCAGCCCTGCGATGGTGACAGGACGAAGCTCGCCGGTGCCATGGATGACGATCAGATCGCCGCTGGTGAACGGCGGCTCGACCTCGGTGAGCACGATCACCGGCCCCTCCTTGGAGACCGGAGGCTCCGGCTCCACAGACGTGCGGGTCGAAATCCAGACCCGAAATCCGGACTGAGCACCGCCGCCCTCGGTAAGCAACAACGACAGCACCGATTCCGTTTCCGGTGCGAGGGCGATTTCGGGAAGGGCGAAGGTTCCGTCGCCCGGGAGCGGGATCTCCCCCCTCAGGAGTTCCTGAAACTCACCCTGCGGCGCTCCTCTCTGAATTCGCACCAAGGCATAGCCGACCGCACTTTCCGCCGCGGCCGGGGCAACGGATCCCCGCACGACGAACGCGTTGGTGAGGCTCGGGTTGCTGATCGTCCCCCCGCCCCCCAAGGCCGCCACCCACCCAGGCTCGGTCAACGTGAGAACGCCATTCGGAATTCCCGGTCCGGGCGTGCCGGCGGCTTCTTCCTTTGGAGGAGGCGCTGGATCCCGGCCGTCGCCGTCAGCCCCCGAGGCAGCCGAGCCCACTGCGATCAACAGCCCCCACATCAGCCCGCGCCACCGCGGGAAAGTCCACAGCGGCGCCCGTGATCGAGGGGCGGGAGTGACTCGTAGCAGATCGAAAGTTCGCAAGTTCATGATTGGAAGTGAATGGAAGTGGTGAGGGTCAGGTTCACGGCGCCGACGCCCGGGGCGAACGTGCTCGATGGGAAACCAGCAGCACGGAGGTGAGCAACGCGACCAGCATCCCGGCGAACAGCATCCACGACTGCAGGGCCATCTCCCGTCCCAGGCGGGTTGCGACAGGCAACGCACTCCACGCGAGGCCGACCACAAGGATCCCGGCCAACGCCCCCCCTTGCACCCACCGGAGCGCCAAGGAACCACCCCGCAGCATCAACACCCCCAGCGCGGTGCACGACAGGCCCAGTCCGAACGAGAGACCGATCGAAAGAAAGCTCGGCTCGATGGCGGCACAGATGCGGGTCAGGAGCAGGAGACCCAAAACCATCCACCCGCCCATGAGGAAGCGTTCAGACCAGGGCATCCCCAGCGGAATGCCGAGCGGTGATCGGGCCGCGCGGACGAGCGCACGGCGCAGTTGGCCGAGGTTCCCCAGGCTGCGCAACGCCTCGCGATGGGCCGCTGCCGGATCGGCACCCTGGGCCCGGGCCTGGGCGGCCGCCTCCTGCAGGTGGTCGTTCAATTCCGCAGCCATCTCACGGGGAAAGCAGCGCAGTTCCCGCAGGAAATCCGGCGGCCGACCGGTCACGCCAGCTGGTTCTTCCATAGCCGGTAGAGGATTCTGTGAATCGTGGTCCACTGCTGCCGCTCGTCCGCCAGGACGGGCAACCCCGCCGCTTCCAGCCGATAGTATTTGCGCCGCCGCCCCACCTCCGATTCACCCCAACGGGCCGCAATCAATCCCTCCGCCTCCAGACGATGCAGGATCGGGTAGAGCATCCCGTCCGTCCATTCCACCTCCCCGTCCGACAGTTCCTTCACGCGCTGGGCAATCGCATATCCGTAACTCTCCCCTTCCCGCAGGATGCTCAGCACGATCGTCGTGGCCGACGCGGCATTCAGATCTTTGTTGATCTTCACGGCCGCAGGATACATCACACTTCTATGTATGCAAGGGGCCAGGTGAAGAGTATTTCTCCGGCCGCGCTCCAGTGGATGCCCATGGGGCGGGGAAGGGGGGAACGTCGCCGCAGGATCGCCGCACGCGGCTCAACGGGTGTCCTCCGCTTCACGAGTCCCGGCGCCCCCCCTTCCCCCGGCCTTGGGAGGCCAGGATCGCTTGCACGACCGCGAAGCGACTTCGCAGGTGTTCGAGATCCGTGGTGCCGCCGGTCGACGCGCCATCGCGGGACGGAATGCAGCTCCTTAGTCGGCGAAAGATCGCCGGGGGTCAAAGCTCGCATCACGAGGCGGGGCGTGCGGAACTGCTCCGGCCATCCGACCAATCCCTGCGCGCTGCGTCCCCTCCGCCCACTCTCAGCGAATGGACCGCGCCGCCTTGTGGAGTGCACCGCCATCCCGTTCACCTGCAGTTGCCGCCGCGATTCCCAGACCGACCGGCCTTCCTCCCGGGAACGATCGAACTCCTTGATGGCCTGCAGGACGCCGGCTCCTTCTCGCAGGACAGGAAGGGTTCGGCGCCTTCAGCACCGAAGTGTCCGGCGTCGGCGCCACGGTTCACTAGATCCTGACACGGGAGTAACATCACCGTCAGCGCAGCTTGCGTGAGGTGCTGGAGACCTTCCTCAAAAAGCACCGGCACGAGTGCACGGCAGAAATGCTGGAGTGAATTCCATCGTCCCTGGCGGGACTGGAGGGCGTTAGGAGCGCGATTATCCCAGCCATGAATGGCCGCGATAATGTCAGGTACGCAGTGAATGCGCACCCCAAAATCCAGCCGCCTCGGCGGTTCCGCCACCTGGCTGCTGCGGCCCGAATGAACTCGGAACCGAAAGCAGCACTGTCAGCTCAGAATCGCCATCATCAGGTCCGCGACTACGATCACGACCGAAGCCCCGGCCTCCGTCTTCTGCGCCTCCGTTGGGCGCCGGCCGGCATCGGCGGCCACGACGGCGGAATCGTCCGGGAACCAGAGGCGGAGCTTTGACACCTCGCCGAAGTCCAGCCAGACGCCGCGGCACCGGGGGCAGGTGTCCACCGTGCAGCCTTCCGCGACAAGGGTGCCGCACGCCGCGGCGCAGTCGGGGCAGAGGACGCCGCCCGTCCGGGCGACGGCCGCCACGCGCAGCTCCCCGGTACCGCGCGCCGACAGCGCCCGGTGGAGCGACGCACCCGGAATCCAGAGGCCGCGGCAGGCCTCGCAGGAGTAGTAGAGGTAACCCGCCGCGTCGCTGCTCGCGAGCACCCGCCGGTCATGGGGGCAAAGGCTCACGATTGGTCGAACGACCCAAGCTCAGCGACCCGGCGCACGGGACGCAACGATTGCAACCGCGACGCCCACGCCGGGTATGCTGCAGCGCATGGTTCGGCCTCTGATTCACGGGGCGCTCACCTCCGCAAAGCCAA